>JAILBW010000026.1 GCA_024680695.1 Bacteroidaceae bacterium
ACAAAGCGGTTTTCCACGCGCGACAAACCATTTTCCCACGCATGGGAAAACGCTTTCCCACGTGTGGGAAAACGTCTCGCTACGGGCTGTGGGAATAGTAATCCCAGGTCGTAGTGTCGTAGGCAGGCTCCTGTGTGATGCCCTTCTTGTGGAAGAACGCAGCGATACTCGCCTGTTACTCTGGCGTGACGGGAGACAAAAAAAGCGCAAAAATGCAAGAAAAACCTACACCTTTTGCCTTGCTTACACCAAAACTTACACCTATGTAAATCTCTGTATGAACGAAGATTATCACATAGGGGTGTAAGCAAAGCAGTTTTTTTTGCAAAAAACTCTAAGTGCGCGCGCCCGCACGCGCGAGAGAATGAGGTCTCGGCTGCTTTTTCGTGGGCGAGAGACTTTTCTCCTCTCGCCCTCTTCTCAAACACGGATTGCTTGGATTGTCCGGATGTATTTCCCCCCGTCTGCCCTCTGTCGGACAAAGTGGACCGATTGGGGAGTGGGGGAACGCTTAGTCGCGGCGGAAGATGTCGCGGGTATAGACCTTCTCCTTCACATCGTCGAGGCATGAATCGTAGCGATTGGCGATGATGGCCTTCGACTGCCTCTTGAAGGCTTCCAGATCGTTGACCACAAGGCTGCCGAAGAAGGTAGCTCCGTCCTCGATGGTCGGCTCGTAAACAATCACCGTGGCTCCCTTTGCCTTGACGCGCTTCATGATGCCTTGGATGGCACTCTGGCGGAAGTTGTCCGAGTTGGACTTCATCGTCAGGCGATAGACACCGATGACCACTTTTTGCTCCTTGGTCGAATCCCATTGGCTGTTCGAGCTGTAAGCGCCGGCCAGCTCCAGCACTCGGTCGGCAATGAAGTCCTTGCGGGTGGCGTTGCTCGTCACGATGGCCGACATCATGTTCTGGGGTACAGCGGCATAGTTGGCCAACAGCTGCTTGGTGTCCTTGGGCAAGCAGTAGCCGCCGTAGCCGAACGAGGGGTTGTTGTAGTGAGTGCCGATGCGCGGATCGAGTCCCACGCCTTCGATAATTGCCTTAGTGTCCAGCCCTTTCAGCTCGGCGTAGGTGTCCAGTTCGTTGAAGTAGCTCACGCGCAGAGCCAGGTAGGTGTTGGCAAAGAGCTTTACGGCCTCGGCCTCGGTGAGTCCCATGAAGAGGATGTTGATGTCTTCCTTGATGGCACCTTCCTCGAGGAGGGCTGCAAACTCGTGTGCCTGGGCCTTCATAGTCTCGTCGCCGGCGGGATATCCAACGATGATGCGGCTGGGATAGAGGTTGTCGTAGAGGGCTTTGCTCTCGCGCAGGAACTCGGGCGAGAAGAGGATATTGGGCACCACGACCTTCATTGTGCCGTCGGCCTGACGTTCGCGATACGAGAACTTTTGGCGCACTCCCTCCGTGTAGCCCACGGGAATGGTGCTCTTGATGACCATGGTGGCCGAAGGGTTCACTTCGAGCACGATATCGATGACGTCTTCGATGTTGTGTGTGTCGAAGTAGTTGGTCTTCGGATCGTAGTTCGTTGGAGCGGCAATCACCACAAAGTCGGCGTCGGCGTATGCCTTGCGTGCATCGAGGGTTGCCGTGAGGTTGAGTGGCTTCTCGGCTAGGTATTTTTCGATGTACTCATCCTGAATGGGCGATATTCGGTGGTTTATCTTATCCACTTTCTCGGGGATGATATCGACAGCGGTGACGGTGTTGTGCTGTGCGAGCAATGTAGCGATGCTCAGTCCTACGTAGCCTGTACCAGCTACTGCAATTTTCTTGTTCATTTTGTTATTGAATATAAGGTTAAGGGTTAAAGGTGGTTCTTGCGTCCCTGCGATGGCAAGCGGCAAAGCCGAGCGAGCGGTTAGCGTCAATGTCCAATGCTTAGTAACTCAATGGTTGGGACACTACGGGCGCAGGCTTTCCGCCTTCGACATAAGGCCAACCCTTCTTGTCCCACAAAATCTGCTGCATCATCATGGGACGGCTGCCGTGTTGCCGTGTACCGGCATTGTGGCAGTGGTAGAAGATGTACTCCTTGCCATCCTGGGCCGTGAAGATCTCGCCGCAATGCCCGGGACCATAGAAGTAGTCATCCTTGTCGCTGGTGATGACGGGCGTGGCATATCCCTCGGCCAAAGGCTTCCCTTTGCGGTCGCGAAAGATGCCGGTGAGCGACTTGCTTCGGCCCACAAGCAGGCGATAGGTGTGATCACCGAAATGGCCAGAGCTGACGAAGAGGTACCAGTATCGTCCGTGCCGGTGGAGGTAGCTCCCTTCGAAGACCTGGCTACGCGAATGATCTTCGCGAATGGTCTTCCCAGCCACATGGACATAGGTGGCACCTTCCTTCAGCGCAGTACCATCAGCTGTGAGCTCCACACGATGTATTCCGCCTACGCTACCGAAGAAGAGCCATACACGCCCCGTGGCCGGGTCGGTGACCACCTCGGGGTCGATGGTGTCATCGATGCCGGTCTCGCGGCTACGGGTGAGTAGTCGCAGAAAGTGGAATTGTCCGTCGCTCTCCTGCCGGAACACGCCGATGTTGCTATCTTCGGCGCTATTGTAGAGTGTCAGGTAGAGCATGCGTCGGCCAGCTACGACGGCAACGTCTGGTGCCCAGAAATTCCGTGCAATGCCTTGGATGGTTTGCCACGATGTGGAGTCGATGGGCGAACGGTCGTCGATGCTCCAGTGGAAAAGGTCGGTGCTGCGTAGCATGCGGCGCGGATTCGTCGCCATGCAGCAGTACGAGCCGTCCTCGCCCTGCCACACCGTGGGGTCTGGCCAGTTCATGCGCCACACGGGATTTGTGATATCCTGAGCGGCAACCGTCAGACACACAAGAGAGTACAACAGGCAGATCCGTGCTTTCATATTATTAATGGAGTTCTGATAATTACATCTTGTTCATGGCTTGCTGCAGGTCGGCAATGATGTCCTCGACGTTCTCCAGGCCTACAGAGAGGCGCACAAGGTCGGGAGCCACTCCAGCCTCGCGTAACTGCTCGTCGGAGAGTTGGCGGTGGGTGTGGCTTGCGGGATGCAGGACACAGGTGCGCGCATCGGCCACATGGGTAACAATACTGATGAAATCCAGCCCATCCATGAAGCGGATGGCATCGTCGCGCGTACCGCGAAGTCCGAATGCGATGACTCCGCACGAGCCGTTGGGCATGTATTTCTGTGCCAAAGCATGGTACTTGTTCGAAGGCAGACCAGCATAGTTCACCCATGCCACCTGCGGCTGTGCCTCGAGCCATTCGGCCACCTTCTGGGCATTCTCACAATGCCGCGCCATGCGCAGATGCAATGTCTCGAGACCCAGATTCAGCAGGAAGGCGTTGTGGGGAGATGGAATACTGCCCAGGTCGCGCATCAGCTGGCTGACAAGCTTTGTGCAGTAGGCCATCTTGCCGAATGCCGTGGCGTAGGTGAGTCCATGGTAGCTTTCGTCGGGCTGCGTCAGGCCAGGGAACTTGTCGGCATGCGCCTCCCAGTCGAAGTTTCCGCTATCGACTACGGCACCGCCCACCTGTGTGGCATGCCCGTCCATATACTTCGTGGTGCTGTGCGTAACGATGTCGGCACCCCACTCGAACGGTCGGCAGTTGATGGGCGTAGGGAAGGTGTTGTCCACGATGAGGGGAATGCCATGAGTATGGGCAATCCGGGCAAAGCGTTCGATGTCGAGGATGTTTCCTCCGGGATTGCTGATGCTCTCGCCGAAGATGCACTTGGTGTTGGGCCGTATGGCGGCTTCGATCTTCTCGTCGCTCCATTCGGCATCCACGAAGGTGCATTCGATGCCCAGTTTCTTGAGCGTCACGGCAAAGAGATTGTAAGTCCCGCCGTAGATGGCATTCGTGCTCACGATGTGGTCACCGGCTTCGCAGATGTTGAAGACGGCATAGAACGAGGCCGCCTGTCCGCTGCTGGTGAGCACACAGCCCACACCACCCTCGAGGGCTGCAATCTTGCGTGCGACGGCATCGTTGGTGGGATTGGCCAGACGGGTGTAGAAGTAGCCCTCGTCCTTCAGGTCGAAGAGGCGTGCCATCTGTTCGCTCGTGTCGTACTTGAACGTTGTGCTCTGATAGATGGGCAGCTGTTGTGGCTCGCCTTTGGTAGGCTTCCATCCGCCGTGAATGCAGATGGTCTCCAGATTCTTTTTCATTTTTTTTTGTGTTTTAGTCTATTCTGTATGATAAGGTTTTTGTCCTTGTTAATCTCTCAGGGGACGGGCATGCCTTGCGCATCGTTTCGTTACATGTCGTACTTTAGGTTTTCCCATTCGACCTCCTGATCCAGCTGTGCCAGAAAATCCTTCAGCGTCTCCTCATCGACATCGCCCAGCTCGAATTCCTTCTCGGCATCCTTGCGTATCTCGGCAATCCAAGCGCGACGGGCGGAGATGTAGTCCTGACGGATTCGTTCCTCGTCCTTGGGGCGTATCTCGTCCAGTCCGTAGTATTCGCAGATGAGGCGATAGCTCCATGCCCAGCGGTATTCGCTATAGTTTTCGTGTGCCTGACGGAACTCCTCACGAATCTGCTGTATGCTGTCGATCTGTCCGTTCTTGATGGCATCCACGATACGCTGTTCTTCGGATAGAGGGATAAGCAGTCCGCTCAGGTCGCTCCACTTGCCAGTGCCCACCTTCGACCGCGGCTTCTCCAGCTTGTGGCGTTTCATCACTGCCCCCATGTAGATGCGCAGGGCAATGTCGTAGTATTTGATGCCTTTCTTCAGCGACGAGTTTTTTATGACGTAGTCGTGGAAATTGTAGCGTGCCACGTCGCCCGACACTTCGCGCAGGCTCTCCAGTGTGCGTTTTGCCACCATGATGCCGCCGACCGAGAAGGGTGAGAGCCAGTCGAAGTTTACCAGACTGTTCTTCCCGCCCTGCAGGCGCTTGTCGCGCTTCGGCCACTTGCGAATGTCGCGGTACAGACCGACGGTGGTCAGGTTGCGGCCGGGGACAAGCACCATCTCGTCGCCGTATGCGATGAGGTAGGAGAAGGGCAACTTGCGCGTATCGGGGTGATACATCAGTTTCCCGAAACAGACCGAGAAGGTGCCGATGGTGGCCGGCATGAGGATATAGGCTCCACTTGCCGTCTTCGTGCCGCGCTCGAGGATGCCCCAGTGCATGGGACCCATCTTATAGGCATGGTTGGAGAAGTTCGTGTTCGACCCGGCGTTGTAGAACGAGAACATGCCGCCGATGAGCAGTGAACTCTTGTGGTGGCTGGCGCAGAAGGGGCCGCAGAAGGCAGCGCAGGCCTCGCCGTTCGACATGTAGCAGTTGGCAAAGAAGAGGCTGTTCTCGGCAGTAAAGCCGTCGGTAATCTTGCAAGCCTCGCCCACGAAGCAGCGTTCCAGCTTGGCATTGTTGGTGATGCTGCTTCCGTTGTATATTACAGAGTCCTTGCAGATTACGCCAGTGCCGATATAGACGGCGGCATCGGGGTCGCTCTTCAGTGTGCAGTCGTAGAGGCGTGCTGCACCGTTGATTTCACATTGGTTGCTGATGTGGCAGTTGATGATTTCTTTCGTGTTCAGGATGCGCACGTTACGTCCGATGTTGCCGATGCCGCGATAGGGGTCGGCGTTGCGTTTCTTGCGTTCGATGTCGTGGCGCACCATTGTGCGGATGGCATCGGTGAAGACCTGATCATGCTCATACTTGACCATGATGGAGGCAATCTGTGAGTTCAGTCCGTCGAAAATCATCACATTGCCGTTGCCCACCTCGTTGAGGACCGAGATAATGCTTCCCTCGCCGAACGAGGCGTCGGCGCGTGTTTCAATGACGGAAACGTTCGATATGAGGCATTCGTCGCCGATGCGATAGTTGTTGATGCGTCCTCCGATATTCTCGATAAGGCAGTTGTTGCCGATGGTTACGTCGCGCAGGCAGGCATGTCGAATGCCGCTATGCTTACAGAATCCTTCACCGATTTCTACGTCGTTGTCGTATCGTCCCAATGCTACATGCCCGTAGAATTCCACGTAGCGAATGTACTCGGTGGAGAATCCTTCGTCCACCGTTACCTGTGTCCAATCTTCTGCCGTGCAGCCCTGTTGCTCCAGGCGTGTGATTTCTTCGTTTGTCAGTTGTCGCATGTTTCTTTAATTGTTTTTTGTTGCGAACTATTTTAAAGTGCTATTCATTAGGAGCCCAAATCGGCTGCAAAGGTACGAATAAGTGAGCGAAATGCAAAGAAAAGCGTTGCTTTTGTTTGACATAGCCGGACGGAAGTGCCTTTGACAGAGGCCAAAAATGCAACAATTTATTGACAAGCGTGACTTTTCGTGTAAAGAAAAGCATGCGCGCCGCACAGATGGAGTGTGTGGCGCGCATGCAGAAGGGGAGGGATGCAGTGCGAAACATATTATCCCAGATAAGAGCGCAGGAGGCTGTTCCGGTTGCCGAGACGCAGTTTTCGGATGGCTTTCTCGCGGATCTGGCGTACGCGCTCCCGGGTAAGTCCGAAGCGTTCGCCGATTTCCTCGAGCGTCATCTCCTGATGGTTGATGCCGAAACTCATCTCGACGATATCCTTCTCGCGCTCGTTGAGCTGGCTCAGTGCCCGAGCAATCTCGGTGTTCAGGCTTTCCTTGACGAGTGTCACGTCGGCCATCGGCGAGTCGGTGTTGACCATCACGTCGAGCAGGCTGTTCTCCTCGCCCTCGATGAAGGGGGCATCCACGCTGACGTGGCGACCACTGGCTCGCAGGCTGTCATTGATCTTCTCTGGCAGCTCGTTCACCAATTCGGCCAGTTCGTCAGCGCTGGGCTTGCGTTCATGCTCCTGCTCGAACTTCGTCATGGCCTTGCTTATCTTGTTCACTGCGCTTACCTGATTGAGTGGCAGGCGCACGATGCGGCTCTGCTCGGCCAGGGCCTGCAGGATGGTCTGGCGTATCCACCAAACGGCATAGCTGATGAACTTGAATCCGCGTGTCTCGTCAAACTTCTCGGCGGCCTTGATGAGTCCCACGTTGCCTTCGTTGATGAGGTCGGGCAGTGAGAGGCCCTGATTCTGGTACTGTTTGGCCACGCTGACCACAAAGCGCAGGTTGGCGCGCACCAGTTTGTCCAATGCCTGACGGTCTCCCTTGCGGATGCGCTGCGACAGTTCCACTTCCTCGTCCACCGTGAGCAGGGTCTCACGACCAATCTCCTGCAGATACTTGTCCAGCGATGCACTGTCGCGGCTGGTAATACTCTTGGTTATTTTCAGTTGTCTCATAGTCCACTTTTTGCTTAGCGTGCTTTGAAGCACGCAAAGATAGCGTTTTTTTTCGATATAATAGCACGAAACGGTTAAAAAAATAAAAAAGTAGGGCGTTTTTTAACGTAGTTCGTGGAAAAAGTTGTAACTTCGCACTGCAAACAAGGTAGAATCATGGATTATTCATTCTAAAACCGAACTATTATGAGTACTGGAGTTATTGTTCTTATTGTGGTAGTCGTTGTGCTGGTGCTGGCAATCATTGGCATCTACAACAACTTGGTTTCGCTTCGCAACAATCGAGAGAATGCATTTGCCAACATCGATGTGCAACTGAAGCAGCGTCACGACCTCATCCCGCAGTTGGTAGCCTCCGTGAAGGGCTATGCCGAGCATGAGAAGGGCCTCCTCGAGCGCATCACTCAGGCGCGTACGGCAGCCATGAACGCCACAACCATCAACGACAAGATCGAGGCCGAGAATGCCCTCAGCAGTGCGCTGGCAGGCCTGAAGGTCTCCGTCGAGGCTTATCCCGACCTGAAGGCCAATCAAAACTTCCTGCAGCTGCAAGGTGAAATCTCCGACATCGAGAACAAGCTGGCCGCAACGCGTAGGTTCTTCAACAGCGCCACCAAGGAGCTGAACACGGCTGTGCAACACTTCCCCGCTGTCCTCTTCGCCGGAATGTTTGGTTTCCACCGCGAGCCGATGTTCGAGGTGCCGCAGATGGAGCGTGCCCAGTACGAGCAGGCGCCCGAGATAAAGTTCTGATAAAGGAAGAACGGCATTGAACATTGACCATTGAACATTTCGCCCTCATCGCTCCCTTCTCCCAGAGAGGGGTCGGAGGTGAGGCTCTCTTGAACATTTGAACCTTTAAAGAAATGCATTACGTAGGCATCCATACCCAGCAGTGGCGAAACAATTTCCTGAGCCTCCTGCTACTGGCACTCTTTCCCTGCATCCTGCTGGGTACGGTCTATGCTTTCCTCGTCGCGGTGAACATGCTGGGCGTGAGCGATCCCGAATATGGACAAGTGGAGACTGTCGATTGGAACTACGTAAACTACGAGATGCAGGCCATACTGCCATGGGTGCTGGGCATCGTGGGAGTATGGTTCCTTATCTCCTATTTTGCCAATACGGCCATGATTCGGCGTGCCACCGGTGCCCGCCCACTGGAACGTCGCGAGAATCCGCGCGTATATAATATAGTGGAAAACCTCACGATGACATGCGGCATGGATATGCCCAAGATAAACATTATCGACGACCCGCAGCTCAATGCCTTTGCCAGCGGCATCGACCGCGGGAGCTACACCGTGACGGTGACCACCGGCCTGTGCCGTTTGCTCGACGATGAGGAACTGGCAGGCGTCATCGGCCACGAACTCACCCACATCCGCAATCGTGATACGCGACTCCTCATCGTCTCCATTATCTTCGTGGGCATTATGAGCACCTTGATGAGCCTTGCCCTGCGCATGGTTTGGAACACCTTCATCTGGGGCGACCGTCGCAGCAGCCGCAGCAGTTCCCGAGGTGGAGGCAACGGCGTGAGCGTTATCGTCGTGCTGCTGGTGGCCGCAGTGCTGGCAGCCATCGGCTACTTCTTCACGCTCATCACCCGTTTTGCCATCAGCCGCAAGCGCGAATACATGGCCGATGCCGGCGGTGCTGAGTTGTGTGGCAATCCGCTGGCTCTTGCCTCGGCTCTGCGCAAGATTAGTGCCGACCCAGCGTTGAGTGAGGTCGATAGGCAGGATGTGGCACAGCTTTTCATCATCCACCCCAAGCTCAGACTCTCCGGCTTCACGAGCTTCATGAACAGCCTTTTCAGCACACACCCCGACACGGCCCGCCGCATCTATTATTTGGAGCAATTCTGAGGCTCGGCAAGCAACCGGTCTCCACGGATTTTGCATTTTGCATTTTGCAAATGGAAAATTTAGAAAAGGAGTGGGACAATATATGCGTCCCCCTGGGCATCAAATAGCCTAAAGTTCCGACGGGACGGCAGACCACAGGCAACGCCTCACCCCCATCCCCTCTCTATGGGAGCAACGCGAGTAAGTATTTGAGCGTTGGGAAGCAAAGCGACTGGGTCAAGTACTGGGGCGATGAGGCTTGCCTGTCCTATCCGATCCGCTAAATCCATGTCCGTTTACACTCCGAATTCTGTGCATCTCCATTATATGCATACGGAAAATCCATGACACTTGCAAACGCTTAAGAAACTTAAATATCCTTATCGGTAAAAAACTGCACGTCACGGCTCCCGGTGCGGGCTGTCGTGGGTCCCTTTGCGACAGCAAACAAAAGGGATCGCGGGCCGCCGCGCGACTGCCTGCAGAAGGCTGCACGGAGCGCACATTCGAGGGAGATGTGAAAGTGGCAAATAAGTATTTAGTAATTAAAACGTTGTAGCTGTGATTGAGTGCGGCGTCGCTGTTAGTAGTGACAAACTCGGCACGAAGAAGACTGACATCACCAGCACCAAGGCGCACCCTACACTGCTATATGACAAATTCAAGACATTATGCAGCTGGCCGAGTACATTACCCTGCATGGTAAAAGCCTCTCCCCCCGACCCCTCTCCATAGAGAGTAGAGGTCTGGTGGCAGCGTTTAACTATGTGGCCATTGGGAATCAGAAAGAGCGAGTGAAAAAATCAGGCGAGCTTGTTATTCGTCCCACTCACTCATTTTGCATGAGTTTAATACAGGTTCCCAATTTGTTGTGTCCAAAAGGGGGAACGGGATGCCGTGTCTTTGCGGATTCACTATCGAAGAAGATACTGTCTGGCGTGCCAGAAACGGTAGTATAAGTGTGGTTTAAGGTTTTTTAACAAGTGAAATGCCTGCTACAGAAGGAAAAATGTGTAAATTTACATCCGAAAAGGCCCGAAATCCACATAATATCGTGCTTTTGGGGCCGAAAAAGCGAAAACGACGACAATTGTAACAACAACGCAACAACTTATTTATTAACCCTTAAACAACATGAGAATGAAACGCAAATTTACTCTTCTCCTAACCATGTTCCTATGCATGGCAGGAATGAATGCGTGGGCGCTCGACCAGAAGGATGGCGTCTATCAGATCAGTACTGCGCAGGACCTTGCGGACTTCGCAGCACTGGTGAATGGCGGAGAGGCCAGTGCCAATGCCGTTTTGCTGAACGACATTGACTACACGGCCAACTCTGTGCAGATCGGTAACCCAACGTTCAATGGCACTTTTGACGGCCAGGGTCATAAGGTGACCGTCGACTTCAAGGGCGCCGATACGAAGGGCGTCAATTCAGCGCTTTTCTACAAGGTGCTTGGCGTAGTCAAGAACTTGGGCGTGAGCGGAACCATCACTTCGCCGCTCGACAACGTGGCATCCATCGCCTTCAACAACTATGGTTGGATCGACCACTGCTACTCCGATGCAACCATCAGTAGCACCAAGTCTGGTAGCTGCAGCAGCGCCGGTATCGTAGGTCAGTGCTACACCGGTGGCGCCATTACCAACTGCTTCTTCGCAGGTAAGTTTACGAGCGAGACGGCCACCAACTTTGCCGGTATCATGGGATGGTCGGACGGCACCAACACGGTCTCCAACTGTCTGGTGGTTGCTGTGGCCGAGGGTACGGCATGCGGTAATAGTAGTACCGCGTTTGCCCGCAACTGCTCGCGCGTGGACAACAGCTACTGCCTCTACAACGAGGAGGCTAACTTTGGAGCAAACGACTATAAGGAAGACAGGCAGCTTGTCGGCAGCTTCACCACGACAGCCGAGGATCTGGCAAGCGGTAAGATTGCCTACCTGCTGGGATGGGGTCAGGACCTCGCCAGCGAGGCAACGCCAAATCCCCTCTCCACGAAGAAGGTATATCCAGTAGGCAGCTGTACAGAGCCCACGGGCTACACGAATGATCCCGCAGTTTCGGCACACACCTTCGACGGCTACAAGTGCTCCGTCTGCGGCACCTACAAGCCCGACTTTATGACTCCCGTCAACGGCGTCTATCAGATTGGCACGGCCGACCAGCTGAACTGGTTCGCCCTGTTTGTAAATGCCACGAATCTTGACGTGGACGCTGTGCTGACGAACGATATCGACATGAGCGGCGTGAGCGAGTGGCCCATGATTGGTGTAACTGGCAGAGGCGCTTACTACAACATGTATCGCGGTACGTTCGACGGACAGTATCACAAGATCAAGAACCTGATCGTCGATATGCCTGACAGGGAAGGCGTAGGCTTCTTCGGAATGGTAGGCCCGGGCTCGGTGATAAAGAACCTGTTCACCGACGAGACCTGCAGCTTCTATGGCCGCAAGAAGATCGGCGGCATCATGGGCTATGCCTACGGTGTCGGTGCAGGTGCTCCCGTGAAGTTGCTGAATCTGGGTAGTGCTGCCAACGTGGCTGCCGTTCCGACAACTCAGGGTGGCGACAGCGATGCAGGTGTCGGCGGTATTACCGGCAACTGTGCAGGTGGTGTCAAGGGTGAGATTACGAACTGCTGGTTCGAGGGTACTGTATCCGGCGCCAGCTCTGCATTCATCAGCGCTTGGTGCGGATCCAACCAGTTCACGCTTACGAGCTGCTGGAGCATCTCGGAAAGCACCGATGCATCGCTGATGTCGCGTGCCGGCAGCAGTGGCGCCAGTGTAAAACTGGTTAACTGCTTTGCCATGAGGGGTACGCAGGCACCTATCATTACTGCTGAAGACGTAGCCAGCGGTGCTCTCTGCTTCGGTCTGAACGAGGGTATCGAGAACCCCGCATGGCATCAGACTCTCGGCACCGATCCGAAGCCTACGCTGCAGGGTACCGACTTTGTATATAAGGTAGGAACCAAGAACTGCGACGGCTCTGACGGCGGTGACTTCGGCTACTCGAACGAGAATACGGGCTTCACACAGAAACCTCACCAGATTGATCCCAACACCGGCCTCTGCATCGTCTGCGGACAGTGGGTTCCCGCCGAGGACGGATGGTATGAAATCTCCAATATAGAAACCTTCCTGCGCTTTGCCGAGCTGGCAAAGACCGATCCCAAGATCAAGGGTCGTCTGACGGCCAACCTCGACTTTACCGGCGTGGCTGACGACTGGGCTCCCATCGGTAGCTCGACCAGATTTACTGGCGAATTCGACGGACAGAACCACATCATCAGCAACATGGTGCTCAACCAGCCCGACAAGAGCGACTTCGGTATGTTCAGGACAGGTGCCAACGTGGTGCTGAAGAACTTCATCCTGGATGCCACCTGCTCCATCACCGGTGCACAGAAGGTGGGCCTCATCGGTAACCACGATGGTGGCGGTGCGCTCTTCGAGAACATCGGTAACATGGCCAATATAAGCGGCGAGGGCGAGAACGTATCTGGCTTCATCGGCGGCGGTTGGTCTGCTTCGGTTCCCGTGACCATCAATTCGTGCTGGGTAGTAGGTGAAGTTGTTACGGGCAACCGTGAGAATCCCAAGAACCCGACCAACTGCGGTTC
>JAILBW010000029.1 GCA_024680695.1 Bacteroidaceae bacterium
CACCTCATCCGTGAGGGAGTGCGCCACAGCCTCGAGCCACAACTGATAGCGACGGAAATCGACATCGACCATCTGCGTGCCGAACGGCGCACAAACACCACATTCGCTGCCGCAGCCGCTATCCTGCGCGACACCGAGCCATACATCATTTCGACAGCTTCCGTCGCTCCGCGCCCACTCCCCTGCCTCAGCCGCAGCATTTCCCCCATGCCCTTCGTACCCACCGGCACTCAGCTCGACGAGCGCTGCGAAGAAATCTTCAGCATCCAGACCGAGGGACTGGCCAAACGCCTGCAACACACCCACTGCTCAAGTGTCGTAGTGGGCATCAGCGGCGGACTCGACAGCACATTGGCACTCCTCGTCGCCACCCGCACCTTCGACCGCCTCTCGCTCCCCCGCAAGGGCATCGTGGGAATCACTATGCCAGGCTTCGGCACCACCGACCGCACCTACACCAACGCCCTGCAGCTGATGAAACTGCTGAATATCACCGTACGCGAGATTCCCATCCGCGACGCCTGCACCCAGCACTTCCGCGACATCGGGCACGACATGGCAGTGCATGATGTAACCTACGAAAACAGTCAGGCGCGCGAGCGCACACAGATTCTGATGGACGTTGCCAATCAGGAAGGCGCCCTCGTCGTCGGCACAGGCGACCTGAGCGAACTGGCACTCGGCTGGGCCACCTACAACGGCGACCACATGTCGATGTACGGTGTGAACGCCGGTGTGCCCAAGACACTGGTTCGCCATCTCGTCGCCTGGGTGGCTGGACGAACCGACGACGAACCCACTCGCAATGTACTGCGCGACATCGTCGACACTCCCATCAGTCCCGAGCTGTTGCCCGCCGACGCACAGGGCAACATCCAGCAGAAGACAGAGGACCTCGTGGGTCCCTACGAACTGCACGACTTCTTCCTCTATCATCTCCTTCGGCGCAGCGAACGTCCCGCCAAGATATTCTTCCTTGCACGGCAAGCCTTTGCGGGCAGCTACGACGACGATACGATAAAACATTGGCTCACAACCTTCTGCCGCCGTTTCTTCTCGCAACAGTTCAAGCGCTCCTGCCTACCCGACGGACCCAAGGTGGGCAGCTGTTCCCTGTCGCCCCGCGGCGATTGGCGCATGCCCAGCGATGCCTCGTCAGCCTCTTGGCTGAAGGAGTGCGAACAGCTGTAACCGCCCCTACCGGCCACACTTCTACCATCCGCTTTCGGCATGCCGAAGGCGGATGGTCTGTTTTGGAGCAGATGGTCCAGCTGATCGGAGTGTCCGACAATCATACAGAGGAGTGTCTAATTTTTAGACAATAGAATGTCTAATTTTCATACAACCTTGCCTCCGTAGCCCAAAATACGATGGTCGAATGCGGAAAAAGGCATACCTTTGCACCACATTCACAAAGCGAAGAAACGTATGAAAAGCTACCTCACCTTCCTGTCCCGCAACAAGCTGTACTCGGCCATACAGGCATTCGGCCTGGCCGTTTCACTGGGTTTCGTTATCCTCCTCACTTCGTATGCCCATACTGAGTTCACCGTGGCGAGCGACCAACCACTTTGCCACGACCTTTACGTCCTGGGAGCGGGCGACTACAGCGGAATGACCCTTGGCACGGCCGAGGAGTTCTTCCCGTCGGTCCCGGAGATAAAGCGCTGGACTCGCTATGTGCGGTTCGGCAGCAAGTCCGACATCACCATAGGCCCCGACTATTACGAAACGCAGGCCGCCGCGCTGGACACCAATTTCCTCGCCTTCTTTAATTATAAGGTAGAGGGCTGCGCGAGAGAGCGCATTCTGGCAGCCGAAGACGAGGTCATCCTCTCACGCTCCTTCGCCCGCAAGGCCTTCGGGAACGAGAACCCGGTGGGACGCACCCTCATGCTGAATGGCCGGCAGAAGACGGTGACAGGCATCCTCGAGGATTTCACGCCGAAGGACATTTTCAAGCCCGCCGACATCTTCCTGAGCATGGAATACGCGGCAACGCAGCTTCCGGCGATGGACAACTTCGGGTCCTCCACCACCTTCCTGACGCTGGCCAAGGGGGCGGACAGCGACGCGGTAGCCGAGAAGTTGCTGGAGAAGTATGTGGACTACTGGCCTTTCTACTCCCGCACGTCCGAAGGTTCGGCATTCCTCTGGGGTTCCACGCTCACGCCATTGGATGAATTCTACTTCTCCCCGATTGAGAGCGACCAGCTGCGCAAAGGCGACAGGACTGCGGTGGACCAGCTGCTGCTCGTCGTGCTGGTGTTGCTGCTCTCAGCCATCTTCAACTACATCAACCTTACCGTTGCCCAGACCGGCAAGCGTTCCCGCGAGATGGCCATGCGCAAGCTGCTGGGCGAGACGTCTGCCGGCATCATCTGGCGCTACTTCCGCGAGTCGGCGCTCTTCACGCTCTGCTGTCTCTTGGCCGGCTGGGGTGTGGCTTGCATCTTCCATCCCCTCTTCGAGGAGATGTTGCAGACAGCCATCTCCATCTCGCCCATGGCCTCCCCGTGGCTGTTGGCCTACAGCCTCCTGGCCGTACTGCTCATCGGTGGTCTGTGCAGTATCATGCCCTCGGTGCTCACGGCGGGCTTCACGCCGATGGACGTAGTGAAGGGCGAGTTCCGCCTGCGCAGCAAGATGATGCTCTCCAAGCTCTTCCTCGTCATACAGCACATCATCAGCACCTGCTTGGTGGCCGTAGCCCTGACGATGCTATGGCAGATGCACTATCTGGCCACCCTGCCCACAGGATACTCCACCGAGGACATCGTCATGCTGTACACCTATTCGCTGGACGACAAACAACCTCTCCTTCAAGAACGGCTCATGGCCCTGCCGCAGGTGGAGAGCGTGGGACTATGCGGCGGCACCCCCATCGCATGCAGCCACAACGGAGTGACCGTCTCCGGCGACAAGCATCCCTCGTCCTACATCTGGATATGCATGCTGGACACCACAGCCTTCCGCATGCTGGACTTCCGCGTCCTGGAACGATACAGCGCGCCGCTGGCAGGCAAGATTTGGCTCACCGAGGAAGGCAAACGTGCATACGGCCTCTCTCCGGAGCATGCAGGCATCGGCGGAAGCGTGGCCGAACCTCAGTATGATGTATGCGGCATCGTGGCCGACTACCGTGGCGGCACGGCAATCCGGCGCTTCGACGAGGGTGTACATAATGCCATACAAATCATCGGCAAGGATGGCTTCAGCTGGATGATGCTCGTCAAGACCCGCGGCGACCATGCCGAGGCGCTGAAGGCCATTCGCGACACCTACTCGCAGACCATGCTGGAAGTGAAGGGTCTGCCTAAGGAGTCCGACGCCCGATACATGGACGACTACCTTTACGAGGCACTGAAGAAGGAGAGGGATGCCACGAAGATGATACTCGTCTTCACCGCCATCAGCCTGCTCATCTCGGCACTGGGCCTGCTGGCCATGGCACTCTACCACACCGAACAGCAACGCCGCAGCATTGCCTTGCGTCGAGTGATGGGAGCCAGCGTAGGCAACGCCTTCTGGCAGCTGGTGCGCCGTTTCCTGCTCATCACCCTCTTGGCCATCCTCATCGCCATGCCCCTCAGCGTCTGGCTCATTCACCGCTATCTGGAGGACTTCCCTCACCACATCGCCTTCCCCTGGCCGGCACTGCTCTTGGCCGCCCTCTTCTCGCTGCTTGTCGCCTTCTGCGCCATCATCGGACAATCGTTGCGCGTAGCCCTGGACAATCCGGTGAAGAGCATCCACACGGAGTGATGACGGCCATTTTGTCCTCTTTCGCGACATCTTGACCCCACTGTTTCATTCTCGCATTCTGTTTGTTGAGGCTCTGGCAGACGCCTCTCCTCACAGCGAGAGGCCGAGAGACTTACAAACACTATGTAGAACAAGAAAGAAGGAGAACACACTATGAATCTGAACAAATTTACAATCAAGGCCCAGGAGGCGGTGCAGGAGGCCGTCGCCCGGGTGCAGCGCCAGGGCCAGCAGGCCATCGAGCCCGAACACCTGCTGGGCGGAGTGCTCAAGGTGGGCGAACAGGTGATGCAGTTCATCTTCCAGAAGCTGGGCCTGAACCCCACGCTCGTCCAGCAAGCCGTCGATGCACAGATTGGTTCCCTGCCCCGAGTGTCGGGCGGCGAGCCCTACCTGAGCCGCGAGGCCAACGAGGTGCTGATAAAGGCCGAGGACCTGGCACAGAAGAACGGCGACGAATACGTCTCGCTCGAACACATCCTGCAAGCCATCCTCGCCGTGAACTGCACCGCCGGCAAGATGCTCAAGGACATGGGCATGACCGAGAAGGAACTGCAGAAGGCCATCGGCGAACTGCGTGGTGGCGAGCGGGTGAAGTCGCAGTCGAGCGAAGACACCTACCAGAGCCTCTCGAAGTATGCCCGCAATCTGGTCGACGAGGCCCGCGCAGGAAAACTCGACCCCGTCATCGGCCGCGACGACGAGATACGCCGAGTACTGCAGATTCTGTCGCGACGCACGAAGAACAACCCCATCCTCATCGGCGAGCCGGGCACCGGCAAGACGGCCATCGTGGAGGGACTGGCCCATCGAATCCTGCGCGGCGACGTACCCGAGAACCTGAAAGACAAGCAACTATACTCGCTGGACATGGGCGCACTGGTGGCCGGAGCTAAGTACAAGGGCGAGTTCGAGGAACGACTGAAGAGCGTCGTCAACGAAGTGACAAAGAGCGAAGGCCGCATCATCCTCTTCATCGACGAGATACACACACTGGTGGGTGCCGGCAAGAGCGAGGGCGCCATGGATGCCGCCAACATCCTGAAGCCCGCACTGGCCCGTGGCGAACTGCGCAGCATCGGTGCCACGACACTCGACGAGTACCAAAAGTACTTCGAGAAGGACAAGGCACTCGAGCGACGCTTCCAGACCGTCATGGTCGACGAGCCCGACACCCTCTCGAGCATCAGCATCCTGCGCGGACTAAAGGAACGCTACGAGAACCACCACCGCGTCCGCATCCAGGACGACGCCATCATCGCCGCCGTCGAACTCTCGGCCCGATACATTACCGAACGCTTCCTCCCCGACAAGGCCATCGACCTCATGGACGAGGCAGCCGCAAAGCTGCGCATGGAGCGCGACTCGGTGCCCGAGGAACTCGACGAGAAACAGCGTCGTCTGAAGCAACTCGAAATCGAGCGCGAAGCCATCAAGCGCGAGGGCGACAGCGAGAAACTCGAAAGCCTCGGCCGGGAGATCGCACAGTTGCAGGACGAGGTGAACGCCTACAAGGCCAAGTGGCAGGGCGAGAAGGAACTGCTCAACCGCATCCAGCAGAACAAGCAGCAAATCGAGCAACTGCGCTTCGAGGCCGACCGTGCCGAGCGCGAAGGCAACTACGCCCGCGTGGCCGAGATTCGCTACGGCAAGCTGCAGGAGCTCGAGCAGGAAATCCAGCAGATACAGGCGCAACTCGCCGAGGCTCAGGGCACTGCGGCAATGGTGAAGGAGGAAGTTACGCCCGACGACATCGCCGACGTGGTATCGCGCTGGACTGGCATCCCCGTCAGCAAGATGATGCAGAGCGAACGCGAGAAACTGCTCCACCTCGAGGACGAACTCCATCGCCGCGTCATCGGTCAGGACGAAGCCATCCAGGCCGTCAGCAACGCCGTGCGCCGCAGCCGTGCCGGACTGCAAGACCCCAAGCGCCCCATCGGCTCGTTCATCTTTCTGGGCACTACGGGCGTGGGCAAGACCGAGCTGGCCAAGGCACTGGCCGACTACCTCTTCGACGACGAGACGATGATGACCCGCATCGACATGAGCGAGTATCAGGAGAAGTTCAGCGTCACCCGCCTCATCGGCGCACCTCCAGGCTACGTCGGCTACGACGAAGGCGGACAGCTCACCGAAGCCGTGCGCCGCAAGCCCTACCAGGTAGTGCTCTTCGACGAGATTGAGAAAGCCCATCCCGATGTCTTCAACACCCTACTTCAGGTGCTCGACGATGGCCGCCTCACCGACTCGAAGGGGCGCACGGTGAACTTCAAGAACACCATCATCATCATGACCAGCAACCTCGGCAGCCAGCTCTTCCAGGAGGCCAAGACCGATGCCGACTTCGAGCGCACTCGCCAGGAGGTGTTGCAGTTGCTGCGCAAGACCATCCGCCCCGAGTTCCTGAACCGTATCGACGAGGTGGTAGTCTTCCATCCCCTCACCTACGGCGAAATCAAGCAAGTGGTGGGACTGCAGCTCGAGGGCATCCGCTCGATGCTCGCCCACAACGGCATCACGCTCGAGGTCGAAGACTCGGCCATCCAACTGCTCGCCGACGAGGGCTACGATCCCGACTTCGGTGCCCGCCCCGTGAAGCGCGCCATCCAGCGTCTGCTGCTCAACGACCTCAGCCGCGCCCTGCTCGGCACCACTCTCGACCGCAACCGCCCCATCCGCGTCAAGGCCGAGGACGGACGCCTCACTTTCGGGAACTGACAAACTGAGCCCACTTTTTAGGTGGGCTCAGTCATTTTACTGAACTTTCGCGCCGAAGGTGCGGCAGAATGTTCAATTTACATTATATCAGATTGTTTCTCTGTCGTACCTTCGGCACTTATTATTATGTCCTACTGTTGTGCAGGGGCGGTGCCCCTGCCTGTAGTCTGCCACCCCGACGGGGTTTAACTCATAAAAAAATGAAAAACGAAACAAATAAAAATCGAAA
Source organism: Bacteroidaceae bacterium (assembly GCA_024680695.1). Taxonomy (GTDB): domain Bacteria; phylum Bacteroidota; class Bacteroidia; order Bacteroidales; family Bacteroidaceae; genus Physcousia. The sequence goes on from JAILBW010000029.1 coordinate 6,716, forward strand.
TTCTGCGCGTCCTGCTCGCCATTCTGAGCGGCGCTGCTGGGGGGAGCCTCCTCTAAATCTCCTCCTAAAGGAGGAGACTTCCCATCCCCTCAGCATCCGACTGGGTTAAAAAGCCCCCTCCACCCTTACCCCTCCCCGAGGGGAGGGGGGGCTGGCGGCGAACAAGTCCCTCAGCATCCTTGCCCCCTCTCCTTTAGGAGAGGGTTGGGGAGAGGCCAAAAGGAGAGGGTTGGGGAGAGGCTACTCAAAAACTGACTCTTCTCACTCCCACTCGATTGTCGAGGGCGGCTTCGAGGAGATGTCGTAGCAGACGCGATTCACGCCGCGCACCCTGTTGATGATTTCCGAGCTCACCTGAGCCAGGAAGTCGTACGGCAGATGGGCCCAGTCGGCCGTCATCGCATCGGTGGAAGTCACGGCACGCAGAGCCACTGGGTTCTCGTAGGTGCGTTCGTCGCCCATCACGCCCACGCTGTGCACATCGCTCAGCAAGATGGCACCCGCCTGCCACACTTTCTCGTAGAGCGTCCGTCCGTCGCTATCGACATACTCTCGCAGTCCGCGGACGAAGATGTCGTCAGCCTCCTGCAGAGTGCGCACCTTCTCCCTCGTGACGGCGCCGAGGATGCGTACTGCCAGTCCCGGGCCGGGGAAGGGATGGCGCGAGACAAGGTGCTCGGGCATTCCCAGTTCGCGTCCCACGCGGCGCACCTCGTCCTTGAACAGCCACTTCAGCGGCTCACACAGCCTTAGGTGCATCTCCTCGGGCAGGCCGCCCACGTTGTGGTGGCTCTTGATCACCTTGCCCGTGATGTTCAGGCTCTCGATGCGATCGGGATAGATGGTACCCTGCGCCAGCCAGCAGCCACTGCCATTCCCGCCGCTCACTATCTTCCTGGCCTCCTCGTTGAACACCTCGATGAAGTCGCGCCCGATGATCTTACGCTTTGCCTCGGGCTCTACGACGCCCTTCAGGTCGGTGAGGAACCTCTCGCTCGCATCGACGCCCACCACGTTCAGTCCCAGACACTCGTAGTCTTGCATCACCCTCGCGAACTCATCTTTCCGCAACATGCCGTGGTCCACAAAGATGCACGTCAGTTGGTTGCCGATGGCCCGGTTGAGCAGCACGGCACAGACGCTGCTGTCCACGCCGCCCGAGAGCCCGAGGATGACGCGGTCTGCGCCAATCTGGCGGCGCAGTTCGTCCACGGTGGTCTCCACGTAGTTGGCCGGCGACCAGTCCTGACGGCTGCCGCAGACGTCCACGACGAAGTTCTGCAGCAGCAGGCTACCCTGCACGCTATGGAACACCTCGGGGTGGAACTGCACGCCGAAGACGGGACAGCCGCCACGATACGAAGGGATGCAGTAGGCTGCATTCTCCACCTGCGGAGTGCTTGCTACGACGCAGCCTCCATCGGGCAGCGCCGTAATCGTATCGCCGTGCGACATCCACACCTGGCTGCCCTCGTCGAAGCCCCGAAACAGCGGGCACTCCCTGTCGATTCTTGTCAGCCGTTGCCGTCCGTACTCGCGGCTCCCTGCGGCCTCTACGCGTCCGCCGTTCGTATAGGCAATGAACTGCGCGCCGTAGCAGATCCCCAGCACAGGCAGTCGGCCGAGAATCGGCGACAGGTCGGCATGGAACGCCTCGGGGTCATAGACGCTGTAGGGACTGCCGCCCAGTATGACGCCAATCACGTCGGGATCGTCGGCAGGAAACTTGTTGTACGGCAGTATCTCGCAGAAGGTGTTCAGTTCGCGCAGACGTCGGGCGATGAGCTGGGTAGTTTGCGACCCGAAGTCGAGGATGATGATTTTCTGTTGCATTATCTTACTTCACTTTTTTTAGACCCTTACTTTGTAATGCGGAAAGGATTCGACTTCAGGACCTGCAGTCCGTTATCCGCTTTCCTCAAATGATAGACACCGGCCTTATCGATATTGACGCTGGCCCCTTCAATCCTAAACGTTCCTGGTCGGAATACAGAGAGCCAATACTCGTCTGTGCCTTCGACACCGACGATTTGGGCCGTCTGGTCGTTCTGAAAGACTTGGATCGAATTAACGTCAAACCGTCCGACCTTCTCTTTTGTCGCAGTCGGCAGGACGATATATTCATATTGTGCATTCCGCGGCTTCTCTCCGTGCTGGATGTCAATCAAGGCAATGTGTCCCTTTACAGGCGCATCGGGAATCACTTGCCGGCCTAAGGACGCAACATCCATGAACCGTTTCCAGACAGCCCACCGATACCCCCTGTCGAGCAGAGAGGTCAGGATGTTCGTCTGCTCAGGGCTGAAGGCAGACGAAGTCCCATTAAAGATCCTATAATACGAGGCCATGATGTTTACGAACGACAAGCCGTAGTTACCGAACTGTTGCTGCGGACCATGTTGATGGAAGCTCCAGTCAGGCTTTATGCCCTCCCTGTGTCCAAGCACTATTTCCGACGCGATCGTGTCCCTTGCCGCCCTGACCAGTTCCCTATCCCCTTGCAGCATGGCCCGCATCAGCACATTACCGGCCTGCCACACCTTGTTCTGCCCCGTCTGCTTGAATCTGGAATGATTCAGCACCTCGACGGCACCTTCCAACTCACTCTTGCTCAACTGTTCTTCCAGAATGACAGACGCTTCGCCTAAGATTTTCGGTGCACCAATCTCGTTGAACCACCAGTTGGTACACACCGGTTTGGTGGTAAACCAATAGTCCATCGCTCTGTGAACGGCCTTCTTGATACGCTTCGAGTGTCTGTAGCCTTTAGGTCCCTTGTAATACAGTCTTGCAAGTTCTTCTATACGGCTGCAATGGATACTTGGGCTCCATGCAGAACGCTGTTTGTCGTTATAGTCCACGTCAGTCCACGAGCCGTCCTCGTTCTGCCTGGCAAGATAAGCCTCGATGGCCTCCACGTCGAAGGTAGCCTTTACGTCGACGCCCCTTTCCTTCTGAAACTCAATCCAATCCACAAAAAGCGGGTCCGTCGGGTCCGTCGGATTCAGAAGCACATTGCGATAATTCCTCTTTATCGCCTTCAGGTCATCGGCTGCGACAGTACGGGAACAAGTCATTCCCAAGAGCAATCCGCCACACAATAGAATGTGTCTGAAAAGTCGGTTCACCTTTACCATCGTATATAGTATATTGACATTAGCACACACCATCACCTAATCCACGCACGCCAGCACCAGGTGCTCGGGCTTCCGATACTCGCCGCGATGGAAGCTCTGGATACACTCCACCACGATTCGGATGGCCTCGCGGCTGATGTTCTCGACCGGAAACCTCGTGACCTTCATCTGTGGCGCGAACGCCTTGAGCGCCTTCTCGCTGTGGATGCTGCCCAGCTGGTAGCGCTCGTTTACGTCGATGCCCCTTTCGTGGAAGTAGTAGAAGGCCTCGACGGCCAGCACATGAGTCGCGAAGAAGAAGCCGTCCACATCGGGACAGCGTCTTCGCATTTCGTCGAACAGGGCGAACGTCGCCTTCTCCTTCTCCTGGAAGCAGATGTCGCACACCAAGTCCTCGTCCAGTGCTATTCCCCCCTCCTTGAGCGCCTTCTCGTAGCCCCTGCGGCGGTCCTTCATTTCCTGAAGATGCGAGTTTGTCGTGACGAACGCAATCCTCCTGGCCCCTGCAGCAATCATGGCGGCAGTCACATGGCGGCTTGCCTCTACATTGTCGATCATGATGGAGTTGTAGGGCGTATTCGGCAGCAGTCGGTCGAACGTCACGATGGGGAACGACTCCTCGAAAATCTCCTTCATCTTGCTGTCCGACACCTCCACGGAGGCTATGACCACGCCGTCTATCTGCCTCGACCTGAACGTCGAGAGCAGTCTGTCCTCCCTCTCCTGACTGGCCTCGGAGCTGCATATCATCAGCGAATAGCCCCTTCCCTCGGCGTCGATCTCCATCTGTCGGGCTATGGAGGAATAGAACGAGTCCGTAATGTCCGGCACAATCAGTCCCAGAATCCTCGTCTGTCCCGTCTGCAGCCCCTTTGCTATGTAGTTTGGCCGATAGTTGATCTCCTCGGCGTAGGCCATAATCCGTTTCTGCACCTCGCGCCCGATGCGGCGTTTGTCGCCCTGTCCCGAAAGTGTCCACGACACAGCGGCTATGGAAACATTCAGGCGTTCTGCAATATCTTTCAGCGAAGACCTCATCGTCTTTTTAGTTACCTTTCCAAATGGCTCTCCCCATTTTCATGCTGCAAAGATAGTGCAAACGAGCGGAATGACAAAGCAAAAACGAATGTTTCTGCTTTTCATTCCCGAGTGCAGCCCGCTCGACATCTTCGAAGAAGTGGCGCTTTGCCTTTAGTGCAAAGCATCTGTGATATTCATGTTCCATTGGAATCACCTGCAAAAAACGCATTTTCCGGCGAAATTTTTTTTTGAAAATTGGCAAACAGCCTACATGCCTACATAAAAACGCTTGAAACCCGCATGGATAAAGGGATTGCGGCGAATCCAAGCCTACATAAAGCCTACATAAAGCCTACATAAAACCTACATTCGGACGCCCACCCAATTTATGTATGAAGTATGTAGGCACTATGTAGGCTTTATGTAGGCTTTATGTAGGCTTGAAATTTTGCAACTTTTTGTACTACAGAAATTTACAGGCAAGTTATGTAGGCATGTAGGCTGTTTGCCAATTTTCAAAAAAATTTTTCGTCAAAACAGGCCTGAAATTTCAGCGAAAACTTGCGCAAACAAGTCGATTTATCACGGCAAGAAAAGCATTTTTCTTGCGCAAGCAGAGGCAGTTACGACAGCAAGCAGGAGCCGCCGCACAGGCAGCTGTGGAGAAGTAATCAACGTGAGTTCGACGAAATATAATTGCCTGTAAATTTGGTGATTAGCGAAAATTGTTGTACCTTTATAGTGCTCAATTACAAAGTAGTACAAACAATAATCGCTATGTTCACCGAAGACAAAGTTACAGAAATTTTCTTTATGGCAGACGAATTTCACAAAGTTTTTT
>JAILBW010000038.1 GCA_024680695.1 Bacteroidaceae bacterium
TGGCCTCCGCCAGCGCGAGGCAGGTCTGCTCGAGCTGTGTGTTGGCTGCCTGCAGCTGCTGGTTGGTCTGGCCCAGCTGGCGTCCCCTGCGGCGCGAGGAACGCATGGCTGTCACCGCGACGGCGAGCAGGGCGAGGACAAGCAGGACGAGGGCTGTCATCCATCCCAGCCGGGTGCGCACCGTGCCGTAGCGGTTCTCTTCGATGAGGCTGAGATAGTCGCCCGACTCGATCATTCGCTTGCGGAAAAGGCTGAAGTCCTCGCCGCCGTCGCTGACGGAGTAATAGCTCTGTCCGTATTTATATACCAGGCCGTGCTCGGCCTTCGGGAGCGGGTAGGGGTCCTCGCCGATGGTCTGATACCAGTGGGCGGCATAGATGGTGCTCCCGTTCAGCAGCCAGCACAGCTCGCCGCTCTTCATCTGGCGGTCCGTCACGATGGTTCCCTGCTGTCCGTGCATGGCATATAGGCGCTCGTGGCTGATGTCGGCGCCGTCGAAGCGATAGAGGTAATGCGCCTCGTCCTGCGGGTTCTCGACGTGGGCCGTGGACCAGCATCCGGCCATCATGCCTCGACCCTGGTTGCCCATCCATGCGGCGATGGCGGCGTTTCTCTTCGGTCCGGCGATGGTGCCTGTGGAGTAGCAGTTGAGGATGTGGAAGGTGGCGCTGGAACCCTGATTGTGTCCGATGACGCCGCCGGCATCGGAGGTGATGGCATATACGTTGCCCTCGTTGCCCACGTTGATTATGCTGACGTCGCCCTGCTGTCCCGAGAGGCTTCCGCCCACAGGACCTACATGCCGGTTGCCCCGGAAGGAGCATGAGGCGTCGAAGGTCAGGTTTTTCAACGTCATGCCTGCACCCGCAATGCCGATGAGTCCCACGAAGGTGTCTTCCTCCATGTCTATCTGGAGGTTGCTCATGGTGTGGAACTGTCCGTCGAATGTTCCGCAGTAGAGCGATTTCATGTTGCCGATGGGCCGGAACTGGTGGCTCACCTCGTTCATGTCGATGTCGGCTGTGAGGCGTGCATTGGCTGTGCGCCTGCCGTTGTTCACGATGGTCTGGAACCACAGCACGTCGCGTGCATCGTCCAGATTGTAGGCGTCATCCACCAGCTCCTTGTACTCGAGGTCGCAGAAGCCACACTTGCGGCAGATGCCGTGGTCATAGTCGTGGGGTGCGCGTCCCGATGCATTGAGGGAGTTCGTGTAGGTGAGCGTACCTTCAAGCAGTGTGCCGTCGCACGACATCTTGCCCGCGTCGTACACCTGCTTGTGTGTGGCATTCATCACGGGGTAGGGGTCTTTGCCCAGTGTCTGATACCATACGGTGGTCACTTGTCCTTGGTTCAGTTTGTAGCACAGGGTGCCGTCGGCAGCCATCGTGGCCACGTCGTCCCCTCCATAGCAGGCGGTGATGGTGGCCTTGGAACCGCAGTTGCCCCATGTCTCATAGTCCGTGAAGCAGTAGCTTATGAACGATTTCGTGTTGCTTGATGCGTAGCCGATGACACCACCATATCCGGTGGTTTGCTCGCCGCGGGCCTTCAGGTCGAGTTTGACACCCAGCACCGCCACGTTCTGGATGACGGACGACGAGCTGCGCCCCACCAGCGGACCGGTGGCCACCGGGGTGGGGGAGTCTGTGGTGATGGAGACGTTCTTCATGCAGAGATTCTCCAGCAGTGTGCCGCACACACAGCTGAACAGCCCGACGTAGCCCGTGAAGCCGGCATCGGTGTGGATGGTCAGGTTGCTTATCGTGTGTCCCCGGCCGTCGAAGATGCCGCGATAGGCTGTGCTGTTGTCGGTGGAGGGGGAGATGGGCGTGAAGTTCGACACGGAACTCATGTCGATGTCGGCCGTGAGGCAGGCATCGGCGTTATAGTTCCCGCTGCCCACCAGCGCGGCAAAGTCCATGAGGTCGCGCGCGGAACCTATCTCATAGACCCCCTCGGCGTTTGGCTGCAGCGCCCATACGCCCGTCCCCGTCAGGCATGTCAAGGCCGCGAGCAGAAGGAATACTCTCTTTCTCATTTCCGTCCGTGATTCGTGAGGTAAAGGTATGAAAATATTTCCTTTCCGCGCCCTGCTGCCGTCGTTTTTTTCGGCATAAGTGGATTATTGTATTAAGAAGTGCCGATATTGTCAAGAATCTCTCCTGCGCGCGGCATCCCCTCGCCGGCGTGGCCCGTGTGGTTTCTGGTGTCGGAATGTGGAGTCCTGACGCGTCGCACGACAATATTAAGTGGCGGAATGCTTGCAAATGTGCGCGGGATGTTGTACTTTTGCAGTCGATTATGACGATGAGACGCATATCTATTCTTATTTTCCCTAAATTCCGCAGTACTTTAGTTTAACTTTCTTTATAAGTACCTGAGCAACAAAAAGTTCTTCAACGAGCGAAGCGGCAGAGCCGAGCGGCTCAGGATTTTGCCATGTCAGATTTTTCACTTACCTTAGTGCTGCAAATCAAGACAAGCAAAAT
>JAILBW010000040.1 GCA_024680695.1 Bacteroidaceae bacterium
GCCACGATGCCCAAGGAGAAGCTCGACGAGATGCTGCTGCGCGATGCCAACCTGCGTCGCGACTGGGATGCCGTCTATGGCGACCGCATGCAGAAACTCGTCTTCATCGGGCAGAAGATGGACCGCAAGGCCATAGAGGAGGCGCTTGATGCTTGCCTGAGGGAGTAATCCCCCATCGGCAGCCCCCTCCCGACGCGAGCCCGGATGCGACAGCCCGCAGGCGCTCCCGCGACAGCAAGCAGAAGCCTCCGCGACAGCAAGCAGACGCTCCCGCTTGCGCAAGCATCGGAAAGGACAAAGCGAGGCGTTTGCGACCCCATCGGCCAGCGCCGGGTGGCAGGCAATAGAACGGTCGCTCCAACCTCCTCCCGATATGCGAGGCGATGCGTCCGGCCGTCCGAAACAGGTCGGGGGAAACAGAATGTGGAAATATTCCCTTCCGTCGGGCAGATTATTCCGAAAATTTGATTAACTTTGCGGCAGAATAGATAATCAGTACACCATAAAAAAGCAAATAAGACGATGAAAAAAGCAATTGTACTCATGATGGCCCTGTTAGTGGCAGGAGCCGTCGGCGCGAAGAAAAAGGACATTGCAGGTCATGTGGTAATTATCGGCTACGACGGCTGGGGCTCTTATGCGATGCGCGAGGATGCCAAGGCACCCAACTTCCGCAAGTATATGAGCGAGGGTTGCTATACGCTCTACAAGCGCACCATCCGCCCCTCCATCAGCGGACCCAACTGGGCAGCGCAGATGAACGGCACACCCTGCGAGGCCACAGGCATCATCGGCAACGAGAAGAAGCCCGTCTTCAAGCCAATCGTCATGACAGAGCATGACGCGCAGCCCACATTCTTCCACCTGATGCGGCAGGAACGGCCCGATGCCGAGCTGGGCATTGTGTGCGAGTGGGGCGGCTTCCAGTACTATGCCGACACGCTGTGCCTGAACTACAACAAGCGTATCCACGAGCCGGCCAAGAATCCCGAGTCGATCGTGACGGAGAGCGTGAAGTACATCAAGGAGAAGAAGCCCGTCATCTGCTTCATTCATGTCGATGCAATGGACCATGCAGGACATGCCCACGGGCGCGGTACGCCAGAGTATTACGAGACGCTGGAGCATTGCGACGCCCAGTTGCCGCAGATCGTGAATGCGGTGAAGGAGGCCGGCTACTATGACGACTGCATCTTCATCCTGACCTCCGACCACGGACATAGCGGCACCAGCCACGGCGGCGACTCGCTCGACGAGATTGAGACGCCCTTCGTCATCTGGGGAAAAGGCGTCAAGAAGGGCTGCGAGATTACTGATCCCATGCTCCAGATAGACGTGGCCGCTACGGTGGCACACATCTTCCACCTGAAGACTCCCGCCAGCTGGCGCGGTGTGGTGATGGATGTATTCAAATAATGTGAGACGGACGAAAGCACAGCTGAAGAATGTTACTCTCAATGACGGGTTACGGCAAGGCGACAGCCGACCTTCGCGGTAAGAAGATTACCGCCGAGGTGAAGTCGCTCAACAGCAAGGCACTCGACCTGAGCACTCGCATCGCCCCTCTCTATCGCGAGAAGGAATTGGACATCCGCGCCATGATAGCCGGACCGCTCGAGCGAGGCAAGATCGATTTCAGCCTGTGGACCGAACAGGAGAGCATCCCCTCGGCCACCATCATCAACGAGGCCGCAGTGAACGCCTATCGACTGCAGATCGAGCAAATCTGCCAGAAGACGGGGCTGCCCGAGCCGGCCGACTGGTGGGGCACACTCCTGCGCCTGCCCGACACACTCCTGCAAAGTGAGGTGCAGACGCTCGACGACGAGGAATGGCTGGTGGTGCAGCAGACAATCGCGGAGGCTGTGGCGCACCTGATGGCGTTCCGTCGTCAGGAGGGACAGGCGCTCGAACAGAAGTTCACGGAAAAGCTGGACAACATCGCCGCCTTGCTGGCCGCCATCGAACCCTACGAAACGGAACGCACGGAGCGCATCCGCCAGCGCATCATCGAGGGACTGCGCGCCATTCCCGATGTCGAGTACGACAAGGGGCGCCTCGAGCAGGAGATGATATACTACATCGAGAAGCTGGACATCAACGAGGAGAAGCAGCGGCTGTCGAACCACCTGCGCTACTTCCGCGAGACGATGCAGGCTGGGCACGGCCAGGGCAAGAAGCTGGGATTCATCGCTCAGGAGATGGGACGCGAGATAAACACCACAGGCAGCAAGAGCAATCAGGCCGAGATGCAGAATATCGTCGTCCGCATGAAGGACGAACTGGAACAGATTAAGGAACAAGTGTTAAATGTAATGTAGGATGGCGGCGGGTTTGCTTATCTTCTCCGCACCGAGCGGGAGCGGAAAGAGCACAATCGTACAGTGGCTGACGGCACATCACGAATTGGACATTGTCTTCAGCGTCAGTGCAACGAGTCGTCCGCCTCGTGGTGTCGAACGGAACGGAGTGGAATATTTCTTCCTCTCGCCCGATGAGTTTCGCCAGAAGATTCGCGAGGATGCCTTCCTCGAGTACGAGGAGGTCTATACCGACCGTTTCTACGGTACACTTACGGAACAGGTGGAACGTCAGCTGGCAGCAGGACTGAACGTCGTCTTCGATGTCGATGTGAAGGGCGGACTGCGCATCAAGGAATACTACGGCGAGCGCGCCATGAGCATCTTCATCCTGCCGCCCTCGGTCGAGGAACTGCGGCGACGACTCGAAGGACGCGGCACCGACACGAAGGAGCAGATAGAGGAACGCTTGGCGAAAGCGGCCTACGAGATGACCTTCGCCCAGCGCTTCGACCACATTGTGGTGAACGACGACCTGGCAACGGCCGAGGCCGAGACACTTGCGCTTGTGAAACGTTTTCTGGAGAGAGGATAGTCCCTTCCTTGACAGTTAGACTATTGAAGGTGGGTTCTAAAAATTTGCTTTGAACTGGTCTTAGTCTATTTTAGAGCAGATTTGGCTTCAAACCAGCCGAAGCGTAGCGAGCTACGGTTCAATGGGTTGGAGGTAAAGATGCCTAAAAGAGGCAAGAGCAGACAAAGATAATGCCCACTGGATTTGATAATTATTAGAACACACCT
>JAILBW010000070.1 GCA_024680695.1 Bacteroidaceae bacterium
GATGGGCACTACCTGTACGAAGTCCTCGACCACGCGGTTCCAGTCGTCAAGCATCCGTCCTGCCAAGGCCGAGCCAGTGTGGAGATAGTGCTGACGAATCAGCTCCAGGAGTTCCTTGCGCAATTCGGGCGCCATAGCCGTCATCGAGGGTGCTGGCGACCACTGTTGCGAGTACATGACCGGTGGACGTGTGGTGGTGCTCGGCGAGACAGGGCGCAACTTCGCGGCAGGCATGTCGGGCGGACTGGCTTACGTCTACGACCCCAAGCACACGTTCGACTACTTCTGCAATATGGACATGGTGGAAATCAACCTCGTCGAGGACAGCGTCTCGCGCAAGGAACTCCTGGAGCTGATTCGTCAGCACTATCTCCACACTGGCTCGGCCTTGGCAGGACGGATGCTTGACGACTGGAACCGCGTGGTCGAGGACTTCGTACAGGTAGTGCCCATCGAATACAAGCGTGTGCTACAGGAGGAACAGATGAAGAAACTGCGCGAGAAGATAGCTGACATCCAACGAGACTATTAATTGGTAAATTGGGATATTAGTCGTTTGGTCGTTTGGCGACAGTACAAATGACGACTGTATAATCCCTAAACGACTAAACAACAAAACCACTAAACGACTAAAAAATGGGAAATCCGAAAGCTTTTTTAGAGATACACCGCCAGGAGGCGGGCTACCGTCCGATTCACGATAGAATCCACGACTTCGGCGAGGTGGAGCAGACGCTCAACACGCACCAGCGCCGCGAACAGGCCTCGCGCTGCATGGACTGCGGTGTCCCCTTCTGCCACTGGGCCTGCCCGTTAGGTAACAAGGCTCCTGAATGGAATGATGCCCTGTATAAGGGCGACTGGCAGCTGGCCTTCCGCCTGCTCACGAGCACCAACCCCTTCCCAGAGTTTACGGGTCGCATCTGTCCGGCATTGTGCGAAAAGGCCTGTGTGCTGAATCGCTTCAACCACGAACCGACAACCAACCGCGAAGACGAGTGCGCCATCATCGAGGCTGCCTTCCGCGAAGGTTATATCCAGCCGCGAGTGCCAGTGAGAAACGGTAAGAGCGTAGCCGTCATCGGAGCCGGCCCTGCTGGCCTTGCTGCCGCCAATGCTCTCAACCAGATGGGCTACGCCGTCACCGTCTTCGAGAGGAACGAAGCCGCCGGTGGCCTCCTCCGTTACGGCATCCCCAACTTTAAGCTCAACAAGGCCATCATCGACCGCCGCATCGCCTTGATGGAGGCCGAGGGCATCGCCTTCCGCTACGGCGAAGCTGTCCCGTATGCTGCGATATTATCGCAGCCCACCCCGCACTTCTCCGCCGTCGTCATCGCCACTGGCACCCCCACTGCCCGCGACCTCCGCATCCCCGGCCGCGAGCTGAAGGGTGTCCACTTCGCCCTCGAACTGCTGAGCCAGCAGAACCGTGTCCTCGCCGGCATCGAGTACAGCAAGGACGACCGCATCACCGCCCGTGGCAAGGATGTCCTCGTCATCGGAGGCGGCGACACTGGCTCCGACTGTATCGGCACGGCTCATCGCCAAGGTTGCAAGAGCGTCACCCAAATCGAAATCATGCCCAAGCCCGTGGAAGGCCCCGACGACCCGCAGAACCCTTGGCCCAACTGGCCACGCACCCTCAAGACCACCTCGAGCCACGAGGAAGGCTGCACCCGTCGCTGGAACATCAACACCCTTGAGTTCCTTGGCGAGAACGGCCATCTCACTGGTGTCCGCGTCCAAGAAATCGACTGGCAGCCCGCCCCCTTGCCCGTTGCTTCTCCAACGGGAAAGCCCGCCCGCCCCGTCATGGTAGCCAAAGGCGAACCCTTCATCATCAAGGCCGAGCTTTGCCTCCTCGCCATGGGTTTCCTCAAGCCCGAGCTTCCGCAGTATCCGGAGAACGTCTTCGTCTGCGGCGATGCCCAGAACGGTGCCTCGCTCGTCGTCCGCGCCATGGCCAGCGGCAAGGAGACCGCCGCGAGTGTGCACGCCTTCCTCTCGTCGAAATAGCGAAATGTCGTTATAACGTCATACCGAAATAACGTTATAACGCCATAACGATAAAACGAAATAACGATAAAACGAAAGAAAACATGGCCTTAGTAAACATTCACTTCCTGAACCTACAGCAGAACTACCTCTTCGCCGACATCGCCAAGAAGGTCAATGCCTTCCGCGTGATGCACCCCAAGGCCGATGTCATCTCGCTCGGCATCGGCGATGTCACCCAGCCGCTCTGTCCCGCTGTCGTCGAGGCCATGCACAAGGCCGTCGACGAGATGGCCACCGCCGACGGCTTCCGAGGCTACGGCCCCGAACAGGGCTACGACTTCCTGCGCGAGGCCATCCTGAAGAACGACTTCGCACCCCGTGGTGTTCGGCTCAGCATCGACGAGGTCTTCATCAACGACGGTGCAAAGAGCGACACGGGCAACTTCCAGGAACTGCTCCATTGGGACAACTTCATCGGTGTCACCGACCCCATCTACCCCGTCTATATCGACTCTAACGTGATGATAGGCCGCTGCGGCACCTATCGCGATGGCCGCTGGACCAACGTGCGCTATATGCCCACCACCGCCGAGAACGGCTTTGTGCCCGACCTGCCCAAAGGCCGCCCCGTGGATGTCATCTACCTCTGCTTCCCCAACAACCCTACGGGCACCGTCATCACCAAGCAGGAACTGCGCAAGTGGGTGAACTACGCCCTGAAGAACGATGCCCTCATCCTCTTCGATGCCGCCTATCAGGCCTACATACGCAACCCCGACATCCCGCACAGCATCTACGAGATTCGCGGAGCCCGCAAGTGCGCCGTCGAGTTCCGCTCGTTCTCCAAAACTGCCGGCTTTACGGGTGTCCGCTGCGGCTACACCATCGTGCCCAAGGATGTCAGCGTGGCCACCTTCGAGGGCGAGCGCATCCCCCTCAACCAGCTGTGGCTCCGTCGACAGTGCACCAAGTTCAACGGCACCAGCTACATCTCGCAGCGAGCTGCCGAGGCCATCTACTCGCCCGAGGGCAAAAAGCAGGTGCAGCAGACCATCGACTACTACATGCAGAACGCCGCCCACATGCTCAGCACCCTGCGCGGCCTCGGTTTCGAGTGCTATGGTGGTGAGCATGCTCCCTACATCTGGATGCGCGTCCCCGATGGCTCTACCTCCTGGCAGTTCTTCGAGCAGCTGCTCTATGGTGCCAACGTCGTCTGCACCCCAGGCGTAGGCTTCGGCCCCAGTGGTGAGGGCTACGTCCGTTTCACCGCCTTCGGTAGTCATGAGCAGACGGAAGAGGCACTCAAACGAATAGAAAAATGGAAAAATCAACATTAGCAAACACAAAAACAGTATGATTATGGAAGCATTAAGATTTCAGGTCGTCGGCGAAGCGTTCAAGAAGAAGCCGCTCGACGTAAAGACACCCGTTGAGAGACCCGCGAAGTATTTCGGCAGCAAGGTCTTCAACCGTGAGAAGATGTACAAGTACCTGCGCAAGGACGTGTACGAGAAGATGATCGACGTGATTGACAATGGTGCCCGCCTCGACCGCGAGGTGGCCGATGCCGTGGCTGCTGGCATGAAGCAGTGGGCCACGGAGAACGGTGTGACGCACTACACCCACTGGTTCCAGCCGCTCACCGAGGGCACCGCCGAGAAGCACGACTCGTTTATCGAGCACGACGGAAAGGGCGGCATGGTCGAGGAGTTCACCGGCAAACTGCTCGTTCAGCAAGAGCCCGACGCCTCGTCGTTCCCCAGCGGCGGCATCCGCAGCACCTTCGAGGCCCGTGGCTACTCGGCCTGGGACCCCACCAGTCCCGTATTCATCATCGACGACACGCTCTGCATCCCCACCGTATTTATATCGTACACCGGCGAGGCGCTCGACTACAAGGCCCCGCTGCTGCGTGCGCTGCATGCCGTCAACGTGGCTGCCACGGACGTGTGCCACTACTTCGACCCAACGGTGAAGAAGGTGACGAGCAACCTCGGCTGGGAGCAGGAGTACTTCCTCGTTGACGAGGGCCTCTATTCTGCCCGTCCTGACTTGTTGCTGACGGGCCGCACCTTGATGGGACACGACTCGGCCAAGAACCAGCAGATGGACGACCACTACTTCGGCTCCATCCCCGAGCGCGTGGCGGCCTTCATGCGCGAGCTGGAGATTGTCGCACTCGAGCTGGGCATCCCCTGCAAGACGCGCCACAACGAGGTGGCACCCAACCAGTTTGAGCTGGCACCCATCTTCGAGGAGACCAACCTGGCCGTCGACCACAACATGCTGCTCATGTCGGTGATGAAGCGCGTGGCCCGCAAGCACGGCTTCCGTGTGCTGCTCCACGAGAAGCCCTTCGCAGGCATCAACGGCAGCGGCAAGCACAACAACTGGAGCCTCTCCACCGACAACGGCGTGCTGCTCCATGCTCCCGGCAAGACAGCCGAGCAGAACCTGCGCTTCGCCACCTTCATCGTCGAGACGCTGATGGGTGTCTACCGCCACAACGGTCTGCTGAAAGCCAGTATCATGTCGGCCACCAACGCCCACCGACTGGGTGCCAACGAGGCACCGCCAGCCATCATCTCCAGCTTCCTCGGCAAGCAGGTTTCAGAGCTTTTAGACCATATCGAGAAGGCCGACGTCGCCGACATTCTC
>JAILBW010000104.1 GCA_024680695.1 Bacteroidaceae bacterium
GCCCTTTGCCGGACACGAAGTCAAGTTTCGCATAGAGGCAGACAGAGTGATTGTTGTCGCTATCCTGAATGTCGGCTGAAGACGCATTTCCAAGCCCTCCATACCTTTTAGGGCCATTATCTTTCTCCGGCAGAGAGGGAGCAAGCAGGAGCCATTACGACAGCAAGCAGGAGCTATTGCAACAGCAAGCAGAAGTCACCGCGACAGCAAGCAGGAGACAATGCGGCAGCACACTTTTTTGCATTTTGCATTTTGCATTTAGACCATTTGCAGCCGTTGGCCTTCGGTCGAGCCTGCTTCTGCTCGGGGAGTTCTTTGCCAATCAATCAGACATCACTCTGTGCCAGCAAGAACGCCTGAAAATCCTCGAAGCGTGCCGACATCGGCACACTCTTCTTTGTCCCTTGCATGAAGGCCTCCAGACGAGCGGGAATTCCGACTGACGTTTCACAGATTCGCTCCACCGTGTCCTTGAACTTGGCAGGATGGGCAGTCTCGAGGAAGATGCCGACCTCAGAGTCGCGGAGTCCGTCGCACAACGCCCCATAGCCGCAGGCTCCATGCGGATCGAGCTGATAGCCTGTCTCGCGCAGGCAGCGACGCATCGTCTCACCGATCTGTCCGTCGCTGAACGTGGCACCGCTGATGTCGCAGCATATCGCCTCGTGCGACTGTCCATAGAGGTCGAGGATTCGGGCAAAGTTGCTCGGATCGCCTACGTCCATCGCATTGGCAATCGTCTGCACACTGGCTCGCGGCGAATACGTACCCGAACGGAGGTACTGGAAGAAGACGTCGTTGGCATTGTTGGCCGCAATGAAACGTCCCACAGGCAGGCCCATGCGACGACCGAAGAGGCCAGCACAGATGTTGCCGAAGTTGCCCGAGGGTACTGCAATCACGATTTGCCCAAGCGACACATCGGGGCGCAAGGCACGCAGCTGGGCTACAGCCCAGAAATAGTAGAAGGCCTGAGGCAGGAAGCGGGCAACATTGATGCTGTTGGCACTCGTGAGCTGCAAGTGGTGGTTCAGCGTATCGTCCATAAACGCCGACTTCACAAGACGCTGACAGTCGTCGAACGTGCCGTCCACCTCGACAGCTGTGATGTTCCGGCCCAGAGTGGTGAACTGACATTCCTGAATGGGCGACACCTTGCCCTTGGGATAGAGTACGAAGACACGGATGCCCGGCACACCCAGGAAGCCGTTGGCCACAGCGCTGCCCGTATCGCCGCTGGTGGCCACCAGCACATTGACCGTAGCATCGGCCACAGGATTCTGGCGAATGAAGAAGGAGAGCAGGCGCGCCATGAAGCGTGCACCGACATCCTTGAATGCAAGCGTAGGACCGTGGAAAAGCTCGAGACTGAAGATGCGGTCGGACACGGGAACGAGAGGAATGGGGAACGACAGCGTGTCGCGCACCAAATCATGAAGCACGTCGAGGTCGATGTCTTCACCAAAGAAGGCACTGGCCACATTGTATGCAATGTCATGGAACGACATGGAGGCCATGTCGGCATAGAACTCATCGGGCAGCCGATGGATATGTTCGGGCATGTAGAGCCCACGGTCCTCGGCCAAGCCGCGAACCACCGCATGCCTCAACGAAGCGAGCGGCGCATTTCCGTTTGTGCTATAGTACTTCATATCTTCATAAATTCGTGGATAAACTCGTCGCCATGGAGCAGTCCGAGAGCGCCCTGCCTGCATGCTTCCTCGTCGAACGTCTTGACGTCGTCGGCCTCGTCGCCAGGTCTGAATATACAGAAGGGAACGGGGTCGGCCGTATGGGTGCGCAAACGGCATGGTGTGGGATGGTCGGGCAGCAGGGCCACAGCCACTGGCTCTGTCCATCGCGACAGTTCCTCGAGAACAGGGCCCACGAGGCGATGGTCGAGGTCGTGTATTGTCTGCAGCTTCAGGGCGATGTTGCCGTCATGACCTGCTTCGTCGCTGGCCTCGACATGGAGATACACGAAATCGTCGGTACGAAGGGCATCGAGTGCAGCGCACGCCTTGCCTTCGTAGTTTGTATCCCAAAGTCCGGTAACGCCCTCGACATCGATTACCCTCAGCCCGGCATAGCGTCCGATGCCTCGGATAAGATCGACGGCCGTAATGACTGCACCGCAACGAATCTGTGGGAAGGTCTGCGTAAGCGGTGTCATTCGGGGACGGTATCCCCCACCCCACGGCCAAATGCTGTTCGCTGCATCGCACCCTCGAAGGCGACGAGCCTCGTTCAGCGGATGGGTAGCCAAGAGTTCCTGACTGCGCAGCATAAGGTCGGTGAGAAGTCGTGCTGTCTCTTCAGCCTCAGGACACTCGGCCTTGGGCATATAGGGACGGAAGGGCCTGCCTGGGATGTCGTGAGGAGGTGTACAGTTCAGACGTTTGTTGCCACCACGAATGACAAGCAGATGGCGATACTGGACACCAGTATAGAAGTGAATGCGCTCAGTGCCAAGTCGTTCTTCGAGAAATCGGATAAGAATGTCGGCCTCGGCAGTCTCAAGTCGTCCGCAGCTGTGGTTTTTCAGTGTGTCCCCATCGATTGAGACGAGGTTGCAGCGCAAGGCCAAGTCGTCGGGCGCCAGTTCGACCCCAATGCTGGCAGCCTCGAGCGGACCACGCCCCTCATAGACACGATGCTGGTCGTAGCCGAGGATGCTGCTGTTGGCCACCTCACTTCCAGGATGAAACCCTTCAGGGACGGTTTGCAGAAGGCCACAGCGTCCATGGCGAGCGAGAAAGTCGAAGTGAGGCGTATCCGCATACTGCAACGGTGTAAGCCCACCAAGTTCGTCGCATGGCCAGTCGGCCATCCCATCTGCCAAGATTATAAGATGCTTCATCTAAGCGATTATTTCATTGAACATTTAGTCCATTGCCCTTTGAACATTGACACTGGCAGCAGCGTCTTTAACCTTTAACCTTTAACCTTTAACCTTTACAAGACCCTTAACCCTCAAGCCAACGACATGATGTCGGCGAACACCCCGGCAGCTGTCACGCTGGCACCAGCACCATAGCCTTGGATGAGCATGGGCGATGCGTTGTATCGCTCGGTGGTGAGGAGGACGATGTTGTTCGAGCCCTCGAGTACGTAGAACGGATGAGACATATCGACCTCGCGCAGGGAGATGGATGCCCGCCCATGGTCGCAGGTAGCAACGAAGCGCCAACGCTTACCCTGTTGCTCCAGAGCCTTTCGGCGCGCCTCGAATTCAGCATCGAGTGACGGAAGCTTTGCCCAAAAGTCATCAATCGAACCCTCGAAGAAACTGTCCGGCACGAAGAGATGCGTCTCCACATCCTCCTGATTTATCTTGTAACCAGCTTCGCGAGTGAGAATGACAAGCTTGCGGATTACGTCGCGCCCGCAAAGGTCCACGCGTGGGTCAGGCTCGCTGTATCCCTGCGCCTTGGCCATTCTCACCGTTTCGCTGAATGGGATGTCGGCCGAAATGGTGTTGAAGATAAAGTTGAGGGTGCCGCTCAGCACTGCCTCGATGCGCAGCACCTTGTCGCCACTGTTGCGCAGGTCGTTGATGGTGCGGATAATGGGCAGTCCGGCACCCACGTTTGTCTCGAAGAGGAACTTCACGCCACGACGCTGTGCAATGGTCTTCAGCGTGTGATAGTTCTCGTAGTCGCTGCTGGCCGCAATCTTGTTTGCCGCCACCACGTTGATGTTATGCTGCAGGAAGTCCTTGTACAGTCCGGCCACCTCATTGCTGGCCGTACAATCGACAAAGACGCTGTTGAAGATGTTCATTCCCACCACCTCGTCGCGCAGCCGCTGGATGTTGCTTGGCGGAGCGGCATCGAGTTGTTCGCGGAATGTTGCCAGGTCGAATCCGTCACGGCTGAACATGGCCCGATGTCCGCTGGCAATGCCCACGACATTGAGTTTCAGTCCCTGCTCGCGCATCAGTTTCTCGCGTTGCTGGGCCAATTGCGCAATCAGGCTGGTGCCAACGGTACCCACACCGGTGATGAAGAGGTTGAGCACCTGGTATTCGCTCAGGAAGAACGAATCGTGGATGACATTCAACGACTTGCGCAGCAGACGGCCCTCGACGACAAAGGAGATATTGGTTTCCGAGGCTCCCTGCGCACAGGCAATCACGCTGATGCCATTGCGACCCAGCGTACCAAAGAGCTTGCCGGCAATGCCCGGAGTGTGCTTCATGTTTTCACCGACAATTGCCACAGTGGCCAGCCCGCTTTCGGCCTTCATCTCGTTCATGGCGCCTGTCTCTATCTCTTTCTGGAACTCCTCGTTCAGTACTCGGCAGGCGGCATCGGCATCGGCATCGCGCACACCGATACTCGAACTGTTCTCGCTGCTGGCCTGAGAAACCATGAACACAGAAATGCCCTTGTCGGCAAGGCATGAGAATATGCGGCGATTGACGCCAATCACACCGACCATCGACAATCCGCTAATGGTTATCAGGCTGGTGCCGCTGATGCTCGATATTCCCTTGATAGCCTTGGCACTCGATGCGACATCGCGTTTTATAATGCTTCCCTCGGCATCGGGGTTGAAGGTATTCTTTATGCGGATAGGGATGTTCTTCACACAGACCGGGTAGATGGTCGGGGGGTACACAACCTTTGCACCGAAGTTGCAGAGTTCCATCGCCTCGACATAGCTCAGTTCCTTTATGACATAGGCATTGCGGATTACCCTCGGGTCGGCCGTCATAAAGCCATCTACGTCCGTCCATATTTCAAGCAGTTCGGCATCGAGCGCCGCTGCAATAATGCTGGCCGTATAGTCGCTGCCACCGCGCCCCAGGTTGGTCACCTCGCCGCTCTTGGCATCAGTGCTGATGAAGCCCGGCACGATGCTCACCCTTGGCACTTCGCGCCACGTTTCCCGAACGAGCCGATTGGTCAGTTCGCTTGCCAGACAACTGCGGCCTCCCTTCACCTCCGTCTTGATGAACTCGCGGCTGTCATACCATTTGGCATCACGGATGAGCGTAGCCACAATGCGGCTGCTGATACGCTCGCCATAGCTGACGATGGCCGCCAACGTCTTGGCGCTAAGGTCGCGGATGAGATAGACGCCTTGGTAGATACTCTGCAGTTCCCCAAGCAACGTCTCAACCGTTCTCCATAGATCTTCGCGCGCAGGACTTTCGGGAATCACCTCGTCAATCATCCGTTCATGGCGCTTGGATATCTCGAGGAACGAGGCCTGATACTGCAAGTCGCCCTCCAAGGCCTGTCGTGCGGTCCCGATCAGCTGGTCGGTGATGCCTCCAAGGGCACTTACTACCACGATGACCGGCTCTTGCCTCGCCTCCACAATTCTCTTCACGCTCAGAATACTTTCCGGCGTGCCGACGGATGTTCCGCCAAATTTCAGTACCTTCATCTATGCTCTGCTGTCGGATTCATAATTTGCGGTGCAAAAGTACACACTTTTTGCCGAACGAAAGCACACTAAAAGCATTTTTTTCAACATCTGCCCCACTGCGTCCGCTTTTTCATGCCGAAAGGGTTGTTGTTTATCTTTTTTTATGTACTTTTGCAGGCGAGGAACTATATGGGCGGTTGAACATTGACCATTGACGCTGGCGGCGGGTCATTGGACCCTTGAACCCTTGCGCTCGGCTCTGCCGCTTCGCCTTAGTGCGAAGAACATTTGAACATTTGTACTTTTGAACTCTTGAACATTTGAACATTTGAACTCTCTTAATATCGGACGCAATGCGAAAATCAAATTACGACAAATGGCCAGCTACACACCTCGAGGGCTGGATTGCAGAAGGATGGGATGCCATCATTGATACTCTCAAGAAGGAGACAGAGGGGCATCGTACGCTGGTCATCGACCTCTATCCAGGCGTGTTTGAGGACGACGTATTGGAAGTGTTTTCCAAGGCTTTCCCCGAGAAGGTTATCGACGTCAGGTCATGGATGAAGCCGGAAGCCGAGGTCGAGGCAATGACTGCGCGCTTCATGACAGACGACGTACTGTTCGGATATGTCACAAATCTGGAACTGCAAGACTATTTCCGCGATGAAGTCCTCGACAAGCCACGCTGCGAACTCGCTGATTCAAAGGTACTCGTGGGCAGTGGGGCCGCACTCTTCGCGCCCGACGATGCGGTGATTGTCTATGCCGACATGGCACGATGGGAAATCCAGCAGCGCTTCCGTCGCCACGAGGTGAAGGCCTTGGGCATCGACAATCGCAACGATGCCGTCTCCGTGCAATACAAACGGGGCTACTTCAACGACTGGCGCATTTGCGACCGCCACAAGGATCACCTCATGCCTCGCATCGACTTTTGGCTGGACACGAACTCGCATCAGTCTCCCAAGATGATCGATCGCGCCACCTTCCGCCGCGGCATGGAACAGACGGTTCAGGGACCCTTCCGGGTCGTTCCCTTCTTCGACCCCGCACCGTGGGGCGGTAAGTGGATGAGAGAGACGTGCGACCTCGACCGCGACGTGCCCAACTACGGATGGTGCTTCGACTGTGTGCCCGAGGAAAACAGCCTTCTGCTCGAGGTGAACGGAGTACGCTTCGAACTGCCAAGCGTGGACCTGGTGCTGTCCGAGACGCGCCGCCTTCTGGGCGAGGCGGTGGAAGCACGCTTTGGCAAGGACTTCCCCATCCGCTTCGACTTCCTCGACACCATGGGCGGAGGCAACCTGAGCCTTCAGGTGCACCCCACCACACAGTTTATCCGCGAGCAGTTCGGAATGGCCTACACACAGGACGAGAGCTACTACCTGCTGGATGCCGGCAAGGACGCCGTCGTATATCTGGGACTGAAGGAAGGCATCAATCCGACGGCGATGATCGAGGACTTGCGCGCAGCCCAGCGGGGAGAGATTTCCTTCCCTGCCGAGAAGTACGTCAACAAGTTTCCGGCAAAGAAACATGACCACTACCTCATCCCTGCAGGCACCATCCACTGCAGCGGGCACGACAGCATGGTGCTCGAGATTAGCAGTACGCCAAGTATCTTCACCTTCAAGCTATGGGACTGGAACCGCCTCGGCCTCGACGGCAAGCCAAGGCCCATCAATGTGGAGAGGGGCAAGCATGTCATCCAGTGGGAGCGCACCACCGAATGGGTGAACCGCCACATTCGCAACCACTTCACGGTCCTTTCGCAAGAGGATGGCATCCTCGAGGAGCGCACTGGCCTGCATCCCAATGAGTTCATAGAAACCCGCCGCCACACCTTCAGCAAGACAGTACAGCATCACACCAACGGCGGAGTGAATGTGCTCAACCTCGTCGATGGCGAGGCTGCACTCATCGAGAGCCCCGAGGGTAAGTTCGCGCCCTTCGAGGTACACTACGCCGAGACCTTCATCATTCCCGCCTGTGTGGGACAATACGCCATCACCCCCATCGATGGCAAGGAGTGCATGACCATCAAGGCATTCGTGAGGTATTATTCATAAAGTCTCACGTCTTTGCCCGTTTCTTCTCGCCAAAAAGAGCCTGTCGATACTGCTACCGACTTCGGCGTGAGCTCAGTCGAACGACACACAGCGGAAATCAGCACCGAAGGGGCAACAGACAAAAGCAAGACACCTAAACTTTTAACTTATAAGTCAATGAACAAATCCGACAAAAAAATTGTGCTGACGCTGGATGCGGGCGGTACCAACTTTGTATTCTCAGCCATTTGCGACAACGAGGAAATCGTAGAGCCCGTTCGCCTGAAGGCAGTGACCACCGACACCGAAGGTTGCTTGGCCACCCTTGTGCAGGGCTTCACTACCGTCAAGGAGAAGCTCGGTGCCGAACCCGTAGCAATCAGTTTTGCCTTCCCCGGTCCGGCCGACTATGCCCGGGGAGTGATTGGCGACCTGCCCAATTTCCCATCCTTCCGGGGCGGTGTGGCGCTTGGTCCTTATCTGGAGAGCGTTTTCGGTATTCCCGTATTCGTGAACAACGACGGCAATCTGTTTGCCTACGGCGAAGCATTGGCCGGTGCACTTCCGCGCGTAAACAAAGCGCTGGAGGAGGCAGGCTGCAAACGTCGCTACAAGAATATGATTGGCATCACGCTGGGCACCGGCTTTGGCTGCGGCGTTGTAATCGACAAGGTGCTGCTGACCGGCGACAACGGTTGCGGCGGCGATGTCTGGTGTATGCGCAATGGGATGTATCCCTTCGTGATTGCCGAGGAGAGTGTCAGCATCCGCGCCGTGCGCCGAGTGTATGCCGAAATGTCGCACGAAGAGGTTGGCGACCTCACCCCAAAGGATATTGGCGATATCTCGAACGGACTACGCCCGGGCAACATGAAAGCCGCTCAGGAGAGTTTCCGGCAGCTGGGCCAGGTGACGGCAGCCGCATTGGTAAATGTGCTGAACATCGTGGATGGCATCGTGGTAATAGGCGGCGGTCTGTCAAACAACGCCAAGTGGATACTGCCGGGCATGATGGAAGAGTTTGCCCGACCCGTAGGCACCTTCTCGGGCAGCCTGCTCCCCACACTCCAGTCGGAAGTCTACAACTTCGAAGACCCCGCACAGCGTGCAGCATTCCTCGAGGACAAGGATGTCTATGTAGAAGTGCCCCACACCGACAAGAAGGTGCTCTACTGCGCTCAGCGCAAGGTGGCCATCACGGTTTCCGAAGTGGGAGCCAGCAAGGCAATCAACCTTGGTGCCTACAACTTCGCGCTGAACGAATTAGGGAGATAACCATTGACCATTGAACATTGACCATTCTTGGACAAGCCAAGCGGCATAGCCGAGCGGACCATTGAGCATTAACGCTGGCGGCGAACTTATAAACTCATAAACTCAAGAACTCAAAAACTCAACTGAACATTGAACATTCTTGGACAAGCCAAGCGGCATAGCCGAAAGGACCATTGAGCATTAACGCTGGCAGAGAGGTCTTGAACTCTTGAACATTTGCGCTCGGCTCTGCCTCTTTGCCTTTAGTGCGAAGCGCTCGGCTCTGCCGCTTCGCCTTTAGTGCGAAGAACTCCTGAACCTTTACTTCAAGTTGTCGGAAGTGAAATGGAGGGGCAGCAACTCCCGCGCATTCCCGATGACGTGAATGCCCTTTGTGCCGTGAAGAAGGATGCGGATGTCACACTTGCCACGGTCCTCGGCCTCGAGAATCACCTGGCGGCAGGCGCCACAGGGCGTGATGGGGTCGTCGAGGAAATGTCCGCCGGTCTGCGCCGCAATGGCCAATGCCACCACCTTCTTGTCGGGATGCTGAGCCTGAGCGGCATAGAGCACAGTGCGCTCGGCACACATTCCGGAGGGAAACGCAGCCGCTTCCTGATTGCTACCGGCAAAGATAGTACCGTCGGAGAGACGAGCCGCCGCCCCCACCCGAAAGTGGGAGTATGGCGCATAACTGGACTTCGTGGCCTCGCAGGCTGCATTCACCAGCTCACGGTCCGCGGCCGAAAGCTCATCCATCTGATAGACCGTAATGCGGCATGTCACCTTGTATTCTCTCATAGAGCGATGATTATTTGCTTTTTTCCACGATGCAAAAGTACTAAAGAATAACGAGAAACACAAATTTATTCGGCCATTCATGCGAAAAAGCATGCCGCAACACACAATTCCGAGTCGAAAAAGAGTCGAAACACAAGCACAAGTTCATTTCCCCATATAAAAAACTGCAAAATGCAACTGCAGCGAGTAAGCGAGAGGTATGTGAAGCTCGCTTGATTACTTCACTTGAAATAGTCCCGGGACGGCAGACCACAGGCAGCGGTGTCGCTCGGCTCTGCCGCTTGGCTTGTCCAAGAAACCCCAGCTACCGCCACACAATGGAAAGCAGCGCCGAAGGTGTGACAGAGGAATACATTGTACAAAATTCTATTTGCAAAATGCAAAATGCAAAATATTTGCTGTCGCAATGTCGTCTGCTTGCCGTCGCAAAGTCTCCTGCTTGCTGTCGCATTGATTCCTGCTTGCTGTCGCATTGATTCCTGCTTGCTGTCGCAAAAACGCTTTTTAAACACGAATGACCATCAATGACCATTGAACATGAATTTACCCTTTCGTTTTCGTCGGACTCACGCTAATTTACGATTCGGAATCCGAGTTTCAGTATTAGTTTCAGCGTGCCGATGGATGTGGCGCGGTCGTACTCCTTTTCGCTCTCGGGGAGTTCTTCGTATGGAACGAGGCAAGGATGCGTCTTCAGTGTGTCGTCGCGCTGTGGACCGTACGTCCATCCCTGACGGATGCGAGTCTCGGACCATACTTCGTGTACGTTTTTTGACATTTGTTCGACCAGTGCGTTCAATTCCTCTGGAAGTTCGACACCAGTAGTATCGATAGGCTGTGGGGTGTAAGTCTTTGTGGTCATATTTATGAGGTTTAAGGGGGTAGCGGTTAGCGGTTCTTGCGTCCCTTCGGTAGCAAGCGGCATAGCCGAGCGAGCGGTTAGCGAACTCTGCTGCCAGCGTCGGACGGAAGAATGGCCTCTCCAGTCGCTGAGGATGACAAGAGTCGTCCTTTGTGTAGGATGAGGGTGATGTCCACGACACCGAAGTCGTACGACTGGTAGTCGGCATCCCATCCCTCACTCTTTGTGACGGCTATCGACTCGGCCTCCAGTTCCTGCCAGGGGCGCAGACAGTTGTGCGTCCGCTGGCGTTCGTCGCATCGGTGCGCATCCGCGGCGGCCTTGACATACCCTAAAAGTTCGTGGGAGGCATTCCAGCGAAGATGTTCGAGACGGGCAAGGTTGAGCACAGCGTCGCGTTCCCGAGGGGTTAGGCGGGGATACACTATCCCGTTATACTTTCCTTCGCATCGCGGTGTCTTTCCGTCAGCCTCGAAATAGCGGCCGAGGAAGCCCGCCCAGTCGTAATCTGCCCCGAAAGCCATCCGCAACAGCTGCAGCTTCGTGCCTGCATGAAGAGCGTTTGCCATATCTTGGATTTCCTTCCTGCGCAGGGATCGGATGTTGTCGAGCGAGACCCTACGTGCCTCTACGGGGATATCGCGGATATATTTATTTCCATGTTCGTCCTTCGCTTTTTCCTTGTATCCCAAGAGCAACTGCCTGCGGTCGTCCCACATCTCGGTTTCGTGTTTCAGTTTGGCATATCCTTCCATGAAGACTTTTCCCTCCTTTACGAATCTCTCGCCGACCACCATGTCGTAGGTGTATATTTGCTCCATTTGTCCGAAGGGGATGATGATGTCTTGTGGAACATAATATTCGCGCTCGACGGAGCTTAGCTGGTTGCGGAAGTCGTTGTTGTAGCCCTCGTTGTAGTGGGCGGCGATCTTCTGCATGTAGTCCTGCTTGTCGGGTTCGTATGAGCGCACATAGATGCGCAGGCGACTGAGATCGGGACGCGACTGGCGTACGAGATTGAAGAGGCGAATGGCGCAAGTCATGCCTACCTCGTCGTTTCCTACGGCAATCACCACGTAGTTGATGTGCTTCCTGAAGTCTTCGTCAAGGAGGCTGTAGAACATCTCGCTTCGGCAATCGCACTGCTTCATTTGAATAAAGACGTTGTCCGAAGCACCCTTCTCCGCAACCGCCGGTGCAAAGGCGTGGAAGTAGCCCTCGAGGAGTTCCATGTTCCGATCCACAATCGTGCAATGGAACGGACTGCGCCGCTCATTCGTCGGGGATGCGCTGCTATATACAAAAGCGCCAAACTCGTACAGGAAGTTGAATGCGTCCTGCCCAGCCTCGTCGAAACCGACTATTAGGCTGTGGAAGGCCGACTTCACCGTGGTGGGGTTGTCGGGATCCGTTTCCAACACGCAGACCGGATGATTCCTGTCGTCTTCCTTCAGCAATTCCACCGCAAGGTGCGCCGAATCGACAATGCGCACGTCGAGTCCGCGCTTCACTGCCACGTCCTCCACGACCCGATTCAAGCCATTTCGGCGGGCGTGGCAATAGAACTGCTGCGTGATCTTGCCGATTCCGGCATTGATCGTTGCGTCCTGCGCGAGTGTCGATACCGCCCTGATGTTCTCGTCCTCGTTCTCGTCCAGGAAGAAGATGCGCAGAGTGGCATCGTCCACGCCAGCCGACAGGCTCTGAATCAGTTTGCGCAGTGTTATGAGGTTCAGTGCGCCCAAGATGTCCGAGTTAGTCAGTTTGTCCTTATCTACATCGCACAGACGGGTTTCGGTGAACGTAATGCTTGCATCCAGCTCCTCGGCGTCGAGAAAGGATTGTTCGCGATGTGTGAACATCTCGACGATGCTGTCCCATCCGCCACGATCGTTGTCGTTGACGGGGCTCTTCTCCACCATCACGATCAATGCCCGCGCGCCCTCAGTCTTACGAATACTCTTTGCCAACAGGCGCGACGCTTCGTTCATGCCGAAGAAGATGTAGAGGTGATTGTGTGCGTTGTCGACCTTTGTACGCCAATGCAGTTTCTGCCAGGCGCGGACGCGAGCAATCACAAGGCTGATGAGCAAAGCCACCGTGCAGGAGAAGGAGAACACGGCCTGAATGGAAATCAGTCCCTTCAGATAGCAGTGGTCGCTGATGCCGTCCAGTACATTGCTGTCAATATCGAGCATGAACAGGTCGAGGGAGCAGACGATAGACCGGAAAAGGTATTCTGCATTTACAAACGTGAACACCTCGCCGACCGACGAGCGGGAGTCTGTGCCCTCAAACTGGAATGCGCAGAGGAACAAAGCTGTGCCTGTGGTCAGGAAGAATGCCATCAGACTTGCCAGCAAGCGCAGCAGCCGTTCGCGCCTGGCAACGAGACTTGCCCGACCCTGCCACCAGTTCTGCATCTGACGGCAGATAAGACACAGGCTGTAGAGGCCGGCAAATGAGACAATGAGCCATGAAAAGACGATTTGGCGCGAAAGGACCAATCCGACTAAGGCAAAGACGGACAAAAGTGTGTAGAACACAACTGTGGGTTTAAAAATCTTGTGGTTATTCATCTACTGGAAAAGGTTTGAGTTTAAATGTTCAAGAGTTCTTGCGTCCCTGCGGTAGCAAGCGGCAAAGCCGAGCGCTTCGCACTAAAGGCGAAGCGGCAGAGCCGAGCGCAAGGGTTCAAGGGTTCAAATGTTCATCACTAAGGAGTTTCACTTCTTCCCTGAAATCAACGGCTTCGTACCTCCCCTTCGACTGAAAGACGGGGAATGGGATGCCATACTGGTCAAAAACCTCCATCTGCTTCTTTATGAACGTTAAGGAATCTTTGTTTCCCCCCCATCGTGCTTTTGTGTAGCAATAATGGCTCATTTCCCGCAGTGTGTGGTAATACCTTGTGGCCCAATAACCGTCATAGTCCTTCATCGGAGAGGGAAGGAACTTCGCTTCGGTGGGTTCCGACGCACTGGTCGGGTCTTCGGGGTCGTAGCCGATATCGTTCATGATGCGCTCCCAATATTCGAAACAGTCGAGAGAGAGGTCGATGTCGCACTGTGACACCTCGACCGAAGTGGCTATTTCGCGACAGGCCACCACATTGAACCTGTACGCTTCACGATGCCTTGCCAGTTCTTTCACCCACTCTCTTGCCACATTGCTGTCTGGCGACAGTTTTATGAGAGAAACGTAAGAGTCCACGTCGAACATCAGGTCGTCGCGGTGCTTCTCCAACAGATTTTTTGAGAGATTCCAGTAAGTGCCTTGAATGCATGTCTTAACCACCTCGGAACGCATATTAGTATCCTTTCGGATGTCTTTAACAATCTCGATTATCTCCTTTAGATACTGATTGAAAAGCGTGGAGGTCAGACTGCCATACAAATAGATGTCCATAAGCGCAAGGTTTATGACATCGTCCGTCTCCCCCCTATAGTCGCGCCTGCCGGTTCTTACGGTTCTGCCTGATTGCGCCCTCTCTGGAGCAGTAGCGACCGTGTCTTTTTCCATCTTCGGGACGTTCCGCCCGATAGCCTTCTGCGCATGATAATATGCCTGACCGTACATGATGTTGTTACTGAACACCCGACTCCCAAGCCATCGTTTGGCTGCGTCGTCAGTCTTTAGGAACTGCTCCTCGGTCTGCACATTCTCCAGGAGGTAAGTTATTGTTCGATAGTCGGGCATCAGGCCACGCAACTTGGCATGGGTTTCGTAGTAAGACACGATGTACTCGTAGAATTGCCAAAGCGTGTCGAACCCATGATTTCGCAAATCGTACATAATACAGTTGAGTACCTTCACTTGCTGTATGTTTGACGACTGCATGTCCTTCTTAAAGTCTTCGCAAATATGACCCTCATCATCGAGGATGTGTTTGTCGGGCATGAAACGATAGAGGGTGGAAAGGAAGTACTCGTCGCGCACGATTCGCGACCAGTCCTCGTTGATTATGCGTTGCAAATGCTCAAGATTCTGGTTCAGTTCGGCGCTGTCGTGCTGGCACAAATAATGTATCTTCTTCATCATGCCGCTATAGAGTTCGGAGGTGATATACATCTTCTTTTGTGCATAATAGTCGCGGCAAGTTGAAAACACTTGCCAGATGTCCTTCACATTACGATAGTTTTTCCTGATACGCATTGAGGCAATGGCAGTCGAGTAATCGATCAGTTCGCTCTTCCTCAGTTCCCGAACGTCTTCTCTTACCTCACTCGAGAGTGCCTGACTGATGAAAATGTTTCTGATAAACTGTTCGTGCTTGGGCGTTATAGCAAGGTCGAAGAGCAGTCCGATGATATACGGCGATGTGCGAAGCTCGAAGAATTCGTCGCGCATGACCACCGAGTAGGCGTAGTAAAAGATTTTCGGGTCAGACACCCAGCCAGTCTTTGAACGCTCGTCTTTGATTCTGCGCCGCTTCAGGACTTGCAGCATGCAGGCCAAAGTGTACTCCTGAATGTGCGACAGGTAAGGAATGACGCCCAAGGCCTCACCAATATTGGGTGCCCTTTTGATAAGGTTGTTGAAGCAAATGATGCTTAGCCCTTCTCCCACCTTCTTCATCCTTCCATCCACTTCGACCAGAAAACTGAGCGCCGTCTGGAACTCGTTGTCAAGCGTCTTGCGAATAATTCTTGAAATCAGCCGAGGATTGTCGTGACCATAATTATGGTAATAGAACTTGTATATTTCGAGGGAATCACGGAAACTTTGCGTGAACTCAGCAGAATAGAAATAGATGCTCTCGCAGTCCTCTTCGCCGATGATTCCGGAGTGATTGGCAAAGAA
>JAILBW010000116.1 GCA_024680695.1 Bacteroidaceae bacterium
GTGTTCTAATAATTATCAAATCCAGTGGGCATTATAAAAAGCCCTTCTCAGTCACCCCTCTCCTCGGAGCAACGCGAGTAAGTGTTTGAGCGTTGGGAAGCAAAGCGACGGGTCAAGGGTTGGGGTGAGGCTTTTACTCACGTCGCTTTACACTTCACTTGGAAGGCTGAGCCGTAGTTGGCTGGGATGTCGAATTCCAGCGGATAATCCGGCATGAAGGGCAGGCGTTGCTTTTTGGCGCCATAGAGGTTGTAGAAGGTGGCCTTCTCGCGCGGCATCAGCCCGAAGTGCTCGAACAGATGGGCAGGTAGCGTCAGCTGTATGTGCTCGTCGCTGTCGGAGAAATTGGCAATGACCAGGATGCAGAGGCCGTTCCACTGGCGCACGAAGGCATATTGCCTGTGCAGGTGGGTATTGGCATACATGAGGTCGAACGAGTCGCCCTCGCGCAGCACCTCGTTCTCGTTGCAGAGGGTGAGTGTACGGCGGTAGAACTCCTTCAGTTCGCGTTCCTCGTCGGTGAGCAGCGCATCGTCGAACGTCCCCTTGTTGCGCCAGCGCCGGATGGTATCGACACACCAATAGTCGAAGATGGTAGTGCGTCCGTCGCGTCCGCTGAAGCCCTCAGCATCCATGCCTCGCTCGCCAAGTTCCTGCCCGAAGTAGAGCATGAAGGGGTTGGTGTATAGAAGGGCTGCCACTATTAGTGCGGGCCGTCCGCGGCGCGGGTCACCGGCATAGAAATCGCTTGCAAGGCGCTGTTCGTCGTGGTTCTCAAGGAAACTGAGCATGTGGCCGCGAATGTCATCGACCGACTGCCAGCAGCGGGTGATTTCCTGTGCCGAGACCTGATGGCAAACGACGGCACGCAGAGTGTCGTAGAGTCCCACTTTGTCGTAGAGATAGTCAAAGCCGCCGCGATGGACGTAGTCGCGATAGCGCGAGGGGTCATAGACCTCGGCGATGAAAATGATGCCTGGACGGAATGCCTTTATCTGCGGAATCACCCATTGCCAGAACTCGACGGGTACCATCTCGGCCATGTCGCAACGGAAACCATCGACTCCCTCCTTGGCCCAGAATATCAAGATGTCGCGCATGCGATACCAAGTGTCGGGGGTGGGAGAGAAGTGGGTGTGCCCGCCGACGTAGTCCACACCGTAGTTGAGTTTCACCGTCTCGTACCAGTCGTTTCTTGAGGGGTGGGCATGGAATACATCGTTGCCCGTGGCGCGTGCCGGCTGCTCAATGTAGCCCTGAGTGTCGAAGTCTGGCTGCAGCGTCTGGCCTGGGATGTAGTAATAGTTGTTCTGCGGCGAGAAGGCCACCGATGTATCGTCGTCGGTACCGAAATCGGTCACTGAGGCAGGAGCCGCATCGGAATGATAGTGCCGCGCCACATGGTTAGGCACGAAGTCCATGATCATCTTCAAGTTACATGCATGGATGCGCCCCAGCATGCGGCGGAAGTCTTGCTGGCGCAGATCGACCCACTTGGCCAAGTCGGGGTCCACGTCATAGTAGTCGCGTATGGCATACGGACTGCCGGCGATGCCCTTCACCATTGCGGGATGGTCGTCGGGAATGCCTTCCTGAGCATAGCTTGTCTGCGTGGCATGCTCCAAGAGTCCTGTGGGCCAGACATGCGTCACTCCGAAAGCACGCATCTCCTTGAGTGCCTTCTTGGAGATGTCCTCCATCTTTCCGCAACCGTTCTCGGCCATTGTGCCACCAGGGCGGCGGGTCGTGTTGTCGTTGCCGAAGAGGCGCGGCAGCAACTGATAGATGACGATACGCTGCATCAGATGCCCTGCACGGTTACGTCGCGGTTGATCTTGGCAATCATGCCCTGCAGAGCCTTGCCTGGACCGCACTCTGTGAACTCGGTGGCACCGGCGGCAATCATCTGTTGCACCTCCTGCGTCCAGCGCACGCTTGCCGTGAGTTGTGCGATGAGGTTGACCTTTATTTCGGCTGCATCGGTGTGTGCCTTGCCGTCCACGTTCTGATAGATGGGGCAGCGAGGTGTGCTGAATGTCGTGGCCTCGATGGCCTTCTGCAGTTCGTCCTTGGCGGGCTGCATGAGGGGGCTGTGGAAGGCGCCGCCCACGGGCAGTGGCAGTGCGCGCTTGGCACCTGCAGCCTTCAGTTGTTCGCAGGCACGGTTCACGGCTTCCACGTTACCGCTGATGACCAGCTGGCCCGGGCAGTTGTAGTTGGCAGGAACCACCACACCCTGTCCCTCAGCACTCACTTCGGCGCAAATCTTCTCAATGGTCTCGTCGGGGAGTGCCAGTACGGCAGCCATCGTACCAGGGGCTGCCTCACAAGCCTTCTGCATGGCCATTGCGCGGGCATGCACCAGTCGCAGGCCATCCTCGAACTGCAGGGCACCGGCAGCTACCAAGGCGCTGAACTCGCCCAGCGAGTGTCCGCCCACCATGTCGGGTTGGAAAGCCTCGCCCATGCACAGGGCGCTGATGACGCTATGCAGGAAGACAGCCGGCTGGGTCACCTTTGTCTGCTTCAATTCGTCGGCCGTTCCCTCGAACATGATGTCCGTGATGCGGAATCCCAGAATCTCGTTTGCCTTCTCGAAGAGTGCCTTCGCTGTCTCGTTGGTCTCATACAACTCCTTGCCCATTCCGGTGAACTGGGCCCCCTGACCGGGGAAAACAAATGCTTTCATACGTCGCTACTTTATTATTTAATATACGTTTTCGTGTGCAAAGGTACGATTAAGCGAGGAAAATACCAAATTCGTTTGGGTATTTTCGAGCGAAAGTACCTTCGACGTAGTCAGAGTATGATTAAGTGAGCGGAATGCAAAAGAAAACAGGCTTTTCTTTCACTTTCATCTCCGATACGAAGTAACTTTCGTTGCAGATATTTTGCCAAGCCGCAATATTTCCTTAAATTTGTGCCTTGGAATTGGCAAATACACACAAACAATACACAAAACTATGCAAGACAAACTTCGTTTATTCGTGGTTCTGGCAGCTATCGGCGTCTGTTCGATGGTCATGGCGCAGACTACGGTGAAGGGACGGCTGGTGGACGCCGAGACAGGCGAACCCCTCATCGGTGCCCATGTAAAACTGTTAGGCGGAACGTCCAATACCGTTACGGACACGGAAGGAGCCTTCACTCTGCAGAATCCCCAGAGGCGGCGTGAAATCACTGTGTCCTACATCGGATTCAAGACCGCAAACTTCCCCGTAGGACGGTCG
This sequence comes from Bacteroidaceae bacterium, assembly GCA_024680695.1. Taxonomy (GTDB): domain Bacteria; phylum Bacteroidota; class Bacteroidia; order Bacteroidales; family Bacteroidaceae; genus Physcousia. Next base: position 3,231 of record JAILBW010000116.1, read on the forward strand.
GGAGAGCTGGGGACGCTCGTGCTGGAGCCCAACGACATCAGCCTCGAGGGCGTCACAGTGAGCGGCACTTTGGGATTGGATCGCAAGACTCCCGTGGCGCTGAGCACCATATCGAGCGAGGAGATTGAGGAACGTCTGGGCACTCAGGAGTTCCCCGAGGTGCTCAAGACAACACCCGGCGTTCATGCCAACAAGCAAGGCGGCGGATGGGGCGACTCGGAAATCTATATGCGTGGATTTGCTAACGACAATATTGCCACGATGGTGAACGGAGTGCCCATGAACGACATGGAGAACGGTAACATATATTGGAGCAACTGGGCCGGCATCGGCGATGTGACGCGCAGCCTGCAGACACAGCGCGGACTGGGCGCATCGAAGGTGAGTGCACCGAGCGTGGGCGGCACCATCAATATCATCACGAAGACCTTGGAGCAAAGGCGCGGTGGAAGTGCCACCTACCAGATGGGCAACGACGGCATGAACAAAATCACCTTCACCACCAGCACCGGCATGAGCAAGAAGGGATGGGGCATGACGGTACTGGGAAGTCACAACTGGGGCGACGGCTATGTGATGGGCACAGACTTCTCTGGCTGGACATGGTTCTTCTCGGCTGCCAAGCGCTTCAACGATGCCCACACACTCAGCTTCACCGGATTCGGCACGCTGCAGGAGCACGGACAGCGTACCTCGTCGGCCAACTACGGTCCTCTCACCATCGCCGAATGGCAGCGCGTAGAGGCTCAGTACGGCGTGAAGGACTATCGCTACAATCCTACCTTCGGATACTTCCACGGGCAGAAATACAATGATGCCACGAACAAGTACCACAAACCGCAGCTGTCGCTCAACCACGACTGGACCATCGACGAGAAGAGTAGCCTCTCCACCGCCCTCTACATGAGCATCGGACGCGGTAATGGTTCGACTGCAGAGGGACATGGTGCAGGTACCTATACCGACTTCTACGGTGCCAGCAACGGATTGGTGAAGAACGACTTCCGCACAGCCGACGGCTATTTCGATTACGACGCGCTCTATGAGCGCAACGCTGCAAGTGAGGAAGGCTCACTGCTTGCGATGTGCAAGAGTGTGAACAACCACCTGTGGACAGGACTCATCTCCACCTACAACACCCGCTTCGGCGAACACGTCGATTTCTATGGCGGTGTGGACTTCCGCTATTACAAGGGCGACCACAATACGCAGATTACCGACCTCTTTGGCGGTAAGTACTTCATGGACGATCAGGATCGAGGTAGCGTGAGCCCCGCCAACAACCCGAAGGCCGCGAATCCGGCATGGCGGTACCAAAAGCTTGGCGTGGGCGATAAGGTCTATCGTGACTACAGTGGCTTTGTGGTGCAGGAGGGTGCCTTCGCACAGGCTGAATACAACCGCGGCCCGCTCTCCAGTTTCGTTAGTGGTGCACTCAACAATACTACTTACTGGCGTCGCGACCGCCTCTACTACGACAACCGCAAGAGTGACAACGTGAACTACTGGGGAGGCAACATCAAGGCCGGCGCAAACTACAACATCAACGACTATCACAACGCCTTCTTCAATGTGGGCTACATTACTCGCGCACCGAAGTTCAACGGAGCCTTCATGCAGAGCACCACCAGCAACGTGGTGAACGACGACGCCAAGAACGAGAAGATTCTCTCCTTCGAGGTTGGCTACGGTTTTCGCTGCAGCTGGGCACAACTGAAGCTGAACGGATACTTCACCAAGTGGATGGACAAGACAATGACCAAGTACCTCACGATGAACAATCAGGAGACGGGCTACATGAACATGGGCGGTGTGGATGCCAAGCACATGGGCCTCGAACTGGAAGGCAAGCTGACGCTCGTCAGATGGATGGACATCAAGGGCATGTTCTCGCTGGGCGACTGGAAGTGGAACAGCATTGGTGAGGGCTATGTTTATAATGAGCATGGTCAGGCAGTTGATGCCGACGGCAACCAGGCGACTGCTTTCTCGGCCAACCATGCTCAGGGACGCGTCGATCTGAAGGGCGTTCGCGTGGGAGGCTCGGCACAGACGACAGCCAACTTGGGCATCGACTTCAAACTGGGACGCGAAATCAAGGTGGGCGGCAACTGGACCTACTACGGCCGCAACTACAGCTACTACTCGCTGTCGGGCTCGAATATCACCGTCAAGCAAAATGCCACCACTGGCGAGTGGACTACCACCCACCCGCAGGATCCTTGGAAGATTCCCGCTGCCAGTCAGGTCGATCTTCACGCTTCCTACAAGTTTGAGGTGTGCAAGGGGATGGACGCTGTGCTGAGCGGCACGGTGAACAACCTGCTCGACTATCAGTACATCGGCAAGGCCTACAACAACTCGACCAGCAGTGTTGCAGCCGCCAGCGACAATGTCTATGTCTTTTACAACTTCGGCCGCACCTACAGCATCCGTCTGAAGCTCAACTTCTAAATGCTATCCAGTCTATCGAATCTATCCAGTCTATAGGCGTCAATCGAATCTATAAAACCCCAACCACAATGAAAGCAACCCACACAACAATAATCGCTCTGGCGGCATTGGCCTTCACGGCTTGCGAGGACTACACCGAACACAATTTCGGCACTCGCGAAGAACTCTATACGCCTACTCAGGTGAGCACCATTCGCCTGACGCTCGCTAACTCCGACTACGAGAACCTGGCAAAGGACACTGCGGCAGTGCGCATCGCCCTCAGTGCTGACGACGACAGCGCCACCTATCGCGACCTACTCAGCGTGGCACAGAAGAAATACTTCCGCGGCAACATCACGCCCGAGGAATACCTGCTCCCCATGCTGCTCAACCTCGTAGGCAGTAATCGCTACTATTCCATGACAGCCGGCAGCAACATCGTCATTACGTATCGCGCCGCCGCCGACAGCATCGTGAATGTTGCGGCCTACGTGCCCGCCACCTCCTTCGCGCCCGGCGACTATCTCATGGTGCCGCAGGGCGAAGAGCAAGTGCTGGCCGGCAGTGGTGCCGACGTCTCCTACGGTGAACTCTACCTGAGCGGCAGCAGCCGTTACCCCAATCCCGTGACACACCTCACCGCCACTGCCATCTCTGTCGACGCCACCTCCCGCGCATACCTCTACACCTTCGCCCGCGACGCCGAGCACTACACGATTCGCAATGCCGAGGGCATGTACCTATATATGGACGATACGCACGCCAGTTTCCAGTACACCGATGATATTGACAATGACGTCGATGACCGCACCTTCGCCCAGTGGGATGTCGCGAAGAACGACGACGGCACCTTCGACATCGTAAATGTCGCTACGGGTAAGGATATCCTGTACAGCACCTCGTACAGCAGCGCCGGATGCTATTCGGACAAGAAAGGCACCGATGGGTATCTCAGCCTCTTATTATATAAAGTAGGCACCGTGAGCACCATCGTCGATGCCACACCCGAGGAGGGCGAGGTCACCTTCACCCTCGACGAGGACGGATGGAGTGCCAAGGGCGACTATCTGAACCAGGCACTGACCGGATGGGCCAGCACCAACGTGGACGACATCTTCGCCGCACTGGGCTGGAGCATCGAATACGAGGGTGGTATCGGCAACCTGAACTACGTATTCCGTGCCGACGCTATGTACGGCCTGCGTGCCAGTGCCTACGTCAGCGGCAACTACACCCCCACAGATGTGCTGGCCATCAGTCCTAGTATGAACTTCAAGAAGGCAAAGGCACCCATCCTCGTCTTCCAGCAGGCACAGAAATATGCCGGCACCCCGGTGACGGACTACCTGCAGGTGTGGGTTAGCACCGACTATCAGGGACGCGGCCACCGTGCCGACGCCACATGGACCGACGTGACGATGCAGGTTGAGGGCGTATGGCCCGACGGCAGTTCGTGGGACTTCTCCGACATGTCGCTCGATCTCTCGGCTTATGTCGGTCAGACGAATGTTGTGGTGGGCTTCCACTACGTCAGCACGGAGACTCAGGCTGCCACTTGGGAAGTGAAGAACATCCGATGCGCTGAAGCGGAGGAATAAGCCGTGTTTTTTTATTGACCATTGAGCATTGAACTCTTGAACCATTGAACATTTGAACTCTTGAATCCTTGAACCATTAACCATTAACGCCCTCAGCGCCCTCTTCTCCGAGAGAGGGGTCGGTGGTGAGGCTTTTTAAACCAAAATGAAAAAGATTCTTACAACTGCGGCACTCTTCCTGCTTTGTGCCGCCATGCACGCAGCACAGCCCCGTGCCGAGTACCCCCGACCCCAGTTCGAACGCACCGAGTGGGTGAACCTCAACGGCGAATGGACCTACACATTCGACTTCGTAGGCTCTGGCCTGGAACGAAAACTCAACGAGAGCCAAGGTTTCGACGGCCGCATCACCGTGCCCTTCTGCCCCGAGAGTAAACTCTCGGGCGTGGGCTACACCGATTTCATCAACAACATCTGGTACCAGCGGCGCATCTCTGCTCCGCAGGCTTGGCTCGACAAGCACATCTTGCTCCACTTCGGCGCCGTGTACTACAACGCCGAAATCTACATCGACGGGCAACTTGCAGGACGCCACTTTGGCGGCAGCACCTCGTTCTCTGTCGATGCTACGCGCTTTCTTGCCGACGGCAAGGAACATTCCCTCGTCGTCCATGCATATAGCGACCCGCGTACCACGAAACAGCCAGCCGGCAAGCAAAACCTGCGCCTCATACAATTCGAATGCATGTATACTCGCACGACCGGCATTTGGCAGACGGTATGGATGGAGCCCGTTGATGAGGCCGCACTGCTGCGTGCACAGGTTATCACCGACATCGACCAAAAACAGGTGCTCGTCCTGCCGCAATTCAGCCACCCCTCCGAGGCCCTACTGACCGTCACACTGAGCGATGGCAAGAAGATTGTGGCCACTCAGACGGTGAAGGCACAGAGCGGTGTCACTATCGTCCTTCCTGTGAAGACCCCCAAGCTATGGTCGCCCGACAGCCCCTTCCTCTACGACCTCACTTACGAGGTGAAGAACGCTGCCGGCGAGACCCTCGACCGTGTCGCTTCCTATGTCGGCATGCGCAAGATTCACGTTCAGGGTAATAAAGTCTATCTGAACAACGAGCCCTACTATCAGCGCCTCGTTCTCGACCAAGGCTTCTACCCCGACGGTATCTGGACTGCCCCCTCTGATGAGGCTCTTCGCCACGACATCGAGCTCTCCAAGCAGGCAGGCTTCAATGGTGCCCGCCTCCACCAGAAGGTCTTCGAGGAGCGCTTCCACTATTGGGCTGACCATCTCGGCTACCTCACCTGGGGCGAGGCTCCGTCGTGGGGCATGGACGCCAACGACCCCGAGGTGGCTCGCAACTTCATGGCCGAGTGGAGTGAGGAAATCCTGCGCGACCGCAACCACCCGAGCATCGTTACCTGGACACCAATGAACGAAGAGTGGTGGCCCGACCGTATCCAGTTCCCCCGCTTCGTCAGCGACGTCTACGACCTCACGAAGGCCCTCGATCCCACACGCCCCGTCTGCGACGTGAGCGGCGGCGTGCACATCAAGACTGACATCTGGACAGAGCATACCTACGAGCAGGACCCCGCAAAGCTCAAGGAGCAGGTCTTCAACGGCCAACGCTGGTTTGTGCGCGGAGGGAAGGCCATTGACGTGCGCACGCAGAACGTAGGCTTCAACCGCCTAAAGGACAATAACCACTTCACCTTCCCCACCTATACGGAACCCACTATGCCCTACATCCTCGACGAGTTCGGCGGCATCAAATGGGTAAAGGGACAGGACCAGCAGACGGGCAATAGTCAGCAGTCGTGGGGCTACGGTGAGCCGCCACACTCGCTCGAGGAGTTCTACGCCCGGCTCGAGGGGCAGGTGGATGCGCTTATCTCCATTGCCGACAACGTCTGGGGCTACTGCTACACTCAGCTCACCGACGTAGAGCAGGAGCAGAACGGCATCTACTTCTACGATCGCACCTCGAAGTTCGACATGGCTCGCATCCGCGCCATCTTCACGAAGACGCCTCAGGCGGCGAAGTAGCCTCTCAGCGAGGGGAGTGCACATTTTTCTCCTCGCGCGTTTCGTGATACCCCCGAAAACTGTCACCCTGCGACGTCGTCGATTGCCATATCGCTTGTCATGCAAGGTGACGGTTCGATGATGTTTTTCTACAAAGACTGCGAGTAGGCGAGAGGAAAGCCATGCTTGCATGAAATTTCCCGAGTGAAAGCAGACTCTGCCGCTTCTGTCCGCTTGCGGGATGTTTAAGAATATTGCTTTCACTCGGAAATACTCAAATGTATTTGGTATTTCGCTCGCTTATTTGTATCTTTGTGCAGAAAAAACCATTAAAACTTATCACACACTATGAACGGGAACATTTCAAGACGGAATTTTATCAAGACAACGGGGGCTGCCACACTCGGTATGATGATCGTACCAAGCTCCGTGCTGGGACGGCGCTTTGGCCACATGCCCCCAAGTGACAAACTGAACATTGCCGGAGTGGGAATCGGCGGAGTGGGACGGCGCAACCTAAAAAACATGGCCACGGAGAACATCGTGGCACTGTGCGACGTCGATTGGCGGTATGCCGAGAAGACGTTTAAGGACTACCCGAACGCACGTCGCTTCAAGGATTGGCGAGTGATGTTTGACGAGATGGGCAAGGGCATCGATGCCATCATGGTGGCCACTCCCGACCATACGCACGCTGGTGTGACGGCTCATGCCATGACGCTGGGCAAGCATGTCTATTGCCAGAAGCCGCTCACCCACTCGGTGTATGAGTCGCGACTACTGGCCAAGCTGGCCAAGAAGTACAAGGTGGCTACGCAGATGGGCAATCAAGGCAACTCGTTCGATTGGTGCCGACGCATCTCGGAATGGATATGGTCGGGCGTGATTGGCGAGGTGAAGGAGGTGCACTGCTGGACCGATCGCCCCATCTGGCCGCAGGGACTGAACCTGCCCACCGAGGAAATGCCCGTGCCCAGCACGTTGGACTGGGACCTCTGGCTGGGCCCCGCTGTGAAGCGCCCCTACCACTCGGTATATCTTCCCTGGAATTGGCGCGGATGGTACGACTTCGGTACCGGTGCACTGGGTGATATGGCCTGTCACATCATGGACCCCGTCTGCTGGGCACTCGACTTGGGCTACCCCACGGAGGTGGAGGCCAGCTCGACGCTGAGCAACTTGTATTCGGCGCCGTATGCCGAGATGATTACCTACACCTTCCCCGCCCGTCCGAAGAAGGGAAAGGTAAAGATGCCCGAGGTGAAGGTGACGTGGTACGATGGCGGACTGATGCCTCCACGTCCCGACGAGCTGGAGGACGGCGACATGATGGGTGACGAGAATGGCGGACTGCTCTTCGTCGGTACGAAGGGGAAGATACTGACGGGCTGCTACGGCATGGAGCCCACCCTATTACCCAAGAAGAAGATGGAAGGATGGAAGGAGCCGGAGCCCATCCTGCGCCGAGTGCCCGGCGGTACGGGAAACATCTGGGACACGAATGCCCACGAGCAGGACTGGATACGCGCTTGCAAGGAGAGTCCGGAGAACCGCGTAGAGGCATCATCGAACTTTCAGTTCTCAGGCCCCTTCACGGAAATGGTCGATATGGGCGTAATTGCCGTGCGATTGGCTGGCATCTACGGCTTGCACCGGAAACTGAAGTGGGACGGCCAGAACATGCGCTTCACCAATATCTCCGAGAACGACAAGGTGAAGATCGTAAATTACGATGCATTCAGTGTGATAGATGGCGACCCACGCTTCGACCGCCGTTTCGCCGACTTCAATGCCCGCGAGATGGCCGAAGAGTGGGTGAAGCATACTTATCACAACGGTTTCTCGCTGCCCGAAATGCCAGTTTGAAAAAGGAAAAGTGAAGAGTGAATAATTTGCGGCCGCTTCTCTACCCCTCTCCAAGGGATGATAGTGGGAATCGTAATATTCAAATAGTTAATGAATTATAATGAAGAGATTTTTCTTGCTTTGCGGTCTGATAATGGCCGTAGGCATGGGGCTTCAGGCCAAGACGAAGGCGGAAAAGGCTGGATGGAAAATGAGCATGCAGTCCTACACTTTCCACATGTTTTCCCTCATGGAGGCGCTCGACAAATGTCAGGAACTGGGCATTAAAAACATCGAAGTGTATCCTGGCCACAAGTTGGGTGAAGGTTTTGGCGAACTGGCTTTTGGTCCCGATCTGGATGCAGCGACACTGAAGCAGATTCGGAAAGAGGCCTCGCGTAGGGGAGTGAGAATCGTGGCCTCAGGCGTCTATGTGTCGGACAATCTGGACGACTGGACAAAGTTCTTCCAAATGGCCAAGGCCATGAAGCTGGAATATGTGACCTGCGAGCCAAACCCCGACCAGTGGGACCATGTGGAGGCACTCTCCAAGAAATACGGCATCAAGGTGGCTGTACACAACCATCCTCGTCCGTCCACCTATTGGAATCCCGACGCGCTGATGCAACTCATCGGGAACCGAAGCAAGGCAATTGGCAGCTGTGCCGACATCGGACACTGGAATCGTCAAGGGCTGAATGAGATGGAATGCCTGCGCAAGGTGGGCGATCGGCTCATCAGTTTCCACTTCAAGGACATCGCACCGAGGCGTGAGGGCGAGTCGGAGCAGACGGATGTCATCTGGGGCACAGGCAGCCTGCAGCTGAAGCACATCTTGACGCATCTGCGCGACATGAAATGGAAAGGCTATTTGTCGGTTGAATACGAGACAAACTGGATGAACTCGGTGCCCGACATCCACAAGTGTCTCCAGTATTACGACCGCGTATCGGCGGAAGTTCTCGAATAGGATGAAACCATACGAGCGGATAGTTTTCGGCTTTCTTCACCTCTTGGCTTTGCTACCTTTGCGCGCCTTGTATGCGCTGGCAGACTGCGCCTTTCCGGTGGTCTATTACATCGTGCGCTACCGCCGTCGGCTGGTGGCGCGGCAGTTGGCCGACTGCTTCCCGGAGAAGACAGCCGAGGAGCGTCAGCGCATCCAGCGCCGTTGCTACCACTTGTTGTGCGACTATGTGGCAGAGACGCTGAAGATGCAGACCATGTCGCCTGAAGAAATGCGCCGCCGAGTGCGTTTCATCGGTATGGACACCCTTCAGGACGAGATGCACCGACGCGGGAAGACGCTCTCCTTCGCCTATCTGGGCCACTACGGCAACTGGGAGTGGCTGTCGTCCTTCTCCCTGTGGCTAAAGCCCGGCACGCAGGCGGCACAAATCTATCACCCGCTGCGCAACCGGACGATGGACGACTTCTACCTGCGCCTGCGCTCACGCTATGGCAGCAAGAACATCCCGATGAAGGAGACGCTGCGCCAAATCCTCAGCATGCGACAGTCGAGCCGGGAAGTGATGATTGGCTCCATTGCCGACCAGTGTCCAAAATGGGAGGCGATGCACCAGTGGACGCAGTTCCTCGGGCACGACACTTCGTTCTACATCGGCACGGAACGTTTAGCCAAGAAACTCGACGCTGTACTCTTCTATGTCCATGTGACCCGTCCCCGCCGCGGCTATTACGACTGCCGCATCGTGCCAATGTGTTGGGATGCAAAGGATGTGCCTGACTTCGTGCTCACTGACCGCTACGCCGCTATGCTCGAGGATCAGATTCGCCAAACGCCCGAGCTGTGGCTGTGGACGCACAACCGA
>JAILBW010000137.1 GCA_024680695.1 Bacteroidaceae bacterium
TTTCTGGCTATAACAAAGTCCAGATTTGAGAAAATCGGAGTTTTGCATAAAAAGTGAGGGAAAAAGGAAGTTATACTATCGGATTGCACTATTTGTCGAGATACATCTTGAATGATCCCGCAGTTTCCTGCAAATTTACTCCATGAATGGAGCGGGCAATCACCTCGATTAGCCCCACCGCTTGACAGGACACGATGAAAAAACCAAATAGGTGACAGACCACAAGCAGGGGGCAGCATACTTGTTATCAGCACACAACGGAAAAGCAGCAGAAGGTGCGACAGACGAAAGACAGTATACTAAATGCTATTTGCAAAATGCAAAATGCAAAGGCTGCGAGTAAACGAGAGGAAAGCGAAGCTTGCTTCGACTTTCCCGAGCGGAAGCAGGCTCGGACGAAGTCCAAGGATGCCAAAAAGAAACAAGCATAGACAAAGATAATCCATCTGAATTTGATAATTATCAGAACACATCTTATTTGGTTCTTACCCTTAGGGGAGTCTTATACAAAATGTTCGTCCCAGAGTTTCTGCAAAGAGCCTCTGGGACGAATTGTAATAGAACAGAACCATCCCCTGTCGGGAACAAGATCTGTCGGGACTCAGGATAGTTACTTGTTCAGCGTCCAGGCATAGCCGTCCTTGGTGTCCTTGACCTCGAAGCCCAAGGCAGCCAGGTCGTCGCGGATCTTGTCGGAGAGCGCCCAGTTCTTCTCGGCCTTGGCCTGCATGCGCTGCTCCAGGAGCATATTGACGACGGCGCCGAATGCTTCCTCGCGTGCCTTGCTCGTAGCACCCTTGTCCTCGGTGAGGCCCAGAATGTCGAAGGCAAAGGTGTGGAAGACTTCGGCAAACGCCTGTGCCACCTCGGCCGTGATGCTGGCTTTCTTGTCGGCCAGCGTGTTGATGATGCGGCAGGCGTCGAAGAGGTGACTGATCACGATTGGCGAGTTCAGGTCGTCGTTCAGCGCATCGTAGCAGTTCTGGCGCAATTCGTCCACCTGCTTCATCTCCACCTGAGGCTGCCCCTTCACCTTTTGTCCTTCGGCAAAGCGTTTCAGCGTCTTCCATCCCTCCATCAGTCGGGCCAGACCCTTCTCGGCAGCCTGCAGCGCATCGTTGCCGAAATCGACCGTCGAGCGATAGTGCGCCTGCAGGATGAAGAAGCGGATGGTCATGGGGCTGTAGGGCTGCGAGAGTTTCTCATGCTGGCCAGAGAAGAACTGCGGCAGGGTGATGAAGTTGTTGTACGACTTGCCCATCTTCTTGCCCTCGATGGTAATCATGTTGTTGTGCATCCAATAGTGCACCATCTGGTCGCCCTGCGAGGCCACAGCCTGCGCGATCTCACATTCGTGGTGGGGGAAGATGAGGTCCATGCCGCCGCCGTGGATGTCGAAGTGGGCACCCAGATACTTGCGCCCCATTGCCGTACACTCGCAGTGCCAGCCCGGGAAGCCGTCGCTCCACGGACTGGGCCAGCGCATGATGTGTTCGGGCTGGGCTTTCTTCCAGAGGGCAAAGTCGGCCTGCCGGCGCTTCTCGCCCACGCCGTCCAGTTCGCGCGAAGCATCCTTCACCTCGTCCAGGTTGCGGCCCGAGAGGATGCCATACTTGTATGCCTTGTCATATTTCTCCACATCGAAATAGACCGACCCATTGCTCTCGTAGGCATAGCCGTTGTCGAGAATCTGCTGCACCAGCTGCTGCTGCTCGATGATGTGGCCCGTAGCGTGCGGTTCGATGCTTGGCGGGAGGCAGTTCAGTGCGGCCATTGCCTCGTGGAAGCGGTTGGTGTAGTACTGCGCCACCTCCATCGGCTCCAGCTGTTCCAGCCGTGCCTTCTTGGCAATCTTGTCCTCGCCCTCGTCGGCATCGTGTTCCAGATGGCCCACATCGGTGATATTCCGCACATAGCGCACCTTGTAGCCCAAATGTTGCAGATAGCGGAAGAGCAGGTCGAAGGTGATGGCCGGACGGGCGTGGCCCAGATGAGCGTCGCCATAGACCGTGGGACCGCAGACATACATGCCGACGCGCCCTTCGTGCAGGGGGCGGAAGAGCTCCTTGCGGCGCGAGAGGGTGTTATAAATTAGAAGGTTCTGTTCCATATCGTTACGTTTTTGCCCGCAAAATTACACAAAATATCACAAATCCACGCCTTTTCTCCCCAAATTTTGCATTATTCCCACCAGAAGGCGACGCAGACCGTTTGCCGTCTCATCATTCGTTCTTTAGGATTAGCCTCTTTCCCTGTATGTATGGCCCATTGGCTGGTGCCGACAGACTCCGGCCCTGCAAATCGTACATAGGAATTGCGGCATCGACGCCCCTCTCCCGATGGAAAGGCAGTTCGCTTACGGGCGTGGCGTTGTCCTTCATGAAGAGGAACGAGGCGTGTCCGTCGGCATCGACAGCCATGCGGGTGATGGGCTTCGACATCAGCAGCCGGCCATCGAGATTGGGATTGTTCAACATGGCTGGGGGCACAGAGGTGTTGGTCAGGCTGTCGTTGACCAGCGAGCCGTTGCCGCTCGCACCTTCCGTCACATACGGATATGCCCACCCCTTAGCCTTCGAGGTTCTGGAACTGTTGTTGGCCGGGATGATCCTGTAGCGCTTCTGGCCCGAAGTGTTTACATAGTCAGATGTGCTCTGCCAGAGATCCTTGTCGTAGTCGATGTGGAAAACGATGATGCCGCTGGCAGGCAGGGATTCGTCCCACCCCTGCTGCTGGCGGTTCTCCACGATGTAGTATTCGTTTTCCGCACCGTCGTTGCGGATGAGGTAGGCCACGGGAGCGGCATCCAGTGCCGGCATGTCGGTGATGGTGGTGGTGCCGCCGAGTTCCAGGGGCACGATCCATCCCAACAACATCCGTTCGTGTGCCGAATAATTGCACGGCCGGAAGCCCTGTCCGTTGTAGTTGCCAGTGTCCATCAAGTCCCAGTCGCCAACCACACTCGCGTCATAATAAAAGTCGGGCAGTCCGAAGCAATGGCTGTATTCGTGGCAGAGGGTGCCAAACGACGACTTCACCGTAATATCATTTACCACCTCCTGCACACAGCAGTAGCAGTCCACACGATACTCCCTGTCGCCATGCACGACGGTGCGGCAGCCACGGTAATCGTCCGGCTCCTCGGTCGTCTGATCCAGGTGCTGGCTCAGCCACCATTGATGCGGCCAGATGGTATTCGAGCCTCCGCCCGCATTCATGCCTTCCCCGGCATAGATGATGAGCAACTGGTCCACGAACGAGTTGCCATCCCAGTCGTAGAGGCTCCAGTCCACGGCCTGCGCCTGCAGCAGGTCCACGATGTCGTCGACCATGTACTGAGAGTTCTCGTCGTGCCATTCCGTGCTGCGATACTTATAGCTATTGTCCGGCAACCTCAAGTAGATGAGGTCGAACGTCAGGTCGAACTGCCCATAGCTCTGCGCCACGAAATAGTCGTGCACCGACCCGACAAAACTGCCCTCGGCGTAATGCTCGGCATTGAAAATCCTGTTCCACGTCTGCAGCGCCGCATCGGGCTCCTGCGAAAAGTCCTGATCCTGAAACGCCGCCAAGACCACCAACTGGCGGCGGCTGCCGACATACGGATTCTCGCCCTGCGGCGAAGACGGTGCGCGGCGAAACGCGAAATCGGGGCGAGGCTTCCCCACCCTGCAACTGCGCAGACGGACGGCGGAGACCGTTTCCTGCTGTGCCGACACAGCTGGAATCACAGCGAGCGCCAGCATGATTGCACACATCAGTTTCTTCATCCCTGTATCTTTTTCCTGTGATAATGCTGCAAAATTACAAAAAAATATACACTTCCCCACCTCATCCGCCTTATAGTACGCGATTCTTCAGGAGATTTTGTAGAATTCCACCTACAATCCCCCCGCCGAACGTCCCCCCTCCGCGCTTTTGTCACTAATGACACACATATCCGCATTGCATCTTCGATTGGGGCTCTTACAAGGATGCCGACAGACAAAAAACACCATATTGGGGTTAAGGCTGCGATTAAGCGAGAGGAAAGTGAAGCTTGCTTGATTATTTCACTTGAAAAAGTCCCGAAGGGACGGCAGACCACAGGCAGGGGTAAAACCCCTGCACAACAGTAGGACCCATAATTAGCGCCGAAGGTGCGACAGAGGAAAAACACACCATATTGGGATTAAATGCAAAATGCAAAATGCAAAAAAGAAAACGCAGAATACGTTCATATATCTTTATAACATACCAAATAGAAAGATTGAATAATATTTTTGATTTCTTTACATCCGACCTATTGCGGGAAATATAATTCGCCACAATTCGCTTCCATTGATGGCCATTCGCGTTTTCGACTTTTACATGTAATCGCCACGAATTACCACGAATGTTTCATAAATAACTTTCGTCGAAAACTCTTTATCGAACCCACCTAAACGGACAGAACGGATTCCACAGACAGTCTGCATTCGTGAAGATCCGAATTGTTCGTGGTCGAAATAGAACAAAAGTAAGGTGAGGGAACCTTTTTTTTCCGACGATGGTTACCAGTTTGGGCCCTTGTTTTAAAAAAGGCGTTTTTGGCTTTCGAAACCGTAAAGGATTTGGTAAAGCTCGTAAATCGTTTGGTAAAGATAATACATCTACACTTTTAGGCGTTTTTCGACCCATTCTCCTATCTCGACGGCATGGATGAAGGTCGAACGACGCATTTCTTCGGGCTTTTTCCAATTTGGGAACCTGTTTTTATCATTGCCGAAGCCCGCGCCCATCCCATAGAGGTTTTGTTTGCTGGGGAAGATGTCTTCGGGCACATTCGCGCGCGTGAGAAGGTCTATAAATCCTTTGTAGTCAGTTGATTCAATATAACCATGTTCGGCAAGGATTTTCAATACGTAGAACCATTCGCCCTTACTGCGGATGAGTGCCCGCCCATCGGCCTTGCGCGCAGAGGCTACGAACTCGCAAGTTTTCTCCCCGTTATTTTGCATTTTGCAAACAAAAAATGAAAGACCCCTGACGCAATATATATAGATAATATTAATAGTATAATTATTATCTATATATTATTCACCACCACTCTCATTTTTTTTCAAATGCAAAATGCAAAATGCAAAATAACGGGGAGAAAACTTGCGAGTTCGCAGCCTCTGCGCGCACGGCCG
>JAILBW010000169.1 GCA_024680695.1 Bacteroidaceae bacterium
CTTGACTCCCGTCAAGTCATCGCCATGCTGAAAGAGGCCGTGGAGCAGCACCGCAATGTTGCCGACCCCAACGACGACCTGACGCTGATGTGCCTGAAATTATCATAATATTATAACCTATGAAACGAGAACTGACATTCAAAAACGAAGAACAAGAGTTGAACCGCGTCGCTGAGTTCATGGAAGGCGTGTGCGACGAGTTGCAACTTGACTTGCACATGGCCATGAAACTTCAGGTGGCTATGGAAGAGATGGTGACCAACGTCATCTTCTACGCCTATCCCGAAGGCACCAACGCCGATATCACACTCACAGTCGAGAGCGATGGTAATGAAGTGACCTTCGTACTCTCTGATAGTGGCAGACCTTTCGACCCGACGGCGAAGGAGGATGCCAATATCGACGTGAACCCTATGGACCGTGAACAAGGCGGCATGGGCATCCTCATCGTGAAGAACATCATGAACGAGGTGAGCTACGAACGACTTGGTGACACCAATCAGTTGACAATGAAGAAGAAACTGTGAAACAATAAAAAAGTAAAAGATATGACACAGATTTTGAAGGAAGATGGCAAGACCATCATTAAGACAGGCGAGCGTATTGACACGCTGAATGCGGCACAGTTTGAAACCGATATCCAGCCCGCACTGGAACAGGGCGTTAATTTGGATATAGATTGTACAGCACTGAACTACATCTCCAGTTCGGGACTGCGCATCTTTCAGTCAACCGCACGCACTGTTGTCCGTTCATTGGGCGGGCAGATAAAAATCACCCATGTAAACGATGACATCTTTGAAATCCTGAAGATGACAGGCTTCGCCAGACATTTCAACGTGGAAAGAATTTAAGCAGTCAGTACTTAAGAGATGGCAGAGATTTTTAACAAAGAAGCGCTTGAAGCGCTCGACGAGCACACCGAAGCGCAGGAGATGGCGCACGTGGCATCGCCGAAGATAAGGATTGTAATCGCCGCAATGGTGGTGATGATGGTCGTGGTCATCTACTGGTGCATCTTTGGAACTATTAATTATAAGGTAAATGCACAAGGTGTGGCGTTCCCGTTTGGGGAAGCCGCGTCTGTCAGCGTACCCTACGACGGGACCGTCAGTCGCATATTGGTAAGTCATGGCACCACTGTCGCCAACGGCGCGGCAGTGATAGAGATCCGCAATGCACTTTCGGTGACTTCCGTCCAGGCTCCTCGCGATGGCGTGGTGATTCAGACACTACCCCTCGGTACACAGTTCAAGGCCGGCGAACCTGTGGCATGGCTCTTGCCGCAGACGCAGCAGATGACGGGTCGTGAGATGCTGTGCTACGTGACCTACAACGATCTGGGCAAACTGAAGATTGGTCAGCAGGTTCAGGCCACGCCCGCCAATATGGAGCGTGAGAACTGGGGCTACGCCTACGGTAAGGTGGTGGGCATAGAGCAGTACCCGACCACGCGGCAGGAGATTGTCAGCCGTGTGAAACTCGATCCCCTGACCGCTTTCATTGAAGATGGTCAGGCGATGTACGAGGTACGCGTTGTGCTCGACGAGCAAGACGGCAAACTGGTATGGAGCCGCAAGAAGAGTTGTAACGTGAAAGTAGGCAACGGAGCCTTGTGCAACATCCAGATTATTACGCGAAAGAAACCTGTATGGCGCGTCCTCGTCGGCACTGTCGAGAACACCATCCAAACGATAGCAGGAAATTAGTATGGGCAAGAGAAAATTAGTGAAGGTGCCTCAGGTGATGCAGATGGAGGCGGTGGAGTGTGGAGCTGCCTCGCTAACGATGATACTGGCGCACTACGGCAAGTGGCTCCCGCTGGAAGAGGTGCGTGTCGCCTGCGGTGTTTCGAGAGACGGTTCGTCGGCAAAGAGCATCCTGCGGGCAGCGCGTAACTACGGCCTCGATGCCAAGGGCTACCGTACGTCGGCAGAGGCTTTGGAAGGTAAGCAGCCCGCTATCATCCACTGGAATTTCGAGCACTTTGTGGTGTTTCGGGGGTTCGACCGCAAGGGCCGCGCTTGTCTGAACGATCCCGGAGCAGGGCCAGTGAAGTGGCCGATGGAAGAGTTCCGTAAGCACTTCACGGGTATCTGTCTGACGTTCCAGCCGACGGAGAAGTTCGAGCGTGGCGGACAGCAGACTAGCATCCTCTCCTATGTGAAAAAGAACCTGCGGGGTGCAGGCGAAGCATTTTGGCTTACCTTTGCATTTGCGCTGATGGCCGCCTTCGTGGCCCTGCTGACTCCACTGTTCACCCGTATCTTTATCGATGAAATCCTTTCGGGTAAGAATGCCGATTGGTCTAAGTGGTTCTTTATTGGGATGGGGGCGCTGGCCGTCTATCATTTCTTCGTAGTGCTGATGCAGTCCCTCTATTCCAAGCGTGTGGCCGGTGCTTTAGCCTTGAAGGGAAATAAAGAATACTTACACCACCTGTTGCGACTGCCCATGCCATTTTTCGCTATGCGCAATGTCGGCGACCTGCAGCAGCGTATGCATCTGAACGAGAGCATCACCCACTCGCTGGTCGAGGTACTCGCTCCGCAGGTCATCAACATCGGCTTGTTAGTACTCTACCTCGTGTTGATGCTTTCCTATTCCTTCTGGCTAACGTTCATCGGCGTTTTGGCTGCAGGCATCAACCTTGCCATCGTCCAGTATTTCTCGAAGCAGCGCATCAACCTCATCCGCTCGATGGAACAGAGCGAGGGACAGTATTTCTCGGCCACCATCTCATGTATTGACAATATGGAGAGCATCAAAGCCGCTGGTGCCGAGACGGGCTTCTTCAAATACTGGTGCGGTCTGTGGGCACATAAGTTCAATGTAAACGGCAATGCCGACAAGGAACAGACATCGATGGCTTTGCTTCCCGTGTTGGCCAACGGGTTGGTCAATATGGCGGTGCTAGTGCTTGGCGCCTATCTGATATTGAAAGGAGAACTGACCGTGGGTATGCTGATGGCTTTCCAGGGCTTCATGGGCTCGTTCCTCGCACCGGTGAATGAAATAGTCAATGCCTCGCAGAAGATTGTCGAGATGCGTAGCCAGATGGAGCGCGTGGAGGATGTAATGAAATATCCCGAAGACCATCGTGAGTCCGAAGGAGAGATTCTGCAGGGTAAGCTCGGCGGACTCTTAGAACTAAAGCACGTTACTTTCGGCTACTCGCCCTTGCAGCCGCCCCTCATCGAGGACTTCAATCTCAGGATAGAGCCAGGCCACTCCGTTGCCTTTGTCGGGACGAGTGGCTGTGGCAAGTCAACCCTTGCCAAACTGATATCGGGTCTCTATAAGCCCTGGAGCGGAGAAATTTTGTTTGACGGCAGACCCATCGAAACCATATCCAATGAGGAATTGACGAATTCCGTGGCCGTCATCGACCAAAACGTGGTACTTTTCGACGACACCGTGGCGCAGAACATCCGCATGTGGGATCCCTCGATAGAGGACTTCACAGTAATGATGGCCTGCAACGACGCACAGATACGTGCCGACATCGTGAGCCGTCCTGAGGGCTTCTCGACGAAAATCATCAAGGGAGGCCAGAACTTCAGCGGCGGTCAACGGCAGCGCATGGAGATGGCGACGGCCTTGGCCAAGGAACCCGCCATCCTCATTATGGATGAGGCTACAAGTGCCCTTGACCCAAAGACTGAGGACGAGGTGATGAGGCGCATCCGCCGCATGGGACCGACGCAGATCATCGTCGCTCACCGACTAAGCACCATCCGCGACTGCGACGAGATTATCGTAATGGACCAAGGTAAAATCCTGCAGCGTGGACGGCATGATGAACTCATCGCCCAGGAAGGTTTCTATCAAAAATTGATGAAGAGCGAGTAAACTATGTCTGAATATATTAACCAAATTAACAAACGTCGGGCTGCGGAACAGGCTGCGATGGCCGAGGTGAACGAGAAAACCACCCGTCGGCTCGGACTCTTAAACAAAAAGCGCGTAGTGCCGCAGAATGATGAGAGTGCACTGCGCCAGGTGCTGGATGCGCTCGGCATCACGGACTATGAACTGGAAGATGATGACATGCTGTCGCCAGAAGAACAATTGACGGGGATCCTGCGACCACGCGGCATTATGATGCGCGACATTCGTCTGGAGGGTGAGTGGTGGCGCGAGTGTGTCGGGCCATTGCTTGGATATGCCAAGGACGGTCGCCTCGTGGCTCTAACCCCGACAAAGACGGGTCTAAACTACCAATATCGTGAAACAGACGGTACTATCCGAAAGGTGGGGCGTCGCGAGATGACCAGCGAACTGAAACCGATGGCCGTCACCTTCACGAAGGCCCTGCCTCTGAGACCGTTGAAAGTGAAAGACCTCATCAAGTTCACGTGGAGCGTAGTGTCAGGCCCGAATGCCCTGTTACTGGTAGTGTGTGCATTAGTCGTGGTATTGCTTGGCATGTTCACCCCGATGGCCAACAAGCTCATCTTCGACACAGTTATCCCCACAGGCGATGCTGGTGACCTGCTACCCATCACGGGTCTGCTCATCGGGACAACCGTCGGCACATTGCTGCTTACCTTAACACGAAACCTCTATATTATCCGTATACAGCATATTGTGGAGCTGCACGTGCAGAATGCTGTGATGGCCCGTACGTTCCTGTTGAGTCCGACGTTCTTCAGCAAAAATTCCAGTGGTGCACTTATGGCCAAGTTGCAGAATGTATCTACGCTGGCCTCTCTTGTCAATGAGAGCATTGTCGGAGCATTACTCTCGGCGGTACTCAGCATCATCTACCTCGTACAGGTCTATATCTATGGTGGCAAACTGCTGTGGCCGGCCCTCGGTATCATTGCCGCCCAGATATTGGTCCTCTTGCTCAATTACTGGCGCATCGTTAGCATACAACAGAAATATACGGAGAGTGTATCCAAACTGAGCGGACTGGAGTATAACCTCTTCGCGGGCATCCAGAAACTGAAACTGACGGGAAGTGAGAATCGTGCCTTCGCCCGTTGGCTCGACCATTACGGCGAGAGTACACGCTACATCTACAATCCAGCTTTTAATGGTCGGCTCTACCCCGCTCTGACAGCCCTGCTGGGGCTCGGCGGTTCGATGCTTATCTTCTGGTGTACCCTGTCGAATCGTGTGACCGCTTCTGACTATATCGCCTTCAGTTCGGCCTTCGGTATGATAACTGCTGCCCTGGCGCAACTCAACGTCGTGGTACCAAGTCTGGCACAGATAAAACCGCTGCTCGAGAGTGTAAAGCCGATGCTCGAAGCTGTACCCGAGATGGAGGACAAAGCGCCGCAGGTGGAGGAACTCTATGGCGGCATCGAAGTGAGCGGCGTGTCGTTCCGTTATCAAGAGGACGGGCCGCTGATCCTAGACGACTTGTCGCTGAAGATTGAACCGGGCGAGTATGTCGGCATCGTGGGTAAGTCGGGCTGCGGAAAATCGACGCTGATGCGACTGATGCTCGGCTTCGAGCAGCCCCTCATTGGCGGCATATACTATGACAACTACGACCTGGCGAAGGTCGATAAGGCCTCACTGCGACGGAAGATCGGCTGCTGCCTGCAGAGTGGGAGCCTGTTTACGGGCGACCTGTTCCATAATATCACCATCACCGCCCCTTGGGCCACACACGACGATGCCTGGGAGGCCCTTCGCATGGCTTGTCTGGAGGACGATGTGCGCCGAATGCCAATGGGACTGCACACGGTGGTATCGGAGGGTGGCGGTGGCTTCAGTGGCGGACAGAAACAGCGCATCCTCATCGCGAGAGCACTTATCTCGAAGCCCGACATCATCTTCTTCGACGAGGCAACGAGTGCACTCGATAATATCTCGCAGAAAGCCGTCTCGGACAACCTCGACGAACTGGACTGTACCCGTGTAGTCATTGCCCACCGCCTTAGTACCATCCGCCATTGCGACCGTATTATCGTGCTCGACAAGGGCAAGATTGTGGAACAAGGCAACTTCGAGGAACTGATGGCCAACAAGGGGCTTTTCTATGAAATGAGTTTGAGACAGTTGTAGGGAATATAGAAAAAAGGTGGGTTCTGAAAATTAGCTTTGAACTGCTCTTAGTCTATTTTAGAGCAGATGTGGCTTCAAGGCCGAAGAAGCGTAGCGAGCTACGGTTCAATTAATTGGAGGCAAAGATGCCTAAAAGAGGCAAGAGTAGACGAAGATAATACCCACAGGATTTGATGATTATTAGAACACACCAAAAGAAGATAGAAGACAAAATGAAGAATGAGATTATAACAATGATGGTGGCCGCTATGTTGGCGGCCTGCAGTGGCAGAGAAAACAATCCCCAGCCACTCTCGGAAGGGCTGGAAGCAGATAGTCCTGCAACAGAAACAGTGAGTGTGCCAAGTAATTATTCTTCTCCGCAACAAGGAGAGAGTGGAGCTTCCACGATTGGCAAGGTGGTGGCAGCCCGCTTCGCCGACCTGTCGTTTGATACGGCTCTGCCCATCAAACAAGTGCTGATTCGGAATGGTCAGCAAGTGCGGCGTGGACAGATACTGGCGCAACTCGATCAATATAAGTTGCGTAACGCGATCGAACAGCAACTGCGGAGCATCGAACAGGTTGAACTGCAGATTGAACAGGCCCACCTGCAGATGCAGGACGTAATCATCTCGCAGGGTTATGACCCCGACAAGGATTCTTCCATTCCATCAGAGGTGAAACATAATGCTGATGTGAAGTCGGGCTACGCCCTCTCGAAGAGTCAGCTTGCCACGGCGAAGACGCAGTTGGCTGCAGCCCAACATGAGTTAAGGAGTGGGGTGCTCACCGCTCCCTTCGATGGAATTGTGGCAAACCTTTCTGTCCAGGCTCATCAATTGGCACAGCCAGGACAGACTGTATGCCGTGTGATTGCCACTGGCGATATGGCCGTAGAGTTCCGTGTAATGGAGGCCGACCTCTGTAAGTATAAAATAGGTACCGGCGTGACTGTTATTCCTGTGGCAGACAAGTCAACGCATTATTCTGCCACTGTCAGTGAGATTAATCCCATTGTCGATGAGCAGGGTGCCATCACCCTACGTGCTCGTATTGGTGCAGCGTCAAACCTCTTTGACGGCATGAATGTGGAAGTCATCTTGGAATAGCCTATGAGACGGATTGTAATACTCGGACTATTGGCGGTAGTCACCGCTTCTGCACAGAAACGTGTATTTCTTGACCTTGACCGTACGGTGCGACTCGCCACCGACAGTTCCTTGGCAGCACAGAAGTACCAGAGTGTCTATGATGCCTCGCGCTACCAGCATCTTTCGTGGCTGGCCACGCGCAAACCGCAGTTTTCATTGGAATCAACGCCTATGCAGTACGAGCGATACATGACCCAGCGATATCTTTCGATGGAGGATGTGGACGTCTATCGTCAACAGCGCATGCTCTATTCACAGGCTGGCATCACCGCCACTCAGACAATGGAGCCTTGGGGCGGACAGTTCTATGGTTCCACGCAACTGGGATACCTTCGTGCATTCGGCAATCAGAATCAGACCCAGTTCATGGCCCTTCCCATCTCCGTAGGCTACAAACAGGACCTGCTCTTTTACAATCCATTGAAATGGGCACGGAAAATTGAACCGCTGAAACTTACAGTTGCCGAAAAAACGCTTGCCTATTGTATCGAAACCACCTCCGAGGAGGCAGTAAGTAAATTCTTCACTCTCGCCCTTGCTCAAGACCTGTTGCGCATGGCCGAGGAGTATCTTACCTCCTGTGACACTATCTATGCTATCGCCGAACGACGCTTCCGCATTGCCAGCATCTCCAAAGCCGAGCTGAGTATTCTCCAACTGGAAAAGACGAATGCCCGTACCACGCTGGCTAATGCACGTATTTCGCGGCAAAGAGCCGCACAGGAACTGGCCACTTATCTCGGCATGGAACGCGACACAGACATTGAGCTTGTCATCCCCGACGTTGTTCGGAACTTGCATGTAGATGCAGCCGAAGCCATCCAGTATGCCCGCGAAAACAATCCGCAATATCTCAGTTCACAAGAAGCTGTAGTAGAAGCCCGCCGAGATGCTGAGAAAGCACGTATAGAGAAAAAACTCAGTTTGGGAATTGACGCTTCAATAGGAGCCAACCAAGTCGCAGACAATCTTGGCGGTGCCTATCGTCACCCATTGGTTCAGGATGTGGCTACCATCACTCTCTCCGTTCCGATAATGGACTGGGGCAAGCGCAAAAATGCCTGGTTGGCCGCCCGGAGCACTTTAGAGGCTGCAGAGCATGCCGAGGAAGAATCTGCCCGCGACACCGAACTGGATGTGGTTCTGACTGTCAGCGACTTCAATGAACGTCAGACCATCGTTGAGACTGCCCGTGAGGCTCTTGCTATCGCCGAGGATGCCTACGCACAGACTCTTCAGCGATTCATCAAGGCTCAGGCTGATGCCTATAGTCTCTCCGTGGCCCAGAGTCATTGGCAGACGGCCCGCCAGAACCAAATTGCCTCACTTCAGAACTACTGGCTCGCCTATTACCATCTCCGTCGCCTTACCCTCTACGACTACCAGCGCCACGAAATTGTCCGCCCACGTATAGGGAGCAAATGAGTGGGGGGAGTGATAAACTCTGACTTTCGGTCAAGGAGGGGCCACACTCGGGAGTCGGAAAAGAAATATCAAGTTTTTTTTTGCTATTCCACTCGTTTGCGCTATCTTTGCAACATGAATGCGGAAAATGGCCTGCCAGAGATAGCCTCCATGCTACGCCCACGGCCTCGCGACGCGCACAAGGGCACAATGGGGCATGCACTGCTCTATGCGGGGAGTCGGGGGATGGCGGGATGTGCCATGCTGGCGGCTGAGGCTTGCCTGCGCAGCGGTGCAGGAAAGGTTTCCGTGATGACCGACGAGGCAAACCGCATCCCGCTCCATACGGCTGTGCCCGAGGCGATTCTGTGGACTGCCGCACACGAGGCGACAGGTCGCTCCGGCAGGCTCAGTACGAGCAGCGGACGGCTGGCTTGCTATCAGTCGATGGGCATCGGACCAGGCATCGGACGGAGCGACGAGGTGGCGGAAGTGATGCAGGAAATGCTCTTGGAAAGCGACATGCCGCTGGTCGTCGATGCCGACGCACTCCACCTGCTTGCCACGCATCCGCAGATGGCAGAGCCGATGACGGGACGCTCCGTGCTCACCCCGCACGTCGGAGAGATGCGCCATCTGGCCCAGGGATTCGGACTCCCGACGGGCGACCTGGGCGACAGTGCCTGCCAACTCGCGACGACCTACGGACTGACGGTAGTCCTGAAGGGGCATCCCACGCAGATCTTCTTCCCCGACGGAAGGTCGGCAAGCTGTCCCTTCGGCAATCCGGGAATGGCTACGGCGGGGAGCGGCGACGTACTGACGGGCCTTGTTGCCGGGCTGCTGGCACAGGGCTATCCGACGGCCGAGGCTGCCATGCTGGGCGTGTGGCTCCATGCCATTGCGGGGGACTATGCCGCCAGCGAGTCGGAGGAGGAGTGCATGCTGGCCCGGGATATCCTGCGCCACCTGCCTCAGGCGTTCCGGCACCTGAAGAATGCCGCAAAGATGTAATAGACAGAAAAAACAGAGAACCCAAGATGATAAAGAAACTCTTTCTTGCCGCAATGTGCTGCTGCCTCTGGTCAGCATCGCACGCACAAACCGATGTGACGCCCTTTGTCCCGGGCTCGACACTCGAGGGTGTTGCCTACTACCTGCCCCGCACGGCAGTGCGCATCACCGTAGTGGCCGAGAAGACGGTCACTCGCCCGGGCGACTTCAATAAGTATGCCGAACGCTATCTGAGCCTGCGCGATGTGCCGCAGGCGGAGTCCACCACCTGGACCATCAAGCGTATCACGATGGAGCCCTACGGCATACCCGACAGGACGAAGGCTTACAGCATCCGCCTCAAGGGAAAGACCGTGGCACCGCTCGTGGGGCTCTCCTCCGACGGTATCCTGCTGAGCATCAACACCGAGGCCGAAGAGGAGACGCTGCCCGCCCTGCCCAAGGGCACCCCAGCCGAACCGCTGCCCAATCCGCGTAGCTACATGACGCAGGAGATGCTCTCGGCCGGTAGCACCGCAAAGATGGCAGAACTCTGTGCGCAGGAGATTTACGACATTCGCGAGAGCCGCAACGCCCTCGTCCGCGGCGAGGCAGACAATACACCAAAGGACGGCGAACAGCTGAAGCTGATGCTCGAGCAGTTGGACAAGCAGGCCAG
Organism: Bacteroidaceae bacterium; assembly: GCA_024680695.1. Lineage (GTDB taxonomy): Bacteria > Bacteroidota > Bacteroidia > Bacteroidales > Bacteroidaceae > Physcousia. The sequence goes on from JAILBW010000169.1 coordinate 10,234, forward strand.
TGTGCTCGAATCGCTGTTCCGTGGCACCACGCAGACCAGCACCGAGGTGTTCACCCTCAACTACAGCCCCTCGAAGGAGACGGAGCGCGACATCCTCCTACGTTTCTCGCAGCATCTGGGAGCCGTCGATGCCGACAACCTGTCCGGCGAACCGATCTACGTCAGCGTCAAGAGCATGGAGACCCTGCCCGAACCGCAGCCCGACGAACTGGTGGCAAAGAAGAAGGAGAAGATGGAGCGCGGAGTATATTATAATGTACCTGCGCGCGTGAAGCTGACCATCTTCTCGCTGCAGAAGAAGTATGCTGAGCTGGAAACACCCATGGGGCAGTTCGGCACCGTCGAGATTCTCTCCAACACCCTCTTCGACAAGAAGACGACCACAAAGGTGACCTTCTTCCAAACAACCGGAGGCACGAAGGATGTGATGGAGTAGGGGGCCTCACAACCTTATAACCTTATAACCTCACAAACAACCTCACAAACTTATAAACTCACAAACTCACAACCTCATAACCTCACAACCTTATAACCTCACAAACTTATAACCTCACAAACTTATAAACTTATAAAACTCACAAACTCACAAACAATTATGAGAAAGAGTATTATGTTAATGGCGTTTGCCATTGCTTGCACGGCAAGTGCACAAGAGAAGAAAGAGTATCCGAAGCCCGAGGCCATGCGCCCCGGAATGTCTGAGTACTGGACGCCGCAGCCGAAGGTGGTCACCCCGGGCGACATCCGCACCAACACCGCCCCCAGCGATGCCATCGTCCTCTTCGACGGAAAGGACCTCTCGGCATGGACCAACGGGAAGGACGGCCCTGCTGAGTGGATAGTGAAGAACGGCATCCTCACCGTCGATAAGTCGAAGGGTGACATCGTGACTCGCCAGAAGTTCGGCAGCTTCCAGCTCCACATCGAGTGGTGTGTGCCCAAGGACATCGAGGGATCGAGCCAGGCGCGCGGCAACAGCGGCGTGTTCCTGCAGGATATGTACGAGGTGCAGATCCTCGACTGCTTCGAGAACGAGACCTACGTGAACGGCATGACGGGCAGTGTCTACAAGCAGACGCCACCGCTGGCCAACGCCATGCGCCGCCCAGGCGAGTGGAATGTCTATGACATCATCTATACGGCTCCCATCTTCAAGGAGGACGGCACCTATCTCTACAAGCCCTACGTGACTCTCATCCACAACGGCGTGGTGTTGCAGAACCATACTGAGATTCAGGGTACCACCGAGTACATCGGCTTCCCCCGCACAGTGAAGCATGGCGACGGCCCCATCCGTCTGCAGATGCACGGCGACCCCAGCAAGGCCATCAGCTTCCGCAATATCTGGATCCGTCCGATGTAGGCAAAGCGCAAGGATAAGTCCTGAAGGGGCGGCAGAGATGCAAACAAACTGATAAAACAGTTGTGCATCCTGCCGCCCCTTCTGATTGCTGTTGTGCGTCGGTAGCAGGGGCGCTGCCCCTGCCTGTGGTCTGCCGCACCTTCGGCGCTTATCCTTGCCCTCCCCTCTCTTTTAGTAGAGGGGCTGGGGGTGAGGCTCCTAATACTCCTCGTCCCAGACGCTGCGTCCTCTTACGCGGGACGGGCCGCTGCCGCCGATGATTTCGCCATTGGCGCCGGCGCCTGTAAGTCCGGAATTGCCGCTTACACTTTGTACTGGGTCGCTGGTGCAGAGCAACTGAGTATGCTGAATCTTCACTACTTGCAGACTGGGCTGCTGATATGTCTTCTTCATAATAATTCTAATTTGTTTAACTCCTTAAGCCTCTCCCCCTGCCCCTTTCCGAGAGAGAGAGGGGCAGGTTGGGATGCGGCTTGTTGATTCTTAATTGTGGGGCTATTTCACGACCACTTTCTTGCCATCCTTGATATAGATACCCTTCTGGCTGGGCTTGCCTTGCAGCTTGCGGCCGTTGAGATCGTAGAGGGAACCCGATTGACCATTGACCATTGAACATTGCACATTTTCGATGGATGTCTGCGAACCGTCACCGAAGTTGATGTTAAAGACTTTGACATCCTCTTCCTCACCTTCAATAAGTTCCTTGATTTGGAAGTATGCGCGGCAGGCACCGATGCTGGGATAGACGGTCTCATTAGTATCCGGGTCTTTGCCTGGCTGCGGCCAGTACAGCGTGTTCTCGCCGCCGAGGAAGAGGGTGTACTTGTCTTCATCGTCGAAGCTCTGGTTGGTATAGGTACCCTTGAAGGTTACCTTGGTGTCGCGGGTTTCGACGGGGTGCGTCCACTTGTCGATGGTAACGTTGGTGAAGACGGGATCCACGATGTTGTCACCTGTAGCCCACTTAATAATATAAGGTGTGCCGGCGGTGATGCTTTCGGCGGTGGTGAAGTTCAGCGTCAGGGTGCCTTTGTCGAGACCCGATATGTGATCATAAGCACCTGCCTCGGTATCCAGTGCCATCAGCGTGCAACCTGCCAGCGGGCTGGCTGCTATCTGCTCTGCTTTCAGCGAGAAGGGCAGGCACAGCGTGTTCCACTTGTCGTCCTTGTAGAGGGTGCGACCAGGAGGAGCGCCAGGAGCAGGAGAGCGAGCAGGCGCAGGAGTGCCTGACGGAAGAGAAACTGCAACAGGTGGAGCAGGCCGTGGCGGAGTGGACGGCGCACGGCGGACACCTGCGCGGCGGCATCACCCAACCGATGGCTGCCGAGGAGATGGGCATCCCCCAGTATCAGCTGAGGGCTTGGCTGCGCGGACAGGAGAGCACCTACAACCGCTGGCTCTCGGAGTTGCGCATCGAGGAGGCCAAGCGGGTGCTGCTGGCGCATAGCGACTGGACCATCGAAGCCGTGGCCGAACACTGCGGATTTGCCGGCCGCACCATCCTGCACCGTAAGTTCAAGGAGTTTACAGGCCTGTCGCCCGTGGAGTATCAGAGAAAGTTTATGAGGTTTTGAGGTTATTAGGTTTTTAGGTTATTAGGGTTTTAGGTTATTAGGTTATTGCATCCTGCTGCACACAGAAATAGCCCACCTGTAAAAAATTATCGCGGACGGAGACAGAAGGGACGGCAAGACGAGGGACACAAAGCGTGACTTTTCGAGACGGACGATGCAATCTGCGTAACACACATCAATTCAGCGAGATACGAAGGATTTTGCATTTTGCATTTTGCATTTGGAAAATT
>JAILBW010000180.1 GCA_024680695.1 Bacteroidaceae bacterium
CATTCCTCAGCTCTTCAAGGGTGGCACGGTTTATCTCTATGCCGGCGAATACAGCAACAATGCACCCGTCATCGAGCTGAACTCTTATGCCTACAACATCGACACCAACAGCGATGCAGACAAGGTGACCGTGAAGTACACACTGCTCTCTCCGGCCAAGGCCGCCAAGATTAATTTCTACGCAGGCGACACCAAGGTTTACACCGAGGAACTGGCAGGCGACGACCTTCTGAAGGGCGAACACGCAGTAAGCGTAGCCAACTCGAATCTGGGCGCAGTCGGTACGGCAATGACCTTCGACATCGAGGTGACATCTCTCGGCGTGAAGGAAACTGCCCGCATCAAGGCTCCCAACGAGCGTGGCAAGTGGCTTGCTAACGCAGTGCGCAGCATGGCTTACAATGACAATCCCGAAAGCAAGAACTTCGGACAGATCTATGCAGTAGAGCCTAAGCTCGGCCGCGACGCTCTGAGCATGGGCGTGAAGACTGGCGGTATCAGCGACGAGAAGAAGGTTGGTCTCTATGCCTTCACCCCCGACTTTGACCTCATCAATGCTGAGGACGGCACTCCGGGCTTCCTGGGCGGACTCGATGAATTCAACACAGGCGGTGTCAAGGTATATGACAGCAACGCCATCTATTTCTACAAGACCGTACAGATGTCGGACGACGGACGTCTCTTCATCAGCCGTATGGGTGGCACCACGCCTTCGGCACTTTACGAGGCAGATCCCGAAGACCTGAACAAACCCTGGACGCCTGTCTTCACTGGTGCTGAGGTGGACGAGGCCACTGGTATTGCTTACGTAGGCGACCAGATCCAGCACGGACAGATGACTGCATTCGCTACCTCTGGCTCGGGCGAAAACCTGAAGATCTGGGCATTGATGGCAGGCCGTAGCGACGGTGGCGGCAATGCAAGCGACTACTTCGCATACGTTTACGACCTCGGTACGAACAAGCAGTTCTCTGGCGTGCCTACTCAGAAGATCGACCAACTCTGCGGACAGTGGAGTCAGAGCTACTCGGGCATGAACATCGCAACCGACAATCGTGGTGGCCTCTGGTACGTTCAGTATCGCACCACGAGCAACGTAAGCGAGGATGCTCCCGCAATGGCTCACATCAATGCAAAGGGTGAGGTTGACCTAAAGTATGCCACATCGGCTTATCCTGCCAACCCCGCTGCAGGATTCTGGATCAGCCGCGACGGAAACCTCATTGCTTATCCGAGTGGAAACAAGAAGGTGGTGATTGCCACTACCGACTATGTGCCTCTTGCCAACGGCTACTTCATCCTCACTCCGGTTGCTTCCATCGCTACCGAGGAGAACTACGCCAGCGGTATCACGCTCGACTACGCAGGCAACCTCTATGTGGCCTCCTACAATGGAAATGACAGTGGCAACGACCGTGGTATCGACCGCTATGTATGGCCGAGCAAGGAGGAAGTCGTGACGACCACTCCGTCGAATAGCCGCGCCAACTTCAAGGTGGGTGAGACAAAGACGGGCATCCAGAAGGTTGAGTTCAACGCTACCGACGACATCTACACGATCGACGGTATGAAGGTTGAGAAGGCCAAGAAGGGTGTGAACATCGTGAACGGACGTAAGGTGCTGGTTAAGTGAGCATCAAGATCCGAGGCTTGCTCGAGCTCTTGGTCGAACGCCAAGCAGCTCGGCAACGCCAAGGTGCTGGTTAAGTAAAATGACTCTCTTCCCCCTTTGTAGGGAGAGAGAGGAACGAATAAGAAAAGACGGCCTGCTGACAAATCCGCCAGTGGGCCGTCTTTTGCTATAATGCTTCGCTAATGCGGACAGATTCCTTTGTCACTATTTCTTGCTACACCTCTATTTCTGATTTCTGTGCCGTTTAGACGAGGTTTGATTTTTCCTTCATCGCATAAAATTCGCTTTGAAGCGGATTTATCACCATTACTTCGGATTGAAAAAAACTTTCCGTGTGAAAAATTCAAAAACACTATTCACCTCTTCACTTTTGCGTATAACTATTTGAGAATAAGAATGTAAGATGGGTGTATAGACAGCAAATTTAAAATGCAGCTATACACTTTTAACCTCATTTTTACCTGATTTCAGCCCGACTGAAACAGTATTCTGCTGATATACAAGCAGTATACTTTGTAATTTAAAATGTGAAACAAGTTGTTACAACGCTTGAAATAAGTTGTTTCAACGGGTGGAACAAGTTGTTTCACTATTTGAAATAAAAGTGAAACAACTTTTATCCTCATCTTTTCTATTGCCTGCCTACCAGTTTTTCGAGCAAGACAGGAAGGTGAATAGGTGAAGAGAGAAATTTCGCTCTATACACCCTGATATCGCATTACAATACAGAGGTTTAAATGGCAAAGTGAATAGGTGAATAGAGAAAAAGAAAATTTTGCATAAAGAAAATTACACAAAATCGTGCATGTCTTGAATTTTCTTTGTGCCATTTACTGTGATAAACCAGCAGGGAAATGGGCGGGGGAGTACCCGTTGGCGTAGGCTCCACAACGATTAGGCTTCGGCAGTCAGGAAATGCAGTATTCGAATAGCCGGTTTGGACAAACTCCGTTGTACATACAGGGGGGTATCCACCTGAATTTGTTATTTATTAGAACCCACCTTTATTCTTCTCGCTCCACTCCCTGGGAAGGATTGAGGGGAGCGGCTTTTTCCTTTCCCCTTTCCATCGGGCACTGTTAAAAACCTGAAAAGATTTGGCAGATTGGGGAAAAGTACATACCTTTGCGGTCAATAATTCAGGAAACTCACCTTTTTATTAACTTTAATTCAAAATTATGCACAAAAATCTACTGAAGACATGCCTCATGACAGCGTTGCTGTTCGTGAGTCATGCTGCGATGGCCATCGGCTATGCCGGTGACGTCATCCAGATTGGTACGGCAGAGGAACTGAAAGCCTTTGCCGAACTGGTGAACAGTGGTGTGGACGATGCCAATTTTGCATCTGCTGAACTCACGGCCGATATCGACTACGGCACGGAGAGCACCATGATTGGCTCTGCCAACTACAACTTCCAGGGTTGCCTGGACGGTAAGGGCCACACCATCAAGATTAACATGTTCGGTTCGGCCGACGGTCAGGCCCTGTTCCGCAACATCGGTATCAACGGCCGTGTGAAGAACCTCAAGGTCGTAGGTAAGATTACCACGGAGTACAAATACGCCGCTGGTATCGCTGCCTGGAGCACGGGTACGATTACCAACTGCTTCATCGACGTAGAGATTGTCAGCAGCATTGCTGGTGACGGTACACACGCCGGTGTCGCTGGTGTGACATACCGCGGCTCGGTCATTGCCAATGTGCTGGCTAAGACCACCATCAACAGTGCCGGTACCACCAACTGTGGCGGTATTGTGGGTTGGGCAGACGCTCACACGACGATTGAGACCTGTCTGGCCATCAACGACATCACCCTGCAGACCGGCGATGGCAGTGCCACCATCTCACGTAACGCAGGCAACATCAAGAAGGCCTACAACAACTATTACACGAAGGCATACGGCGACGGCGCATGCGGAACACTCGTGACGGAGGAAGATCTCAAGAGCGGTAAGGTGTGCTTCCTGCTGAACCATGACCAGAGCGACATTCAGTGGACGCAGACCATCGGTGAGGACGACTATCCCGTGCCCTTCAAGACGCAGAAGCAGGTGTATTGCTCGGCCATCACGGCTTGCGACGGTACCACTACCGACGAGGCTGCTACCTATAGCAACACGCCTGGCGGCACGCCCACAGCTCACACGCTGGACGGCGGTAGCTGTACCACCTGTACGTCTCTCGCCAGCGGCGGCGTGGACCGCACCCTGACTCAGGGCTGGTTCAACCCCACTTTCGTGGAGCGCGACAAGGACGGATGGTTCCTGGTGAAGACGGCTGACGAAATGTGGTGGCTCTCCGAGCTACACACGCTGGGTAACGAGAACTTCGGCATGAAGCTGATGAACGACATCGACTACACTGGCCGCAGCGAATGGCTGAACAATAGCAACTGGTATAGCGGCTACTTCGACGGACAGAACCACAAGCTGACCATTGCTATCGGCGACGGCAACACCACCTCCATCATCCCCAACTTCAGTGGCGATATCTACAATGTGGCCATCGTGGGTACCATCGCATGCGGTGGCAAGCAATATGCCGGTGCGGTGACCAGCCATACACGTAACTCTAACCGCCAGCCGACCATCACCAACGTGCTGAGCGACGTGGCCATCACCTCCGACGTGGTGGGCGACGGCACGCACGGTGGTATCGTGGGTGTATCGGACGCTGAGTTCCACATGACCAACTGTATCTTCGTGGGTAGCATCACCAGCGAGACTACGTCGAACTGCGCCGGTCTCATCGGATGGTGCGGCAGCCCCTGCCACGCTGCCAACTGCGTGCAGGCCGGTACCATCAGCATTGCCGACGGCGACAACAACGTAGTGGCTCGTAACCCGACCGGTTTCCGCGCCGAGAACATCTATTATGTAGAGCCCTTCGGTGCCATCCCCGGCGGTCTGACACAGATTGATGCCTCGCTGCTGACATCGGGCGAGCTGGCCTACAATCTGAACGGCGACCAAAGCAACATCCAGTGGACTCAGACCATCGGTACGGACGAATATCCTTATCCCTTCCAGGGTCATGGACAAGTGTATGCACAGCCTTCCGGAGGCTTCCGTTGCGACGGTACACCTCTGGGCTCCACAGTCTATACAAACACACCGGTGGAAGTAAATCTTCCCGACCATGTATTCAACGGCGGTTTCTGCGACAACTGCCACACCTACGATGTGAACTACATGCAGCCCAATGCCGACGGTTACTACGAACTGGCCACCGGTAAGGACCTCGCTTGGTTCAGCCACATGGTGACCGAGGGACAGGACGGAGCCAAGAACGCCATTCTGACGAAGGACATCGAGATGGAAGAGGCTGACAACGAGCTCTTCATGGTTATCGCACGCAACGAGAGCTATCCCTTCACGGGACACTTCGACGGACAGTTCCACACCATCTCCAACCTGAAGGTCATTACGGAGACCAAGGGTGTGGGCCTCATCGGCGCCATTGCCGGTCCGGCCGTGGTGGAGAACCTGAAGCTGGATGAGACATGTGCCATCCAGGGCGAAGGCTACGTGGGCGTGGTCGGCTTCTCGACTCCCAAAGGTGGCACAGTGACCATCCGCAATGTGGGTAACGAAGGCGATGTGACCAGCGTGAATGGTGCCAATGCCGGCGGTGTGCTGGGTTGCTGCATGAACTCGGCCGCTAAGATTATCCTCGAGAACTGCTACGCTTCGGGCTACATTGCTGGTCCGAGCGAGAACGGTGCCCTTTCGGGTTGGGTAGGCGGCAGTGCCGTAGTCACCAACTGCTGGTCGACCAGCACCGTGGAGTCCACCGAGAACGAGGGTACCTATTTCTTCCGTGGCACAGCCGAGAAGAGCGAGAACAACTACTGCGTGAACGGCACACAGGTGAATGGCCTTACCGAGGATCAGGTGATGAACGGCGAACTGGCCTATAAGCTGAACGGCAACCAGTGGGTTGACCCCATTTGGTATCAGACGATGCCCGATGACCTCCATCCCGAGACGATGCCGTCGCACGGTGTAGTGTACAACTACAACGGCGTCTATGGGTCGGTGTACGACCAGGCAAGCTTCGAAGACCTGCGCCAGACCATCAAGGACACCGAGGGCGCCTATCTTGACGCTGAGGACTTCTATGCCGAGGATGCACTCATCGAGGACTATCGCGCATCAATCGAGGCACTCGATGCCATCGAGACAGTGCGCGACCTGGCTATTGCATGGAACGAAATGAGCGCAGAGAAGAATACTCTCAACGCATGCGCAAGCGCATACAATAAATATATTGCTCGCGCCAACGAGATCCGCGCCCGCCTCGAGGAAGACCAGACCTTCGAGGGCGAAGCTCGCGACATCCTGGAGGCTTACCTCAACGGAGAGGATGAGCCCAACGAGGACTACCCCAACGGTGCATACTTCTTCGTCATCGACAACCACACCCTCTCGCAGGAAGGTATCACCGCCGAGCTGGCCTTCATGAACGCCCTCTACGAGGAGGCCGTGAAGATGGGCTACACGCCTGGCAGCGAAATCACCAACCTGCTCGTGAATCCGAAGTTCGAGGAAGACTTCAAGACGGGTTGGGAAGGCACCATGGGCAGCGGCAAGGAGACTCACACTCTCTCCAACGGTACTTTCACCGGCGCTGAGAGCTGGTCCACCACTCCGTTCGACATGCATCAGACTGTTTCCGGACTGAAGGATGGTCTCTATCTGCTCGAGATGACGGCAGCCGCTCGTCCCAGCAGCGAGATTGACACACAGTCGATGAACTACACCGCATCCATCTACCTGAACGGCAACGAGAACTACATCATGACCGCTAAGGAAGCTGCCATTCCGGTGGGCGAGGCAGTAGATGGCGTGACAGCCAACATCACTGGCAGCGTGGCCGACTATGAGCTGAAGGACGAAGAGGAGAACATCATAGGCTACATGCCTCACGGACTGCTCTCCACAGCCATCATGGCCAACGCCGGACGCGCCAAGAACTACATCGTGGCCAATGTGACCGACGGAAAGCTCACCGTAGGTATCAAGAACCGCCACAGCCATCAGACGCACGACTGGACAGGCTTTGCCAACACGAAGCTCACCTATCTTGGTCTGCTGGAGGAAGAAGTGGCCACAGAAGGCCTCGACCTCGTACTCGAGGGGCAGCTGGCTCGTATCAGCACCATCCTGAACGACTACGAACCCGCCTATGACAACAGCTACAAGGTATATCCCAACTTCAGCGAGGAAATAAAGACCGAGCTGGCCGACCTGGCACAGCAGGCCGAGGCTGCCGCCGACAATGCGACGAAATATGAAATCATCGAGAAGATTTCAGGCCTCTTCGACGAGATTTACAATTGCAAGCAGGCCTACATCTCGATGATTAGCGTGGCCGACCTGCTGCAGTCGCTGAGCGGACAGATCAAGGATCTGGTCAGCGAGGAAGAGTACAACGCACTGGGCGATGCCTACAGCGACATTTGGGCTGCCTATATGGACGGAACGTTCAGCACCGAGGAGGCAGAGAATCCCGCAGCACTGCAGACTGTCGAGAAGTTCATCCCCGAGCAGGACGCCAACGGCGTATATCAGATTGGCGACAAGATTCACATGGTTTACTTTGGTGCAGTCGCTTCGACGGTGAACGGTTCGGCCAGTGCCGTACTGCTTAACGATCTCGACATGACAGGAGTGGCATCCGAGCCTATCGGTACTGAATCTAACCCCTTCCGCGGCACTTTCGACGGACAGGGCCATAAGTTCAGCAACCTCACGGTGAATGCCGACAGCTACGCCGGTCTGTTCGGCTACGTGGCAGGCGCAACCGTGAAGAACTTCGTGCTCGACAACACCTGCGCCATCACGGCAACCAGCGGTGGTTATGCAGGTATCATTGGCGGCTCGTTGAACGGCGACGGCGGCACGATTACAATGAGTCAGCTGGGTATGGAAGGTACTATCACTGCAGCAGGCCCCAACGCCGGCGGTATCATCGGTGTGAACATGGGCAGTTCGTCCAAGTTCATCATCGAGAATTGCTACGTAACGGGTACCGTGACGGGAGCCAACGAGAGCGGTGCCATTACCGGCTGGACGGGCGGTTCGCAGAGCGTCATCCGCAACAGCTGGTCCACTGCTACCGTGGAAGGCTATGATTCAGGCAAGCCCTTCTATCGCAACGACGACACCGTGGTGGAGAACTGCTACAACCTGACCGGCGAGCAG
>JAILBW010000218.1 GCA_024680695.1 Bacteroidaceae bacterium
AAGCCAATGGAACGAGGCCTTCCAACAGATAAACATTCAGACACTGATGGTGAATTTCATCATTACAAACCTTCTGATGTCTGTGCCTGTCTCGCTTATAACAGCTGGTGTTGCCTCACTTCCCACCATAAGCAAAAGGGACATCAACCGACCAGAACAAAATTAGAAGAAAATTAACAGAAGAGTAAAAAAGAAATTATGGATATTTCTGTTGTTATACCCTTATTCAACGAAGAGGAGTCGCTGCCCGAGCTCTTCAGCTGGATAAAAAGAGTGATGGACGAGAACCGTTTTACATACGAGGTATTCTTCGTAAACGACGGTAGCACAGACCATTCATGGCAAGTGATAGAACAGCTTCAGACAGAGAACCCCGATGTGGTTCATGGCATTAAGTTCCGCCGCAACTACGGTAAGAGCCCTGCCCTATTCTGCGGCTTTGCACGTGTACAGGGTGACGTAGTTATCACCATGGATGCCGACCTGCAGGATTCGCCCGACGAGATTCCGGCACTCTACCGGATGATAACGGAGGAGGGCTACGACCTCGTGAGCGGCTACAAACAGAAACGCTACGACCCGATTTCCAAGACACTGCCCACGAAGCTCTTCAATGCCACAGCGCGACGCGTCAGCGGAATCAAGAACCTGCACGACTTCAACTGCGGGCTAAAGGCCTACCGGAAAGAGGTAGTGAAGCATATCGAGGTGTACGGCGAGATGCACCGCTACATTCCCTATCTGGCCAAGAATGCCGGATTTACGAAAATCGGCGAGAAGGCGGTGCAACATCAGGCCCGCAAGTTCGGCAAGTCGAAGTTCATGGGGTGGAATCGGTTCGTAAACGGCTACCTCGACCTGCTCTCCCTATGGTTCTTGGACAGCTTCGGACTGAAGCCGATGCATGTCTTCGGATTCGTCGGGACACTGATGTTCCTGCTGGGACTCGTGGCCGTCGTACTCCTCGCCATCGGGAAGATTCTTGGCAAGCTATGGATTACCGACAGCCCATATTTCTACCTGGCACTGACAATGATGATACTGGGCACGCAGTTGTTTGTCGCGGGTTTCCTTGGCGAACTGATAAGCCGAAACGCACCCGAGAGAAACAACTACCAGATAGAAAAACAGTTTTGAGTGATGAAAAGAGGACTACGTCTGTCGGCACTGCTCCCCCTGCTACTGCTCCTGGCGGCCTGCGAGGAAATCGACTGTTCGCTCTACAACAGCGTCAATATGTATGCCTGTTTCTACAGCGACGGCAGCGCCGTGGCCATCACCGACACGCTGACCATCTCGACGGGATCGTCCGAGCGTGTGCTCCTGAACCGAATGACGAACGTCGGCAATTGGCAGATACCGCTCAGCTACCGGCAAGACGTGGACACCCTGCTCCTTCATGTGGCAGGCGACGGTTACCAGGTTACCGACACCGTCTGGATAGCGAAGACCAACACGCCCCACTTCGAGTCGCCCGACTGTCCCACCAACATGTTTCATAAGATAGTGGCCATCGAATCGACCCATCTCTTCATTGATTCCGTCACCATCGTTCAACCCTACGTAAACTATGCACTCGACGAGAATATTCAGCTGCATCTTCACTCTGCTCCTTAGCGGGCTGGTGGCCGTTGGTGCAAGAGGCAAAGATCGGCTTGGCAGCGAGGATGTCCTCATTGCCGACGAAGCGCCGTTCTTCGGCGGCATTGCCGTCTCGGCCGACTTGGTGGGATTCTCGATGAAGGCCTTCAGCTCGAAGTTTGCCAACATGGAGGTGGCCGGACGACTCAATCTGATGGAGAAGTTCTTCCCCATCGTTGAACTTGGTGTCGGCGATTGCCACAAGTCGGGCTCCGAGAATGACAACAAGTTTGAGGTCACCTCGCCATATTTCCGGGTGGGCATGGATTACAACTTCAACAAGAAACTGAACGGCAACAGGCTCTTCGGCGGCCTTCGATACGGATACAGCAAGTATCAGTACGATTTTTCGGCGCCCGACTTTGCCGACGACGTCTATGGCACATCCGAGCCCCTCTCGCTTACCGACCTCGACGGACGCAACCAATGGCTCGAACTCGTTGTCGGCGTCGAGACCAAGTTGTGGTCGGTGCTCAGGCTTGGATGGAACGTCCGATACAAATTCCGCCTCAAACAACGTACTTCCCAGTATGGAGAGCCGTGGTTCGTACCCGGATTCGGCAAGAACGGTGGGAACACCTTTGGCGGCACGGTCAACCTGACCATCGACATCGGCAAGACGGCCCGCAAGCATATTAAGAAGAAAACAGAATGAAAAAGTGGCAACTCCCCTTCCTCCTGCTTCTCATCGCAGGCACGGCTTTCATCATCCGTCGGCACAATCCGCCGACAGACATCTCCTTCCAGCAGGACGAGGGCTACATCTTCGGCACCATCTTCCACGCAAAGTATCAGAGCCGGGAGAATCTCCACGAGGAGATTATGCAAGAACTCAACGCCGTGGATGCATCGCTGTCGATGTTCAACCCACAGAGCTGCATCAGCCGCATCAATCAAGGTGAGACCATCGACGCCGACTCGCTTTTGCAAATCGTCTTCCTGCAGGCATTATCCATCAGCCGCGCCACGGACGGTGCCTTCGACCCGACAATAGCCCCGCTGGTAAATGCATGGGGATTCGGCTTCAAGAACGGTGCGCTCCCCGATTCGGCAATGGTGGACTCCCTGCGTTCGCTCGTCGGCTGGCAGCATGCAAGACTTATCGGCAACCGCATCGTCCGAGACAACGACCAGATGGTGTTCGACTTCAGCGCCATTGCCAAAGGGTTTGGTGCGGATCAGGTCGGCCGGATGTTTGCCCGACATGGCATCAGTAATTACATGATTGAGATTGGCGGGGAGATTGTGTGCAAAGGTACGAATCCCGAAGGCGAAGTGTGGAAGATCGGCATCAACAAACCCACGGAAGACAACAACGCTGCTGCGGCAGAACTCGAAACAGTGCTGCGGCTCACCGACTGTGCGATGGCCACAAGCGGTAATTACCGAAACTACTTCGTGAGAGACGGCATCAAGTATGCCCACACCATTGACCCTCATACAGGCTACCCCATCCAGCGCTCGGTAGTGAGCAGCACCGTACTGGCACCGACTTGTGCGATGGCCGACGGTTTTGCCACCGCCTTCATGGTGATGGGACTGGAGGCTGCACAGCAGTTGCTTTCGAATCACCCGGAACTGAAGGCCTACCTTATATATATTGACGAGGAAGGACAGATGCGCGCTTGGAAAAGTGAAGGGTTGGACGAGGCGGAATAGAGAGAAAAGGTATCAGGAAAATGGACAAAAGAGAAATGTACAGACTGCTCAGTCGAATGCCCTTGTTGCAGGGCATCAGCGGGATGGAACTGGCACACATCGAGGAACGCATCGACCTCGAGACGGAAGTGCTGCCTGCATCGCGCAAGCCCTTCATCATGCAGGGGCAGTTGTGCCGCGAACTTGTGTTCCATATCGAGGGCAACGTCATTCGGCAGACACACTCTGCCGACGGACTCTTCGTGGCCACCGAAACAGTCTCTGGTCCTGTGGTTGTCGAGGCCGACAAACTCTACGGACTGAATTGCGAATACAGCAGCACTTATCGAGCTGCGAGCGAGTGCCAGCTGATGCGCATCAGCAAGAAGCAGGTGGGCGACCTGTTGGCAAAGAGCGACATTTTCCGACTCAACTATCTTAATCTGCTCTCTGCTGCCATCCAACGGAAAGAGGCGAAGTGTCGTCCCTCGGTACTTACTACACCAGCCGAAAAGATAACCCACTTCATCCTTGGATGTTTCTCCACCGAGCAAGGCGAAAAGTCGCTGCAGATCAAGATGACCGACCTGGCTGCGTTTGTCAGCGAGACTCGCCTCACCGTCTCTCGTTATCTCAACCAACTATGCGACGAAGGGATTGTCAGCCTGAAGCGAAAAGAGATTTACATCCCCGACATTACAAGACTCTGCTGAACAATGAACAACATATTATTACAGACCGACTACGGCACACTGCACAATTGCATCCCATTCGACCGCCTGAAGAATGAGGACTTCGAACCCGCCATCATGGAAGGCATGCGGCAGGAGGACGAAGCCATCAACGCACTGAAGGAGAATCCCGATGCACCGACATTCGAGAACACCATCCTGCCTCGCACCGATGAGTTGCTCTCCCGCGCCACCGACATCTTCTTCAACCTGCTCAGTGCCAATACTTGCGAGGCGATGGATGAGCTGGCCGCCAAGCTTTCCCCGCTCCTGGCCGCCCACAGCAACCGCATCATGCTTGACAGTCAGCTCTTCGAACGAGTAAAACAGGTGTACAATCAGCACCCGGCGCTCGACACCGAGTCGCAGATGCTGCTCGACCGCGTCTATGAAGCCTTTGAAAGAAACGGGGCTACGCTCAATGCTGAGGCCAAGCAACGATTCTCGGAAATACAAGTCGAACTGTCCGCACTCGTCGTCAAGTTCAATGAGAATAACCTGAAAGCAACCAATGCATTCCAGCTATTCATTGAAGATGAGCAAGAACTGAGCGGGTTGCCCGATACGGCACTCGAAGCCGCCGCACTTGCTGCCAAGGAAGCGGGTCGCCGAGGTTGGCTCTTCACCCTGCAGGCACCCAGCTATAACCCATTCCTCACCTACGCCGACAATCGAGCCCTACGCCGCAAAATGTATTTGGCGCGCAACACACTTTGCACTGCCGGTAGTCCATTCAGCAATGAGGAGATGGTGAAGCGCATCGTGAACCTTCGTCGCGAACTTGCCCAATTGCTTGGCTACAAGACATTCGCCGACTATGCCCTCTCCCACCGAATGGCTGCTACGCGACAGCGAGTCGATGATTTTCTCGGTCAGCTCCTCAAAGCCTATTTACCCAAAGCTCGCAGCGAGGTTACCGAAGTGGAGGCATTTGCGCGCAAGCTCGAGGGCGACGAATTCCAGTTGCAGCCTTGGGACATGGCCTATTACAGCCAGAAGCTGCGCAAGGAGCGCTACGATTTCGATTCGGAGATGTTGCGCCCTTACTTCAAGCTCGACAATGTGAAGAAGGGTGTCTTTCAGTTGGCCACACGACTCTATGGCATACAATTCCGTCGCAACAGGGAAATACCTGTCTTCCATCCCGACGTCGAAGCCTATGAGGTATTCGACGAAGATGGCTCGTTTTTGGCTGTACTTTATGCCGATTACCATCCGCGCGAAAGCAAGCAGAGCGGCGCATGGATGACAAGCTATCAGGAGCAGTACAGGGACGATGACGGCACCGACCACCGCCCCCACGTCAGTGTCACATTAAACGTGACAAAGCCTACTGACGACAAGCCTGCGCTGCTCACCTTGGGTGAGGTCGAGACCTTCCTCCATGAGTTTGGTCATGCCCTGCATGGCATTTTCTCTGACGTTCACTATAAACCGCTAAGCGGAACAAATGTGCTGTGGGACTTTGTCGAACTGCCCTCGCAACTCATGGAGAACTACGCCATCGAACCCGACTTCCTTCACACCTTTGCATTCCACTACAAGTCGGGCGAGCCCCTGAGCGACGAACTGATACAGCGAGTGCGAGAGAGTCGTAACTTCCAGTGCGGCTACGCCTGTGTGCGCCAACTCAGTTTCTGTATGCTCGACATGGCTTTCTACACGATGAGCACACCCTTCGAGGGCTCCGTAGCCGAATTCGAGAAGCGCGTTTGGGAGCCTCTGCAACTGCTTTCCCAGCATGCCGAGACATGTATGTCTGTCCAATTCAGCCACATCATGAGCGGAGGCTACGCTGCTGGCTACTACAGCTACAAGTGGGCAGAGGTGCTCGATGCCGATGCTTTCGACTGCTTCCTGCACGAAGGTCTGTTCAGTCGCGAGGTGGCAAGGCGTTTCCGTGATTGCATCCTTTCGCGCGGAGGCAGTGAACCGCCCGCCACACTCTACCGACGTTTTCGGGGCAAAGAGGCGACAATCGATGCCCTGCTACGCCGCAATGGAATACAGAATGAAGTAAAGAGTGAATAATGAATAACTTGCTTCTGCCCTCATCTCCCATCTTCTATAGAGGGGCTGTGGGCGAGGCAACAACAACCACCAGCCAATGGACAAAAAAGAAGCACTCGACCACCGCTACATGCGAATGGCACAGATATGGAGCGAGAACAGCTACTGCCAGCGTCGTCAGGTAGGTGCACTCATCGTGAAGGACAATATGATAATCAGCGATGGATACAATGGCACACCTTCGGGCTTCGAAAACGTCTGCGAAGACGAGAACGATGTCACGAAACCCTATGTACTTCACGCCGAAGCCAATGCCATCACAAAGATTGCCCGAAGTAGCAACAACAGCGACGGCAGCACACTCTACGTCACTGATGCTCCTTGCATCGAATGTGCGAAGCTTATCATCCAGGCTGGCATCCGACGCGTTGTCTATGCGCGCGAATATCGCTTCACCGATGGGGTCGACCTCCTTCGTCGTGCAGGCATCGAAGTGGAACTTTTAAGTAAAGGTTAAAGATTAAAGGTTAAAGGTTAAAGATTAAAGATTCTTCAACACTCGCGTTGCGAGCAGAAGCGACGCAAGCGTCGAGCGAAAGGTTAAAGACCTCGCTGCATGTTTTTCCTCCCTATGAAGTGCCATCTCATGAATATTTGAATATTTGAACCCTTGAACATTTGCGCTCTTGAACATTTGCGCTCGGCTATGCCGTTTGCTACCGACTTCGGCGTGAGCTCAGTCGAACGGCTTCGGCGTGAGCTCAGTCGAACGGCTTCGGCGTGAGCTCAGTCGAACGCAGGGACGCAAGTACTCTTGAACATTAGAACATTTGAACAAAATATGAACAAGTCGCGATTCACACCACTCCTCATCTCTTTAGGCGTTATCGGAGGCATCATCGTTGGCACCTTCCTATCCAGTCATTTCTCGGGTAACAGTCTGAGAATCATCAATACGGGTTCCAATAAGTTGAACTATCTGCTCCAGCTCATCGACAACAACTACGTCGATACCGTCAATGTGCAATCGCTGGTCGAGGATGCAATGCCGCAGATTCTGGGAGAACTCGACCCTCATAGCAGCTACATCAGTGCAAACGATGCCACGCAGGCCGACGAAGACCTGAAAGGCTCCTTCAGCGGCATCGGTGTCAGCTTCACCATTCAGCGCGACACCGTCAACGTGATGTCGGTCATCAAGGGCGGCCCGTCCGAGAAGATCGGACTTCTGGCTGGAGACCGCATCGTGACTGCCGACACCGTGAGCCTCGTCGGTATGCAGGACACCGAGGTGATGAAGCATCTCAAGGGCGAGAAAGGCTCCCTTGTCCGCTTGGGTATTCGACGCCACGGTACGCCCGACATCATCTATTTCGATGTCATTCGCGGCGATATCCCCATCGAAAGCGTTGATGCTTCCTATATGATTGACGACGCCACTGGTTATCTGAGAGTGAAGAACTTCGGCGAACAGACCTACGCCGAAATGATCATCGCCTTGGCCAAGTTGCGGGTACACGGCATGAACCGACTCATCATCGACCTGCGCGGCAATCGTGGCGGATATATGCATGTTCCCATCCAGATGGCCAACGAGTTCCTCTCCCGCGGACAGCTGATTGTCTATACCGAAGGACGCAAGTCGCCGCGCGAGGAGTTCCGCAGCGACGGGCGAGGCTCATTCCAAAAACTACCGCTCGTAGTGCTCATCGACGAGGGCAGTGCCAGCTCGAGTGAGATATTTGCCGGTGCCATTCAGGACAACGACCGCGGACTCATCATCGGGCGCCGCTCGTTCGGAAAGGGTCTCGTCCAGCAACCGATGAGTTTCCGCGACGGCAGCGTCGTGCGGCTCACCATCGCAAGATACTACACCCCCAGCGGACGATGCATACAGAAACATTACGACAAAGGTCACGCCGAGGACTACGAGAATGAGCTAATGGCGCGATACGAACGAGGAGAATTCTTCATCGAAGACAGCATCAAACAGGAGGGTCCCGCATACAAGACGGCAATCGGCCGAACCGTCTATGGAGGCGGAGGCATACGCCCCGACATCTTCATTCCCGACGACACCACAGGCGTCACCTCCTACTACAAGGAAGCACTCTTCACCGGACTCATCCGACAGTTCGCCTTCCAATACACCGACGAGAACCGTGCAAAACTCATGACCTACAAGACCACCCAAGCACTGGAGAAATACCTCCGTTCCCAGAATATGCTTGAGAAGTTTGCACAGTTTGGCGAGCGCCACAGCCTCCGCCGACGCAACTTGCTCATGCAGAAGAGCCGCACCCTCTTCGAACGTAGCATCTATGGCAACATCATCTACAACGCCATGACCATGCAGGAATACATGGAGTTTCTCAACGAACAAGACCCTGTAGTGCAAAAGGCAGTGGAGGTCCTGCGTACAGGCAAATCCTTCCCAAAACCCGAAGCAGAGGATGCTTCCGACAACTCCAAAGTGCAAGACTAATGGTGAGTTCTAAGAATAGGCTTTGAGCTATGCTTAGGCTATTTTGAGCAGATGTGGCCTTAAGGGCGAGTTCAAATCATCGCCTCGATGTCAGCTTCAAAGTCCTTCGGTTCGGTGGTGGGAGCATATCGTTTGATGGTCTCACCATCCCTCGATATCAGGAATTTGGTAAAGTTCCACTTGATATCGCTGTCCTTCTCCACACTTTTGCTGATAGTCTTGAAGAGGGCTTTGGCAGCCTTGGCCTTCAATCCGCGATACTCTTCTTCGGGAGCCTGTAACTTCAGATATTCGAATATGGGTTCAGCAGCTGGGCCGTTTACGTCTGTTTTCTTCATAATCTGGAACGTTACGCCATAGTTCAACTGACAGAACTGTTCGATCTGCCCGTCTGTACCCGGATCTTGTTCCTTAAACTGATTACATGGGAAGCCGATAATGACCAGCCCTTTGTCCTTATATTTTTGGTTCAGTGCCTCAAGTCCGGCAAACTGGGGCGTAAAACCACACTTGCTGGCTGTATTAACAATCAGCAAAACTTTTCCCTTAAACTCAGAGAAATCAATCTCCTTGCTTTTGCTCGTGAGAGCCTTGAATTCATAAATCGTCTGCATCTTTTTTTGTTGAATAAATAAATCCTCTTTAACTGTGTCGCAAAGATATTGAAATAAGACCATTTTTCAAACGATTAATCTAAAAAATTTAGATTAAAGGCGCATAGTTGGACTGTTTTATTCACATTTTTGGCCAAAAGAGGCGAAAATTGGGGAATTAGTTGTAACTTTGCGGTCCTGAACAAGAAGGAATAAATTCATCATGGCAGATACGAAGCGAAATAAGAGTGAAAAAAACAGCAAGAGCCGCAAGGGCAAGGAAAAAGGCCGCCTGAGGCAGTGGCTCTCGAGCCTGTGGCCTGGGAAGAAGGTTGCGACACCAGCGACTCGCGAGAAGGAGAATGCGCAGACGACAGACGTAAAGAAAGACGAGAAAAAGCGTCAGCAGCACAGCAATCGCCGTTTTGTGATCGGTGCGTTGTTCGTCTTGCTGGCTGTTTATATTCTGCTGGCAATGGTATCCCACCTGTTCACCGGCGACGAGGATCAGCGACTGATGAGCAATCCTGCCTATATCGCTGCCAACTGGATGGGGAAATGGGGGTACCACCTGGCCCACTACTTGATGGACAACTGGTTTGGAGTTGCCAGCATGTTCATTCCTATTATGATGATTGCTACGGGCATTCGTATCATGGGAGTGGCACGCATTCGCCTGCACAAGTGGCTGCTGAACTGCATGGTGCTGATGATATGGTGCTCAGCCTTTGCCGCTTACGTGGTGGCTTACGTGCCTTTTGCGCGAGACAGCTACATCATTTGGGGCGGAATGATCGGACGCGAAGAACTGGAGCTCATGCGCAGTCACATCGGGCCAGCTGGAGTGGTCATCGCCCTTCTGATGTGCGCCCTGCTGTATCTGGCCTACGTGAGCGACGAAGCCATCGGCACCTTGCGAGGATGGATGACGACCAAGGAGATGCGTGGCGATAAGGGATCGGAGTCGTTGCCCACCGGCGAGAATGCTGAAACGGAGAGCGTTGAAACCGAGCACATCGAGGGTGAATTGGAAGGCGGCGTTGATGACGAGGCACACAAGCCCTTCGAGGACAATCCTGCTGATACGGCCACGGTGATTGACTTCGGAAAATTGCCGACCGGACATGAACAACCGCTGCGCCCAGGCGAACAGGAACTGCCGCTCGACATCGTACCGACAGAAAGCGAAATGGAAATCGTGCAGGGCAAGGAGCCCGAGAAGGCCGATTTGGGCGGCGACGGCACACTTGAGCCCTACGACCCGAAGCTCGACCTCGAATACTACAAATACCCGACGCTCGACTTACTGAAGAAATACGAGACGACGGGGGGTACGATTGACATGGCAGAACAGCAGGCCAACAAGACGCGCATCCTGCAAGTGCTTTCTACCTTTGGTGTGGAAATCAGCAATATAAAGGCTACCATCGGACCAGCCATCACACTGTATGAGGTAACGCCAGCCCCCGGTGTACGCATTGCCAAGATCCGCAACCTCGAGGACGACATCGCACTCAGCCTCTCGGCATTGGGCATCCGCATCATCGCTCCGATTCCCGGCAAGGGCACCATCGGCATCGAAGTGCCTAACGCAAAGCCGCAGATGGTGTCGATGGAGAGCATCCTCAACAGCCGCAAGTTCCAGGAAACAGAATTCGAACTGCCGATGGCGCTTGGCAAGACCATCACCAACGAAGTGTTCATGGTGGACTTGGCCAAGATGCCCCATCTGCTCGTGGCCGGCGCTACGGGACAGGGCAAGTCGGTGGGACTGAACGCCATCATTACGAGCCTCCTCTACAAGAAACATCCCGCTGAACTGAAACTTGTGATGGTGGACCCTAAAAAGGTGGAATTCAGCGTGTACAATCCCATCGTCAACCACTTCCTTGCGCAAGTGGAAGGCAACGAGGACACCGAAGAGCCGATTATCACGGATGTGAACAAGGTGATACAGACCTTGAAGAGTTTGTGCGTCGAGATGGACACTCGATACGACCTTTTGAAAAAGGCCCGGGCCCGCAACGTGAAGGAATACAACGAGAAATTCAAGAACCGCGAACTGAATCCCAACAACGGCCACAAGTTTATGCCCTACATCGTCGTTGTCATCGACGAGTTCGGCGACCTGATTATGACCGCAGGCAAAGAGATCGAGCTGCCCATCGCCCGCATCGCTCAGCTGGCCCGCGCCGTCGGTATCCACATGATTATTGCCACCCAGCGCCCCACGACAAACATCATCACTGGCACCATCAAGGCCAACTTCCCGGCAAGAATGGCGTTCAAGGTGATGAGTGTGGTCGATAGCCGCACCATCCTGGACCGCACCGGCGCCAATCAGCTGGTGGGCAAGGGTGATATGCTCTTCCTCTCCGGCACCGAGCCCATTCGCGTACAATGTGCCTTCGTCGATACGCCCGAGGTGGAGAACATCGTTAGCTACATCGCTTGCCAGCAGAGTTACAACCATCCGTTCCCGCTGCCCGAGGTGGCAATGGAGGGCGACAGCGGCGGCGACAGCTCCGACGTGGACATGAACCACTTGGACCCGATGTTCGAGGAAGCGGCCCGCATGGTGGTCATCGACCAGAACGGCAGCACCAGCATGCTGCAACGCAAGTTCTGCATCGGATTTGCCCGCGCCGGACGATTGATGGACCAGCTCGAGAAGGCTGGCATCGTCGGCCCTTCGCGAGGTGCCAAGCCGCGAGAAGTGCTCTGTGTGAGCGAGGATGACCTGCAGATGCGCCTGGCCAGTCTGAGGTAAGTCTGTTTCTACCTTATATATAATCATTCCTTTCAAATACGAATCGACAAGCAAAAGAGAACACAATGGGACATACAAGACAGTTTCTTATCCTGCTGACCCTCATGTTCAGCATCTTTGCCATCGGCGCAAGGGCTGAAATCAATGGCCGCAAGGTACTCGACAAGGCGGCGACATTCATTCGAAAGAGTGGCGACATCCGCGTTTCCTTCGCCGCCACCAGTTTTCGGGGCACCAACGAGGAGGGCAGCATCCGTGGCACTCTGCTGTTGCAGGGAAAGAAGTTTCAGCTGAACACACCTGAAATGATCACTTGGTTCGATGGCGCTACTCAGTGGAGCTATCTGACCGAAAACGAAGAGGTAAATATCACTCAGCCCACGGAGAAAGAGATTCAGGCTGTGAATCCTTATGTATTCCTCGACCTCTACAAGAAGGGCTACAGCATCGAGATGAAGGAATCCACCCTTCGCGACACACCGACCTACGAAGTGCATCTTGTAGCGCAGAAAGCCGAGATCGCAGCTCAGGAAATCTTCATCGATGTGCGTCAGAGTGACTTCTGTCCGCTCTGCGTCAGAGTGCGTCAGGAAGGCATTTGGAATCGAATCAGTATTTGGGAATTCAATGGAGGCCAGCATTTCACGGACAAGGACTTCACATTTCCCAAGGAACAGTATCCCGATGCCGAACTCATCGACTTGAGATAGTTGTGGAGAGGGACAGAGAAAAGTAAATACATTTGAACATTTGAACCCTTGAACATTATGAACACCCAGCTACTGATTGTCGGAAGCGGTCCTGCGGGCTACACCGCTGCCATCTATGCTGGCCGCGCCGGCCTGCATCCCACGATTCTCGAAGGCTTGCAGCCAGGGGGGCAGCTTACCATCACCACCGAAGTGGAGAACTTCCCCGGCTTCCCTCAGGGAGTCGATGCCAACGAACTGATGTTTAACATGAGGCAACAAGCCGAACGCTTCGGCGCCGAAATACTCAGCGAGACGGTCGTCCGCACCGATTTCTCACAGCGGCCCTACCGCCTGTGGACCGACACCGACCGTGAGTATTCGGCCGACAGCGTCATTATTGCCACCGGTGCCAGTGCCAAGTACCTCGGCCTTGCCGACGAACAGAAATACATGGGCAGCGGCGTTTCGGCCTGCGCCACTTGCGACGGCTTCTTCTACCGCAAGAAGCGAGTGGCTGTCGTGGGCGGCGGCGATACAGCCTGCGAGGAAGCCCTGTATTTGGCGGGACTTGCCGACCGGGTGTTCATGATTGTGCGAAAGCCCTTCCTGCGAGCCAGCCAGATAATGCAACAGCGCGTCGAGGCTCAGGCCAACATCGAGGTGCTCTTCGAGACCAACACCCTCGGCCTCTTCGGCGAAGGCGGCGTCGAGGGCGCCCATCTGGTATTTCGGAAAGGCGAGGCCGACGAGAAGCGCTACGACCTGTCCATCGATGGCTTCTTCCTTGCCATCGGCCACAAGCCTAACAGCGAGATGTTCCTTCCGTGGGTGAAGGTGGACGAGACTGGCTACATACAGACCGAGGGCGACTCGCCCCGCACCGGCCTCCCCGGTGTCTTCGCTGCAGGCGACGTGGCCGACCCGCACTACCGTCAGGCCGTAGTGGCAGCAGGAAGTGGTGCCAAAGCGGCCATCGAAGCCGAGAAATACCTGAAATCACTATAGGTGGGTTCTAAAGCATCTGCAATATGACAAAATACCAGCTCTACAAGCTAATTCGTCGGAACGACGAGCTCAAGGACGAACGTCATCCGATGTTCGACCGCAATCGCTTCATGAAGTTTCTGGCTATCTTCATGTGGCTCTATGAAGCTGCCATTCTGGTCTTTATGGGCGTTCTCCTGCCCTCGGGATTCCGGGGAATGTACAATGGTGTGTCGGCCTTCCATGTACTGGACGGATTCGTTCTCTACCTGCTGATGTGCGACTTCTGGATGCGCTTTTTCTTCCAAGAGACACCCGCCCAGAAGGGTCGCCCCTATGCCCTACTCCCCATCCGCCGTTCCTTCCTGATGCACATCTATCTGTCGAAGACGGCGCTCAACTGGGGCAATCTCTTCTGGTTCTTCTTCCTTGTCCCCTTCGGCCTCATTGCGATAGTGCCCCTGCTCGGATGGTGGGCATTCATCCTGTGGCTTGCCGGATGGTGGCTGCTCATCGTCTTCGATGCGTACCTCTATCTCTATGCCCGCACCCTCGTTTCGAAGAGCATCTTCTGGCTCCTGCTGCCACTGGCCATTCACGTAGGCCTTCTGTTCCTCATGCTTTGGCCGAAGGAGAACATACTGGACATCCCGCTCACGGAGCTGATGTATCAATACACTGTAGGCAATCCGCTGGTGTTCCTCGCCACACTCCTCATCATCGCCCTTGCCTATTGGGCTTGCTATCGGCAGCAAATGAGGATGGTGTACAACGAAGTGGCACAGAAGGAGGAGGTCGAGATGAAAAACACCAGCCAGATGGTTTTCCTGAATCGCTATGGCGCACTGGGCGAGTATCTGAAGCTTGAAATGAAAATGCGACTGCGCAACAAGACCGTCCGCACCAGTTTCCTCATGCTGCTTGCCATCATGTTGTTTTTCTGCACTGTATCCTATTTTTCAGATGCTTACAGCGGTGCATTCATGAAGTCCTTCATCTGCCTCTACAACTACGTAGTGCTCGGAATGACGATGCTTATCAGCATTATGTGCCACGAGGGCAACTACATCGACGGACTCATGTCTCGCCGCGAGAGCATCCTCAAACTGCTCTACGCCAAGTTCTATTTCAACAGCGCCATCCTTTTGCTGCCATTCCTCCTGTTGCTGCCGCTGATGATTAGCGGCAAGATGTCCGTCTGGATGAATCTCGGCTACATGTTCTTCACGGCTGGCGTCCTCTACCCCATCTGTTTCCAGATGGCCGTCTACAACAAAGAGACTCTTCCGCTCAACACAAAGGTGACCGGCAAGCAAGGCAACTGGATGCAGCAGGTGGTCAGCATGGTGATGCTCTTCCTGCCCATTGGCATCGAGAAAATCGCCACACTGCTGCTGGGCGACCCCTGGGGATTCATTCTCCTCATACTCTTGGGTTTCATCGGACTCGCACTCCACAAATACTGGCTCCTCAACATCTACCAGCGCTTCATGCAGCGACGCTACGTGAACATGGAGGGATTCCGAGCCAGTCGAGGCAGCTGATTCTTTATAGAACTTTTTTTTTCATTGACCATTGAACATTGACACCCTCAGCTCTCCCCTCTCTCTCAGGAGAGGGGGCGGGGTAAGGCTACGAACCCTTCAACAAACTTTCAATATGGAAATACAGATTGACAACCTAAAGAAATGCTTCGGCGAGAAAGTCGCCGTGAATATCGACCACTTCCAGGTCCACAGCGGCGAGATGCTGGGACTCGTGGGCAACAACGGCGCCGGTAAGAGCACCCTCTTCCGCCTCATGCTCGACCTCATCAAGGCCGACACCGGACGAGTGCTCATGGGCGACGTCAACGTGGCCGAAACCGAGAACTGGAAGGACTGGACGGGCGCCTACATCGACGACTCGTTCCTCATCGACTATCTGACACCCGACGAATACCTCCAATTCGTCGCGCGCATCTCGGGCTACAGCGAAGAGGACATGAACAACTTCCTCGCCGACTACGAAAAGTTCATGGCAGGCGAAGTGTGCGGACAGAAGAAACTCATCCGCAACCTCTCGGCCGGCAACAAACAGAAGCTCGGCATCGTCGCCGCCATGATGCTCCACCCGAAGGTGCTCATCCTCGACGAGCCGTTCAACTTCCTCGACCCCTCCAGCCAAAGCGCCATCAAGCATCTGCTCACCCGATACAATCAAGACACTGGCGCCACCATACTCGTCTCGAGCCACAACCTCCAGCACACGGTCGAGATTTGCCCACGTATCGCTCTCCTCGAGCATGGCGTCATCATCCGAGACATTGCAAACCACAACGGCGAGGCCATTGCCGAACTTGAAAACTATTTTGAAGTATGAAACGACTCATTCTCACCCTCCTCACGCTGCTGGCCCTCACGATGCCTTCTTCGGGACAGGAGCTCACGGGCCACACCTACGCCTGCACCGACATCGAGGCCATGCGCGACTTTGTCACGTCGGCCATCATGTGCGACTCCACATCTACGGGCATCTCCAAGGGCATCGACAAGAGTCTCACCACCTTCTTCAAACTCTGCGACATCACGATGGAGTTCCGCTTTCTGGAGAACCAGCAGGTGCAGACGCACGTTACTATGAATATCAACGACGAACTGGCCAAGCTCGCACGCCTGGGGTGGACGAAGCGGCAACTCGTGAACCTCATGCTCAAGTCCACCGTCACAGGCATGAA
>JAILBW010000016.1 GCA_024680695.1 Bacteroidaceae bacterium
CGCAGCCGAGCAGTTCCTGAATGAGAATTATCTTTTCCGCCGCAACATGCTGAACGGGAAGATAGAGTTTGTAACCCTGAAGGACGGAGCCGAGACATCGGAGTTCCGCACGCTGACCCAGGAGGCGCTGAACAGCATCATCTTGAGGGCCAAGCGCGAGGATATCTGCGACGGAGGCAATCCGAAACCGGACATCACGGACTTCATCCACTCGGAGGAGGTGCCGGCCTTCAATCCCGTCGCGGAGTTTCTGGAAGGACTGCCCGCCTGGGACGGCCGGAACCATGTGGCGGAGCTCTTCGGACGCCTGCCCGGAGTCAGCACCGAGCATCTGGCTTTCCTCTCCGTCTGGCTGCGCTCCACAGTAGCCCATTGGCTCCAGATGGACACGCTTCACGGAAACGAGTGTGTGCCCACACTCATCGGACCGCAGGGATGCGGCAAGACGACCTTCCTGCGCCGCCTCCTGCCCCAGCACCTGCGGGAGTACTACCTCGACCACCTGAACCTGTCGAACAAATTCGACAAGGAGATGGCGCTGACTAACAACCTGATAGTAAACCTGGACGAACTGGATGCCATCCGCCCCAGCCAACATGCGGCCCTGAAGCAGACACTCTCGAAGAACAAGGTGAACGGACGACCTATCTACGGCTGTGCCCAGGAGGATCGCCCCCGTTTTGCCTCGTTCGTGGCCACGACGAACAATCCCCATCCCCTGACGGACGCCACTGGTAGTCGTCGATACATCTGCATTCGGATTCCGCGGGGGCAGTATATTAATAATGTAGGGGACATCGACTACGGTCAACTGTATGCCCAAGTGCTCTACGAGGTGCGTGAACTGAAGGCACCCTACTGGTTCAGCAACGATGAGGTGGCTCGTATTCAGGAGCTTAACATCGAGTTTGCGACGAAGAAGGATATTGCAGACATGATTTCCGCATGTTTCCGAAGGCCGAAGGAAGGTGATGTGCCCAAGACGATGAACACCCAGCAGATGCTGGAGGTGATAAGGGGCGCATACCCGAGCCTGAAGATAGACCACAGCGCCAAGGTGCTACTGGGACAAGCCATGAAGGAACTGGGATACGAGCATACCGAACGCGGTCATGCTGCCCAATACAAGGTGGTTCCATTGGCGGCATGAGAGGGAGGTGTTAGGGAGGTGTTAGGGAGGTGTTGAAACAACACCTCCATATTGTAAAATGCTTGTTTGAAGTATGTTATGCGGGATGATGGAGGTGTGGAGGTGAAATGTAAAGTTTAAAGTTTATAGTTTAAAGGTTAAAGACAGTCAACTAAAAAAAGTTTTAACGTTTAACCGAGTCAACTAATCTTAGGGTTTAGACAAACAAGTAGTCAACCAAAATCAGTACACTACAAAGTTTAAAGTTTATAGTTTAAAGGTTAAAGACGGTCTTGCGGTAGCAAGCGGCAGAGCCGAGCGAAAGTTTAAAGTTTATAGTTTAAAGGTTAAAGACGGTTCTTGCGTCCCTGCGTTCGGCTGAGCTCACGCCGAAGCCGTTCGACTGAGCTCACGACGAAGCCGTTCGACTGAGCTCACGCCGAAGCCGTTCGACTGAGCTCACGCCAAGTCGGTAGCAAGCGGCATAGCCGAGCGAAAGACGGTTTGCGAGAGGGTGGCCTCTTCCCGACCCTTTCCTAAAGGGAAGGGGGATTGCAAATGGCAAGCGAAAGATTATCATCATGGATTAACATTTTTTTGAGATAATTCCTGCAAGAGTTGAAAATAAAAGAGTAAATTTGCGCAGAATTAGCTATAAAGACGTATTTCATGAGCCGAATTATCATAAAGAATGTAGGGCCAATCAAGAATGTTGATATAAATCTGAAGAAAGTCAATGTTTTTATCGGCCCACAAGGAAGCGGTAAGAGTACCATTGCCAAGATAGTCAGCTTCTGTACCTGGTTGGAGAAGGTGAATGAGGTGACAAAGCGTGCTGCTGTTGACGGCTTGATAAAGCGGCTCTGTACTTTTCATCATATGGAGGAGTATTTTTCAGATAAGTCTGTGATACTCTATTTGGGGGACAATGTTGTGTTTGCTTACAATTGGGACGAGAATAAGGCTATACCTAAAAGAGAATCCTTTGGTGAGTCCAATGTGAGTCATTTCAACGAGAAGGAACTTGTTCTCACGGCGATCGGCAAGGTGTTGAATCCCAAGGTTGTATATATCCCGGCAGAGCGTAATTTTGTTTCGGCTGTTCCAACTCTCAAAGACTATTCCGACAAGAATGACAACTTGCAGAGTTTTGTGAACGATTGGTTTGAAGCCAAACGCCACTATACTAAGGAGAGTCCGATGCCTGTTACAAATCTTGGTTTAGACTATTACTACAATAAGGGGACGGACCGTGACTACCTGAAGATGGCTGGGGGTAGGGAGATTCCGCTGACATCGGCTTCCAGCGGCTTCCAAAGTGTTGTGCCGCTAGCAGTATTGGTGAAATGGCTTTCTTGCGGTATTTATGAAGAAAACAAGCCGTTCTCTCCTGCGGAGAATGAGCGTGTGCGTAATATCTTGGCTCATCTTTCAGGTAGCACCAACGAAATGGAAGCGGAATTGGTGGAGCGTCTGCGGGGCTTTATCCAAGGGCGTGTTTATTCTCATACTCAGTTCATCATAGAAGAACCCGAACAGAATGTGTTCCCGCAGACGCAGATGGATTTGTTGTATTATCTGATTTCAGAAATCAACCACGGAAGAGACCACCGCTTAGTGATGACAACCCATAGCCCTTATCTGCTCTATGCCCTGAACAACTGTATGCTTGCATATTTGGTAAAAGACAAAGTGGATGAGGATGTGGCTGGTGAAATAGAATGTCTGCCTTATGCATTGAACCCGGAGGATGTTTTTGTGTGGTCACTGCAAGATGGGTGTCTACGCAATGCGAAGGGCGAGATTCATAAGACTATCCAGGATGAACGCGGCTTGATTCGCAAAAATTATTTCAATGATGTGATGCATCGGGTGATGGATGATTTTAATAAGTTGCTGGAGTACGATGATTAGCGAGGCGTTCGACGGTGATGTCTATATTATGGACTTCACTGAATATAACAATACTCTGGGAGTAGAACCTGCTCCTTTCAATGGAGTGATGGTGAGTACTGCGGAGAGTGGAATAGTGGCTTCGTTTGTGATGAAGAATCCGAACAGGGTGCAGTTTATGGTTGTAAATAACGAAAAGAATCCGGCGGTGTTCACCAGAGAAGACGGTACGATGGTGAGCAACTGTGAGTGCATCGTGCATGCGGACCGGCATGACAATCGTAAGGGTTGGATGCTGTTTCTGGAATTGAAGTACTGCAAGGCGAGAAATCTGTATCAGAATATGCTGGTCGGCATCCGACAGTTGAAAGATACATGCAATTATATTTTGAAAGAAAAGAAGGTTTTTGACGAATCGCATTACAAAAAGTATCTGGTAATCTCGACCCCTGGTGTGGAACCGCTGGATCCGTTTGATGCTTCATATTTTGTGCAGGAGGATATTCTGTCCATTAAAGAGGAGACTGGGGCTCTGTTGAGGGCTGTGAATAAGGCGCAGGTTCAGACGCCAGCCGTGATTAAATTTGGATAAGGTTTGCAACCTGTAGTATTGGCAATAACAGTTCCATTATGACTGTCAAGGAGGTTTTCGAGCTGCGGAGGCAGGGGAGGATAGAGGAGGCTTATGAGGCCATCCGTCCGATGTATGCCGTACACCAGGGCAAGTACACCACGCTGTGCATGTTTTGGACGGCGAGCGACATCCTGAGGAAGCGTATTGCAGAGAAACGTATCGCGGAGGCTGAGAGCATCTTCAAAGCCCTGCTGCGAGTGCAGCCGAATGTGGATGACGATGAAGGGAAGGTGCAGACGGTCATGATGCACCACGCACTGAGGCTGAGCGAGGAGTCGGCATCGTTCCGGATACTGGAGTTCGTGGAGTCGCTGCCGGTGGAGGCACTTACCGATGAGGACTGGCAAGGCGGGGTAAGCCAGGACGGCAAGCATCCGTTGCCATCAACCGCACAGCGCTTGCTGACTCGCTCGTTCCATGTGATTCAGGAACAGATGTATGGCGATTTCATGTCGAAGAAAGCACCGCTGCCGTACGACGAAGTGGTGTCCAGCTGCCTCAAGGTGATGCCTCTGCTACAGGAGGCGATGCGCCGCAGTCCGCGCGACAAGCACAACCAACGCTATATGGCTGTGGTATATACTATAATGGGCGAAAGGGAGAAGGCCGATGCTATCTATCGTCAGCTGCTCAGACGCTACCACGACAGCTATCTGTATGCCGAACTGGCCGAGCTGACTGATGAGCCTGGACAAAAGGCCGCCTTGTATTGCATGGCTATTCAGAATCAGCGTCAGGAGAAATTCCGCTGCGGCTACCGTCTCGCGCTGGCCCGTTTGCTTTTAGGTCGCGACAAATCGCGTGCCGCCTACGAGCTACAGAAGTGCGTGGAAACCCGCAAGGCTTTGGGCTATCATATCACCAGCGATATCGAGCAAATGCTTCGGCAACTCGCTGGCGTACAGGCTGCCACGGATGCTGAGCAGCAAGACTTCTACGTGAGGATGGCCGCAAAATATCCAATAACGACATAAACGAAGAAATGGCAAGCAACGCAGACTTTGTGCAGTACGTCACTGACCAGTGTAGTGGGGCAGGGGAGATAGTCGCCAAGAAGATGTTCGGGGACTATGGCATCTATTGCGACGGGAAGATATTTGGTCTCATCTGTGACGACCGCTTCTATCTGAAGCCCACGGCGGCTGGAAGGGAACGACTGAGGGTGGTGGAGATGCGTCCACCATACGAGGGTGCGAAGGATTACTTCTATGTGGCCGATGTGGATGACCGCGACTATCTCTCTGAACTTGTGCGTGAAACGTGTCGCGAGTTGCCCATGCCGAAGGCGAAGAAGAATTAATATATCGATATATGGCAGAGATGCGTACAAATACGGAGAAGAAGACCAAGAGCCTTGTTGAGACTGATGCCGAGACGGGACAGACCTCACTGCGCATTCCTGTTCCAGACAAACAGACCGTGAGGAACTTGCTTGACATTGTTGGAAAACTTTATTCATTGAACAGCCTCTCCTCCCAGCCCCTTTCCAATAGAGAGGGAAGTACTGGCGGCGAGGTCTTTAACCTTTAACCTTTAACCTTTACAGAACCTTTGAACCCTTTAATTATATGAAAAAGTTTGAATTGATGGCGCTACCTTATGCGTCAGAGGCTTTGGAGCCTGTAATTAGCCGTGAGACGTTGGGCTTTCATCATGGAAAGCACTTGGCGGCGTATGTGAATAACCTCAATGGCTTGCTGGAAGGAAGCGGGCTCGAGAATGCAACGCTGGAGGAGATTGTGTGTAAGGCCCAGGGTGGTATCCTCAACAATGCAGGGCAGATTCTGAATCATGAGTTGTACTTCGGACAGTTCGGTGCGCCGAAGGCTGATAACCAACCCGTAGGACTGCTTGCGGAGGCGATTGTGCGCGACTTTGGTTCGTTTGAAGCCTTCAAGGAGGAGTTCCAGAAGAAGGGTGCCACGCTCTTTGGTTCGGGATGGGTGTGGCTGTCGGCCGACAAGGATGGCAAACTGGTCATCACGCAAGAGGCAAATGCGGCAAACCCCGTGCAGAAGGGGCTGAAACCTCTGCTGACCTTCGATGTGTGGGAGCATGCCTACTATTTGGACTATCAGAACCGTCGTCCCGACCATCTTGCTGCTCTTTGGCAGATTGTCGATTGGAAAGTGGTGGGGGAGAGGTTTTGAACCCTTGACCCTTTGAACCCTTGAACCCTTGACCCCATGACCTCTGACATCATCACATATATGGAATCGCTGCGCAATGAGGAGCAGCGAAGGATACTTATGCGGTTCTTCAAGACGGGGCCGGGTGAGTATGGGGAAGGCGACGAGTTCCTGGGACTGAAGGTGCCGCAGACAAGGGAGGTCGTCAAGGCGGCCGGAAGGGACTTCCCGTTGAGTGAAGTGCCTGAACTGCTGATGAGTCGCTGGCATGAGGTCAGGCTCTGCGGACTCCTGATACTTGTGGCGAAGTTCGAAAGATTGGCGACGAAACGGCTCGAATGCGACGAAGCAGCCATCAGGGGACGCGATGAGATAGTGACGATGTATCTGCGATATGCCGAGCAGGCAAACAATTGGGACTTGGTGGACCTTTCCGTGCATAAGATTCTGGGCCATTGGCTGTTGCTGCCGTCCGCCTTGGGCGGCCGTGACTATAAGATTCGGGTGCTGGACGAGCTTGCCGCGAGCCCTTGCCTGTGGAAGCAGCG
>JAILBW010000055.1 GCA_024680695.1 Bacteroidaceae bacterium
CCACAGCGATGTGATTGACAACGTTACATTCTGGAACCTTTCCGACCGCGATTCATGGCTCGGAGCGAAGAACTACCCCTTGCCTTTCGACGTAAATTATCAGCCCAAGCGCGCCTACAACACCATCCTGCAGCTGAAGGAAATGGAGGAATAGGGCACCCTCGTGTCAATACTTCATCGATATAGGCTGCACTCGGGAATGGAAAGAAAAAACTCATGTTTTTCTCTTTGTCATTCCACTCGTTTGCACCACTTTTGCATTATGAAACTGCGCGAACTAGTCAATGGTAAATGCGTTAACGCATCTTAGAAAGTCCGATACATACTATAGTGAGTGTATTTTGGGTTTTTGCGCCCCGTTTTACACACTTCTACATCAGCTGTGTAATTCATTTACATCATGGGTGTAATCGTTTTACATCACGCTGTAATCGTTTTACGGCAGTGTGTAACGATGGCCATCGCGCCCGGTCTTTGTTATTACAAACATCCCCAAAAAAAAACATCGGCTTTTCATGCCTAAAGAGATGTTCTTTCAGTTTTTTTGTAAAATCTAAACACAGAACTGCTCTTATGAGACATTTTCGACACAAAATTTAAGCATCAGCGACGCAAAAACGGTAAATTTTGGCCGATAAAACGCGTTTTTTGCGCGGAAATAAGTCGGAAAATGCGTCTCAATCCCCATTTTTCGGGTTCATCTATCACATCTATCACACCATCTATCACTCCCCAATCCCGCAGCCACAGCGGCCGTGTGATAGATGTGATAGATGTGATAGATGTTTTTCACATTCTGAAGTTTTATAGGTAGGTTCTAAAAATCTGATATGGCCAAATTCTGAGCAACAAAATATTGCTCAGGTACTTATAAAGAAAGATAAATTAAACTGCTGCGGAATTTAGGCTATTTGCAAATAGAATACTTTAGCGGATGGGCTATTTCGTGCAGAAAGACATGGAAATGTTTGGTCGTTTCGTCGAATCTGCTTACCTTTGTTTCCGAAATAAGCAATCGTAATTAGAGAACATGAAAAAACAATTGACTCTCTTTCTGGTAGCGCTTGCATGGACAACCGTAGCAACGGCGCAGCCACACATCCTCTCGCACAGAGGGTTCTACACGAATCCGGCAGTCGACGAGAATTCGTTGGACGCTCTTCGGCAGGCGCAGCGACTGCATCATGAAATGGGGCTCGAGGCCTGCGAGTTTGACGTCCACATGACGTCGGACGGCGAACTGGTGGTGCGTCACGACAACAAGATCAACGGCAAGTTGAGTTGTCAGGGCAGTACGCTGGCCGAGATAAAGACGTTCGTGCTGCCGGGTGGAAACCGCATACCGACTCTGCGTGAGTGGTTCGAACAGGCGCGCAAGACGCCCGACTTCAAGCTGGCTCTCGAACTGAAATCGCATGCCTCGCCCCAGCGTGAAACGGAAGTCATCGAAAAGGTGCTCAAGCTGGCGCGCGAGATGGGCATGATGGACCAACTGATGTTCCTCTCCTTCAGTCTGCATGCCTGCAAAGAGTTCGTGCGCCTGGCTCCCGGCAGCTACGTGATTCTGAACTCGTCGAACGTCAACGAGGAGGTCACTCCGCAGCGTGCCAAGGAGATGGGCTTCGCAGCTATCTCATACAATCTGAACGTCTTCTTCAACCATGTGGGATGGATTGACGAGGCGCGACAATTGGGCTTGGACACCTACCTGTGGATGTGCGAGGATACCTACCTTATTGATTGGGCAACGGCCTACGGCGTAACGTGGATTACCACCGACTATGCCGACCGCATGCTGCCATACGCCCAACAGCTGGCCAAGGACAAGAAACGCCTCCGCCGACTGATGAAGAGTAAGTTTTAAGTTCATTGACCATTGACCATTGCGCCGCCAGCCCGTTCTCCCTCAGTTCTCTGTAGTTCATATAGTTCCCATAGATTCCCATAGTTCCCATAGATTCCCATTACTCCCATTAACCGACCTCTCCCCAGCCCTCTCCGAAGAGGGCTGGGGGGGTCTTGAACCCTTGAACCCCTCCTCAATGACAAAGACGATTATTACGGCAGCCCTATTGCTCGGCACGATGTCGGGCCGTGCACAGGAGAAGGTCATGAACGTCGTGAAGGCAGATGGGACCACGACGCAGACCCGAGTGGCAGACCTGAAGCAAATCAGCTTCCTCACCGTGGACGATGGCGGTCAGGGCATGCTGGTGAAGACTCTGGACGGCGCTACGGCGGCTGTGCTCTTCGAGACGAATCCTGTCGTGACGGTCTCCAGCGGCAAACTGGTAGTGAAATCGAGCACGGCGAGAACCGTGGAATTTGAAATCGCCGACATCGCAGAAATCCAGTTCGGTAACCCATCCGACGACTCAGCCATCAGCGAACTGAAAGACTTCTCTGTGGTGATTCAAGACGGCGGCGCGTTGCTTCGGGACATCCCCAAGGGCGTCACGCCTCGGCTGTTCGACCTCGACGGACGCAGCCTCCCGATGCCTCCCTCGGTGGACGGCGAACTGCGACTGAGCCGTACGGCGCTCGGCTCCGGCATCTTCATTGTGAAGGTAGGTAAGTTCTCCGCCAAGATACAGTTCTAAATTATCCACCTCCCTGCCAAAACAAGATGAAAAAGCTATTCCTACTGTCCATACTCCTCGTTGGGGTTGTGCAGCTTGTAGCCCAGCAACCAACGACCATGCTCATGAAGCTCGCCAATGGCGGCTTAATCCGTACCGATGTGAACGAGGTGGAGAAGATCACATTCTCCGATACGACGTATAATGTCAACAGCACCGGTTACCGCATTCTCGAGTCCGACGAACTCTGCTGGCCCGACGATCGCTTGCTGCCCCTCTTCCTGCCTCCGGCCGTCTCGGTCAGGTCGCTGGACATGAATGCCGCCAAGCTCAGCGACGAGGAGCGCGTCATGTTTTGCACGCTTCAGGGCATCGTCAATCGCACCCGTCCGCGCATTCTCCTCTACAACCACAACGAGGAACCGCAAAGCACTTGGCCTACGGCACACAACCTGCGTACCGTAGCCACCTCTTCCAACGCACCATACGGATTGGTGAAGCAGTTCAAGGACGAAATACGGGGACTGGTGCTCTACAGCAAAGAACGAAGCAGCCATTACTCCAACCTCGCCGTCACCATTGCCGGACTGGACCGTCTGCTCCCCGTGACAGCTGCGATTCAAGAGAAACTTGTGGCCAACGGCATGGACTTCCCCATCGTGGAGGACCTTACGTCGCTCACGATGACCACCGCATTTAGCGTCTATACCTATCTCTACAACAACTACTGGAGCCGCTGCAACCACCGCTTGCTCATCAGCCTGCGTCCCAACATCCCCTATGTGCACGACATCGGTGCCGCCTGCGGTTCGGCCTGCGTCTGGCTCGATCCGCAAAACTCGAATGAGCGGGCGTTGCTCGACAAGATGCTCAAGGACATGACCCCCGGCCGCGACTTCGTGCTGGGCTGGTATCCCGAGGAGCGATCCGGCGTGGGCGAAGCCACCAAATACGGCCTCTCCACCGTACCTGCCGACTTCTTCGAGAACACGACGGTCTATTCGGCTGTCAACAACCCCGTCAAGATAGCGCCCGTACCCAAGCGGCCGAAGCTGGAGAACAAGATCTACGCGGCCGTCTATATCAGCGACGGCGACAATATTCAGTACTGCCAGCATGCCATGGCCAAGATTTTCGAGCAGTCGGGGCGCGGCCAGATGGCCTTGAACTGGACCATCAGCCCAGCTCTGGCCGACTTCTCGCCCATGATGCTGAACTACTATTACCGCAAGGCCACGACCAACGACTGCTTCGTCAGCGGACCCTCGGGGATGGGCTACGCCATGCCCTACGATGCCCACAACAGCCGCTACTATGCCAGTTCCACTTCCGGCAAGGTGATTACACCCTACGCGCAACTCACTCAGCGCTATCTCGAGAAGTCCGGCCTGCGCGTCATCACCATCTGGGACGATGTCAGTACCATTCAGCGCAAGGTCTATGCCGACAACTGCCCCTATCTCTACGGACTCACCATCAACGACTGGGAACGGCAGACCGGACGGCTGACAGCCAAAGTGCAGTCGAGCTGGCTGCCGATAGTCCCTCAGTATCCCTGCTATGCCAACGGCGTGGATGTCATCACCGACTTCTTCAATCGCGACATCAAGAACTTCAAGGGGACGGAGCCGATGTTCGTTACCGGGCAGGGCACGGTGTGGGATGTGGGGCCCGACAAACTCATCGCGCTGAAGGACAGGCTTGACGCACTCTCGCCCGGCAACGTGAACATCGTCCGTGCCGACCACTGGTACAGCTACTACAACGAGGCGCACCACTTGCCGTTCAATATCACCCTGTTGCAGGATATGGAGATCACTTCCTCGCCCACCAAGACGAATGCAAAACTTGCTGCCAACGGATCGCCCTCCGATGGATATATGTGGGTGTCAAAAACTGCCGACGGTACGGGCTGGGTGCAACTGGACTTCAAGGAGACCTACAGGATCAGCCGCTACGTAGTGCGCCATGCCGAGGCCGGAGGCTTGGAGCCCGGACTCAACAGCCGCGACTTCACCGTGGAGACAAGTCTCGACGGCGAGACATGGACCGTTGTCGGCACCCATCTTGCCAACATTGCGCCTGTGACCGATGTGTCCGTCACTCCCGTCGAAGCACGATTCGTGCGAGTGACTGTCACCAATGGTGGCACCGACGGCTACGTCCGCATCGGCGACATCGAGGTCTATGGCGCGATTTAGGTGCAAGGGCTCAAGATTTCAATGGTTCAAGATTTCAATGGTTCAAGAGTTCAAAAGCTCAATGGTTCAAGAGTTCAAGGGTCTCGTAAAGGTTAAAGGTTAAAGACCTCGCCGCCAAAACTCCACTTCCTATGGGGAGGGGCTGGATTTAGAGGAGGCTATGGTCACTGGATAGATAGAACGTGGGCCTCAGCCTGACTTGGACTGGGGCCCACGATGTTTTGTATGCTGCAGACAAAGCGGCGTTAGCGGGTTGCAGCACAGATGCCGCGGAAGTAGCCTACGCTCTCGGCGATGCCGTTGAATGGCGTCTTCATGTCCTTCTCGTATTCGAGACTCACGGAACCCGTGTATTTCACCTTGCGCATGATCTGCACATACTTTGCGAAGTCGATTACGCCTCGACCCACCTCGACGGAGCGGTCGGCCTTCGTGTTGCCGGTGACGTCCTTCATGTGCATGTCGAAGACACGGGTGTGGTACTTCTTCAGGTCGCGCATCGAGTCGGAGCCGTAGCGCAGGTTGTGGCCAATGTCGAGGCACATTCCCATCCGGGGATCGCGGTCCTTCACGTTGTTCCAGATGTCCGTGGCGTCGGGATAGAGGGGCATGTCGGGCCCGTGGAGATGAATGGCCAGACGGATGTCGTATTGCTTCACCGCCTTCTCCGTATAGTCGAGCAGTTCGTAGTTGGGTACGCCCACCAGCAGGTTCACTCCCACTCGCTTGGCGTATGCAAAGGCACGGTCCACTTCTGCTTCCGACTTCATGTAGATGGGGCCGACGCCATAGCCTACGACATTGGCAGCGGCGAGCTTGGCCTTGAAGGCGGCAATCTGCTCGGGCGTACTGTCGAGCGGAAGGTGGAAGTCCTTGATGCAAAGGTAGTGGACGTCAAGCTTCTTCATGAAATCCAGCGTCTGGTCAATGTCGAAGTGGCGGAACGTGAAGCCTGCCATGCCCAGATGGAATGGCTCTTCGGCCGCAGCGGGCTTGACGGTCGAGTTCTTGTCGAGGGGAATGTCGCCGGGTGCCGGCATCGCCTGCAGGGCGGTGGGCATGCTCAGTACGGCTGCTCCAGCCATGCTGACCTTGAGGAAATCTCTTCTTTTCATAGTCTTCTGTCTATTTGCGATTTACGATTCTGCGGATTTACTTTCTTTTAATCTCTCGACGCCCCATCTCTCCCGTTCTCTTCAGGAGAGGGCAGGGGAGAGGTCTACTATCTCCTCCAGTGCCTTTCGTTTCTTTTCTGTGGGCAAAACGTCGGGGTAGCCCAGAGGAATGAGCGCAATGGCCTCGAGGCCTTCGGGTATCGGGAAGGTGCGAGCAAAAAGTGGCGCATCGAAATTGCACACCCAGCAACTGCCCAGCCCTTGATCGGCGGCTGCAAGCACCAAGTGTTCGATGGCGATGGCCAAGTCGATGTCGGCATGGTTCTTCCCGTCCGATGGGCGCACCCAAGCACTTCCGCGGTCGGCCAGACAGACGACGACAACGGGAGCCGTGCGCATCCATTCGCGCGCGTAAGCATTATTAATAATGTCGCGCAAGGGGCCGTCCTTTACGATCATGAATTGCCAGGGCTGGCGGTTCACGGCGCTGGGTGCCAGACGAACGCACTCCATGATGTATTGCAGTTTCTCGTCCTCGACCGCTTGTTCGGCATAGTTGCGGCAACTATAGCGCATTGCACACAATTCTTTGAACTTTGGCATGTAGGTTGTTTCCTTTCGTTTTTTTGCTGATTTTCTCGTATTTCCTTGCAAAGTTAGTACTATTCTCTTTGGATTCCAAATATTCTTAGGTAAAATTTGTACAGAATCCTCAAAAGTGAATGGGGGCAAGAATATCTCGTTTCCCAACCAGAGCCGTGAGG
Source organism: Bacteroidaceae bacterium (assembly GCA_024680695.1). Classification (GTDB taxonomy): domain Bacteria; phylum Bacteroidota; class Bacteroidia; order Bacteroidales; family Bacteroidaceae; genus Physcousia. The sequence goes on from JAILBW010000055.1 coordinate 6,660, forward strand.
TCTTGTCTGTCGGTGTGGCTCAGAAGCGTATCACCTGAGTGCAGTAGTCCACCACAGCCGGGCGGTGGGTGATGCAGATTACGGTGCGCCCTCCGCTGTTGTTCAAGTTCAGCTGTTCCAGCAGTCGCTGTTCGGTGGCGGGGTCGAGGGCACTTGTGGCTTCGTCGAGCAATAGGATATTGCCCTTTCGCAGCAATGCGCGGGCGATGGCTATTCGCTGTGCCTGACCTTCGCTTAGTCCTGTGCCCAGTTCGCCACAGCGAGTGTCGAGTCCATTGGGCAGTTGGGCTACAAAGTCGGCGCAGGACGTCTTTAGGGCTGCCCACATTTCCTCCTCGTCGGCCTCGGGATTGCCCAGCAGCAGGTTGTCACGAATCGTGCCGCTGAAGAGCGTGTTTCCCTGAGGCACATAGACCATGTTGCAACGTGTCAGCGGTGAGACAGGCACATTGCCCTCTTCCTGAGAATACAGTTCGATAGTGCCTTCCTGTGGCCTCAGCAGAGCCAGAATGAGACGTACGAGTGTGGTCTTTCCCGCTCCCGTCTCGCCCAAAATGGCCGTGGTGGAGTTCGGCGGGCAGTCGCAGGAGAAGTGGTGCAGCACCTCCTTTCCTTGAGTGTAGGCGTAAGAAACGTCCGTCAGGCGTATTCCTGTGGAGTGCCTAAGAAATACGGGTTCACCAGTTTCCTCGAGTGGTGTCTGCTCCAGTTCCATCAGGCGTTCACTGGCTGTCAGGCATCCGACAAGTATGGGGATGTAGCGAGTCAGTTCGCGGAATGGCCCCTGAATCTGTCCTACCAGTTGGATGAATGCAATCATCATACCATAGGTGAGTGTCCCTTCATGAAGGCGGTTGGCTCCCCACAGGAATGTGACCAGATAGCCTGTGCCGAACCCGATGTTGAGGAGCATGCCCGAGGTGCTGCTGAACAGCGTGCGCCAGCGGATTTGCCGACGCAGGGTGTGCTGCACGCTGTCGAGTCGCTCCACCATGGTGCCGCAGCGCTCGAGTGTCTTCAGCACTACGCGATGCTGTACGCTTTCCTGCAATACGCTCTGTATCTGGCTGTCGGTGGTGCGAATCTCGCGGGTGATTGCGCGCATCTTCTTCACATATATTTTGCTCAATGCAATGAATACGGGTGCAATGCATACCATGATGCAAGCCAGCCGCGCATCCATCGAATAGAGGAAAAAGAAGGCCCCTACAAGCCTCACCAGCACGCCCAGCAGCGAGGGGATGGTCTCGGTGATGGTGTTCGTTACGTCGTTCACATCGCGTTCCAAGCGATTCAACACATCGCCGCTGTGCCATTGCTCGATGCCGTTCCACTCGCTCTGCATCAGGTTTCGGAAAAGACGCAGCTGCATTAGGTTTTGTGAACGCACACCCAGTATGGCTGCCACCCATCGGCGTGAGAAGCCAAGCAGAATCTGTCCGCACATAATGACTACCAGCAGGATGGCTGCCAATCGGAACGGAGCGTCGGCACTGTGACCTGTAGCGAGGTCGATAACCTGCTTTGTAGCTAGAATGAATGCAAAGTCGAGCCCCACCGACACCACGCCCATCACGGCATTGATAATAGTCTGTAGGCGAAGCCCTTTCGAACTGCGCCACAGCCAACGAGCGATTTTCATTTTCTCTCTATTCACCTTCACTCTACACGCTAAACTTTACACTCTTAACTTTACACTCTACTTTTTCTTCACTTTTGACTCCTCAAGTCGTTGCCCCACATCAGTTTTGCGCGCAGCGTACGGAAAAATGAACCGTCAGTGCGTCGCAGCACCAGAATGTCGTAGGGTGCACGACGAATGCGAAGGCTCACTCCCTCGCGGCACATCTCGCTGCGCCCATCGATGGCCACCAAGAAGTTGTGGTTGCGGCTTTCCACGTCGAGCGTCACCGTCTGGCTGTCTCGTATCATCAGCGGACGCACATTCAGACTATGCGGAGCCACGGGGACCAGTCCCAGCGTTTCGCTGCCCGGAGAAATGATGGGGCCGCCCACACTTAGTGCATAGCCTGTACTTCCCGTGGGGGTATTGATGATGAGCCCGTCGGCCTGATAGGTTGTCAGGAACTCGCCGTTGATGGCCACCCGAATACTTATCATGCTGCTGTTGTCGCGTTTCAGCACTGCGACTTCGTTTAGGGCGTAGGGATAGCCTTCGGGCTGACCCTCAGAATACTCTACGCCCAGCACTCTGCGCCGTTCCGTGCGTATCTCTCCAGCGTAGATCTGGCCGATGACCGCCTCGATATCCTCTGCCGCGAAGTCGGAAAGGAAACCCAGTCGGCCCGTGTTGATGCCTAAGATGGGAATCCCCTTGTCTCCCACTCGCCGTCCAGCCTCCAGGAATGTGCCGTCACCCCCGAGGCTGATAGCGATGTCAGCATCGAAGTTCTCGTCCTCGCCGATGGTCGCTACGCCTGAGAGGTTCATTTCAGTTTCCTCTGACAGGTATTTGTAGAAGCGGTTATCTACAAGAATCTCCGCACCTCGATTCTGAAGGCTGGCCATCAGCTGGACGGCTGAGAGGGACTTGCGTGGCTGGAACGCATTGCCAAAGATGGCGAATCTGAATGGTCGTTTCATATTCTCAGACTGGATTCATTGAAAAAGCGATTCTCTTGGTATCCTATTTGACATGCAACACCACGATGCTTTTGGGCGGCAGGGTCAGATGCATCGCGTCCTTTTTGAGCTTGGCATCCTTGAACTCCTGCGGCTTCACCACATCGGTATGTGAAAAGTCGTTGAAGTCAGTAATGTGGTCTCCAGTGAGTATGCGTCCGCTGACTTCCTTAGCCGTGGCATTCAGTTGGATGTTCAGGTCACATTTCTCGGCAAGGTTGGTGTTCACGAGCGAAAGCACCATTGTGCCGTCATCCTTTCGTGCAGCCGATGCCGAGATGGACGGTACTTTTTTCCCTTCTACGGTTGAGAGTGAATCGCACTGAATGTCGAGAGGCAGATGAATGGCTTCCTGGAAATCGCGATACATCTCAAAGACATGGTAAGTGGGCGTGAGCACCATGTGCCCCTTGTCTTTTTGGTCGGTAAGTATCATTGCCTGCAGAACGTTCACCATCTGGGCAATATTTGCCATGCGTACTCGCTCGACATATTTATGATAGACGTTAAGCATGAGGGCGGCCACGATAGCATCTCGGACGCTGTTCTGTTGGTAGAGGTGACCTGGAACTGTGCCTGGCTCCTCGTCCCACCATGTGCCCCATTCGTCGACGAAGAGGGCGATACGCTTGTCGGGGTCTGTCTCATCCATAATCTGGCAGTGACGGCGCACGACGTTCTCGACATCAAGGCATTTCTCGACCGTCAGGTAGTATTCCTCGTCGCTGAAGGCTGTGGCCTTCCCCTTGTGGCCCCAGTTCTTGATTGTATAATAATGTACGGAGAGAGCATCCATTCGGCGTCCAATGGCTCGCATCAGGACGCGCGTCCAGTTGTAGTCGTAGTCGGAGGCTCCGCTGGCAATGCGATAGAGTCGATTGCCTGGCTGGTCGCGCAGGTAGGTGTTGTAGCGACGGAACTCATTGCTGTAATACTCGGGCGTCATATTGCCTCCACAACCCCAGGCCTCGTTGCCGATGCCGAAGTATTTTACATGCCAGGGTTTCTCTCGCCCGTTCTGTTGTCGCAGTCGTCCCATGGGCGTATCGGTCGTGCCGGTCATGTATTCAACCCATTGTGCCATCTCGCGTACAGTACCGCTTCCCACATTGCCGGAGATGTACGGTTCGCACCCCAGCAGTTCGCAGAGGTTCAGGAATTCGTGGGTGCCGAATGAATTGTCTTCAACGGTGCCGCCCCAGTTGTTGTTTCGCATGCTGGGACGTTCGGACTGCGGACCGATGCCGTCCATCCAGTGATAGTCGTCGGCAAAGCATCCGCCAGGCCATCGCAGTACTGGTACGCGAAGACGCTGCAACGCCTCGACGACATCGGTGCGATAGCCGTTGATGTTGGGGATGGGGGAATCCTTGCCCACCCACAGGCCGCCGTAGATGCAAGTGCCTAGGTGTTCGGCAAACTGGCCGTATATTTCCTTGTTGATCTTGTATTTGCCCTGGTTTGCGCGGATGCTTATCTCGGCCTCGGAGGCCAGCGTACTGTTCGTGGTCAGGAACATCAGGCCTGTGAGCATGGCCAATGCCAAAGTGTATCGTTTCATCGTGGCTTTGTATTTAGTTAGACTTTAATCAGAACTCAATCAGAATGCGTGCATTGAGCATGCGCCCCGTCAGATAGTTCGGTACGGCATATTGGTGGTTGGCAACATCGGTCACCCAATAGTAGCTGCTTACGTTGTTCAGTCCGAAGATGTTGAAGCAGTCGAGCCCAAGCCACACGTTTCGGATAGCCCGAGGCTGCAGGCGGCGCTCCTCGTTGTCGAGCAGACGGTAGTTCATGCCAAGGTCGAAGCGTCTGTAGGCTGGCGCGCGGAATACATTGCGTTCCAGACCAGTGTGGGGCGGACCGAAGGGCAGTCCATCGGCAAACGAGGCTTTTAGCGTCATTTTCCATCGTGTGGTGCCTGGGAAGAAGTCGCTGAAGAAGAGGTTCAGGTTGTAGCGCTGGTCGGTGGGCTGGGGGATGTGTCGTCCGTTGAGTGTCATGCTGGCTTTCATCAGTCCTAGGCTTATCCACGAATCGGTGCCAGGCACAAACTCGCCGTAGAGCTTCACATCGCCTCCAATGACATAGCCCGATGCGCAGTTGTTGCCGTAATAGACAATCTTCACGTTGTCGACATTGTAGGGATTCAGGTCGCTTTGGCCTTTGTAGTACAGTTCGGTGGTGAACTTGAAGGGGCGCTCCGAGAGACGGAACTTGTACTCCATACCTGCCACTAGCTGGAAAGAACGCTGCGAACGGATGTGCTTGTTCAGTTGGACAACCGTGGATCCGTGAGTGGTCACCGTATCGCGCAATTCCTTGTAGAAGGGGCGCTGGTAGTAGAGGCCGGTGGCCAGTCGGAACGTAAAGTTGTCGAGTTCGTGCGGCACAAAGCCGATGCTGACGCGGGGCGAGAAGAGCCATTCGTCGTTCCAGTCCCAATAGGAGAGACGAGCACCATAGTTTACACTCAGAATGCCGACACGGCTTTCACGACGATATGTGTCCTGAGCGTAGAGTTCCATGTGGTCGGAGGTGATCTCGTTCCGACTCTTCATGTGGTAAATGAGTTGCAAGTCGTTTGCCGTGTGAGGGATGCTGTATCCTGAACTGTCGCGATACTCCCATTCTCGGGCATCCTCGTCGATGTGTTCATGACGCCAGCTGAGTCCTGTCTGCAGGTGATGAGTGCTGGCAAAGCGATGCTCATAGGCCAACTTTATGGTGCGCGATTTGCTGTTGAGCCGGTTGCGAGCATGTTCCATGTATGTGCCGACACCTAGCTGTTCGATGCTGTGCGTTTCGTCGAGCCAATACTGCCCCTGAATATCGTACGTTTCCCGTTCGTGCGTGCTGAAAGCCGAAGCTGAGAGGCTCAGCATCCCGTTTTCACCCATTCGGTGTCCGATCTTCAATGTGCCGAACAGCGTTTGGAAGCGATCCTTTTCTTGTCCGTCGAAATAGACGCGAAAACTCTTTACGTCGGCCAGTGTGCCGAAGTGCGTCTCTCGATCCTTCGGACGGAAATCGTACAGGTTGCGACTCACATAGCCAATCATGTCGATGGTCCATGCTCGAGTAGGCGTCCAGCTCAAGTAAGCCTGATAGTCGAGGAAGCGCGGACGATACTCGCCCTTTGTGTCGAGCGACCCCAGCATGTACTGGTTCGTCTTATATCGCAGGCCGTTGCTGAACGACAGCTTGCGATTCCCGTAGCCGGCATGAGCGTTTGCTCCTAATAAGCTTCCCTGCACACTGCCCTCGGCCTTTTGCGGACGGGCATAGGTGATGTCGAGCACGCTGCTCATTTTGTCGCCATACTTTGCCTCGAATCCTCCTGCGCTGAAATCAACCCGCTCTACCATATCGCTGTTTATAACCGAGAGGCCCTCCTGCTGACCGCTGCTGATGAGCAGGGGACGATAAACCTCGACACCATTGATATAGACGCAATTCTCGTCGAATGAGCCGCCGCGCACATTATATTGGCTACTTAGCTCGTTGTGGGAACTCACTCCCGCTTGTGTGGCCACGAGCTCCTCCACGGCATTGCCAGTGGTGGAGGGCAGGCGCTTCAAGTCTTTCGTGTTCAGCTCTTGGGTGCTGCCCATCTGCCGCCGCGAGTCGGAAACGGTGAGCTCTTCCATTAGTTTCTGGCTTGAGTGCATCACGATGTTGAGCGTCAGATTGCCCTGAGGATTCTTCAACACTCGCCGTCGCGGTTCGTAGCCAATCATCTGATAGAGAATGGCTACACTGTCAGCCGTGGCAAACTCCAGTCGATACTGGCCGTCGAGATTGGCTGTAGTGGACGTCATTGTGCCCTCGATGCGCACCATGCAGAAGCTCACAGCTTCTTCATTTTCATCCACAATGCGCCCCTTTAGGTGCACTTTCCCACCATCCTCCTGCGCTTTGAGGCACAGGCAGCAAAACAATGCAAATAATATCGCCGACCAGCGTTTCATATATGAAATAACGTGAAAAAGTACTCTTTTTGTATATCATAAGCCGTTTTTTTTTGCTAATTTTGCACTCGAATAACTCGAAAGACAATGAATAGTTTCAGTGAACTGATAAAAATGCGGCGTTCGATGCGCAAGTTTACCGACGAATTACTGTCGGCTGACGAGGCTCGTTTGCTGCTTCGTGCAGCGTTGATGTCGCCGTCGAGCAAGGGCTTACATGCTTGGGAATTCGTGGTGGTCGAGGATAAGGCGACGCTCGAGATGCTGAGCCAATGCAAGAGTCAAGGGGCCGATTTTCTGTCGGGAGCTCCCCTTGCTGTGGTCGTCTTGGGTGACCCACAGGTGAGCGACGTCTGGATCGAGGATGCTTCGGTGGCTGCCACGCAGATGCTCTTGCAGGCCGAAGACCTCGGATTGGGTGCATGCTGGATTCAGGTGCGCGACCGCCATGATGCCGAAGGAGGCGATGCCGAGGAGAATGTCCGACGCATTCTTGGCATTCCCGACCAGCTTCGTGTTCTGGCCATTGTGGCTGTCGGACATAAGGGAATGGAACGCAAGCCTTTCAATGAGGACCGTCTGTTGTGGGAAAAAGTACATGTCTACAGCCCCATGCTGCCGTGCTTCTGATTGCAAATAAAACTCCGAAAACGTGAAAACTGTACTCATTGGTGCCGGCAACGTGGCCACTCATCTTGGCGAAGCCTTGCAGAAGGCTGGATGCGAGATCCTGCAGGTGTGGAGCCGCACCCGCTCCTCGGCCGAGACGCTTGCCGACCGACTGGGTTGTGCGTGGACAACGGATGTCGAGGAAGTGTCGAGCGATGCCGAGATGTACCTGTTTAGCGTGAGCGACGCGATGTTGGAAGCATTGTCAAGGCAAGTGTTTGACGTGATTACCGCAAGTGATGTCGAACGCCAAGGCAAGGAAACCGGCGCCCATGCGCTGTTCGTTCACACCGCCGGCAGCATGTCGCAGGATGTGCTTCCAGCTGAGCGCCGAGGTGTGATGTATCCTTTACAAACATTCAGCCGCAAGCGTTCGGTGGATTTTACCGAAATCCCAATCTTTATCGAGAGCCGTACCGATGAGGAACAACTGATGATGCTGGCGGAATTGATAAGTAACCGCGTTTGGGCCTTGGACGAGGTTAACCGTCGTTATATCCATCTTGCAGCAGTTTTCGCCTGCAACTTTACAAACCACTTGTACGACCTCGCTGCTCGCCTGCTATCCGAGCGTGGCATTCCGTTCAGCGCCTTGTGGCCTCTCATCGATGAAACTGCACGCAAAGTGCACGACATGCAACCTTCTGAAGCTCAGACAGGCCCAGCCGTTCGCCATGACATGAATGTTATCGGGAAGCATCTTGACATGCTCTCCGACGAGAAAATGAAAGAGATATACACCTTACTGACTGAAAGCATCTATGATAGATTACGACCTGACGAAGATTAAGGCACTCTGCTTTGATGTCGATGGCGTACTCAGTGCCGAGACAATCCCTATTGGCGAGGACGGTAATCCGATTCGCACTGCAAACATCAAGGATGGATATGCCATGCAACTTGCAGTGAAGATGGGGCTGAAGCTGGCCATCATTACAGGAGCTCGCGTTGAATCCATACGCCATCGTTACGAAGCCTTAGGCATTCACGATGTGTATATTGGCTGCGCTCAAAAACTGCCTGTCTATGAGCAATTTCGCTCCAAATACGGACTTGAGCATCGTGACATTCTCTACATGGGCGACGACATTCCGGACCTTGAGATTATGCAACGTTGTGGCTGCCCTTGCTGCCCTGCCGACGCCGCTGTGGAAGTGCGAGAAGCTAGTTGCTACATAAGTCATTATCGTGGTGGGTATGGCTGCGGTCGCGATGTCATCGAGCAGGTCTTGCGTGCGCAAGGGAAGTGGTTGAATGACAAAACTGCCTTTGGATGGTAAATAGTCTCACTCTCGGACGGAGCTCCGTCGCTTCTGCCCTCCGTCGCTTGAACGTATAACGTGCGATTGCCCCAACGCTGACGCCCAACTTGCGTTGCCCCAAATGAACCCTTGAACATTTGAACTCTTGAACCCTTGAACATGAAATACAAACTGATTCTTGCATCGAATTCTCCTCGTCGTCGCGAGTTGATGGATGGTCTCGGATTGTCCTACGAGGTACGACTGATGAAGGGTATTGATGAATCGTATCCCGATGGATTGAAACCTGATGAAATACCTGTCTTCATCAGCAGGGAAAAGGCGTCGGCATATACGCTTACTCCCGACGAATTACTCATCACTGCCGACACAATTGTGTGGCTCGACGGGCAAGTGCTGGGGAAGCCTTGCGACGAAGACGAGGCTTGCCAAATGCTCCGAAAACTTCGTACGCAAACGCATCAGGTGGTAACTGGCGTCACGCTGACTACGACCGAGTGGCAACAATCGTTCTCTTGTACAAGCGATGTCACCTTCGGCCCACTTACAGACGAGGAAATCCGACACTATGTCACACACTATCATCCACTGGACAAGGCAGGAGCCTATGGCATTCAGGAGTGGATTGGCTATGTGGGAGTTACTGGCTTGAGCGGCTCCTATTTCAATGTCATGGGACTCCCTGTGCAACGACTATACACAGAATTAAAAAAACTCAACGCAATATGAAACTACACATCACCTCACCTCGAAGCTTACTTGTTCGTTCGACCGTTTTTCTCTCACTGATTGTCGGCTTTTTCGCATGCAGGAATGACGACCCGGTCTCCTACATGCCAACCTATGAAGGTTTTGCCGTTGAACCTGCCATGCCGACAGCCGGAGACTCCATCGTTTTCACTGCCGTCCAAAGTAAAAAAGGTCATCTGCTTTATCATGCCGACTACAAATGGGTGATTGACTACTATACGACTGACAGCGAGGGGCATACCGATACCATCCAGTTTGACAAGAAGAATAGTGTTGTTTACGACCTTGAGAATGGCGATCCTTCTGTCAAAGTGAAAATTCCCGATGGAAACGGAGGTACTATTCAGGCCTACTTCCGTGCCGATTTCCGCTACAGCGCAATGGGCACTAATGGCGCAGACGGCCGCGACTATTCTTCCGGCTCGATGAACGGACTCATTGTTCCCCGCTCCTCCTCTACCTCTTTCGGATACTGCGATGGAAGCACTCGTAAGATTCGCGTATTGCCCAACTCCGCAATCTATTAATTCAAGCTAGATTTTATTATTTGTGACGAAAGGAACAAAAGGTCTTATTGCAGCAAAACATGACGATGAACTTGTCACCGCGAATACGTCTGCCCTCACTGTTCGGCCTTACATACGACGGATAGCGCAAGCCGTCACGTCTGTTCAACGTGTAGCCAGCGTCTATCAGCACATCCTGAATATTGAGCTTTTTTTGAAATCGTCGTAGGTGAGTTCTGCCATTTTGTTATCAGGAATGTTTTTCATATCTACTTCACTGAAAATGTGGGAGAAGAGCTTCATGCGATGATAGTCATCGATGGCCATGAACTTATCATACTGCTTCTGAGTAATCTCATGGCTGATGCTCTCACCATTGATGACCGCTGTCATGCGGTACTTGGCTTCGCCCTTGGCATCCTTCTCGATTTCGCCCTTCTCATT
>JAILBW010000061.1 GCA_024680695.1 Bacteroidaceae bacterium
GAACCCACCTATAAAACTCCGTAATGTGAAAAACATCTATCACATCTATCACATCTATCACACGGCCGCTGTGGCAGCGGGATTGGGCAGTGATAGATGGTGTGATAGATGTGATAGATGAACCCGAAAAATGGGGATTGAGACGCATTTTCCGACTTATTTCTGCGCAAAAAACGCGTTTTATCGGCCAAAATTTACCGTTTTTGCATCGCTGATGCTTAAAATTTGTGTCGAAAACGTCTCATAAGAGCAGTTTTGTGTTTAGATTTTACAAAAAAACAGAAGAAACAATGTTTTGGCTTGAAAAGCGGATGTTTTTTTCGGGGGGGATGTTTGTAATAACAAAGATCGAGCGCGATTGCCATCGTTACACACAGCCGTAAAACGATTACAGCGTGATGTAAAACGATTACACCCATGATGTAAATGAATTACACAACTGATGTAAAAGCGTGTAAAACGGGTTGCATCGCTTGTGCGACGCAGTTAATTTGCACGAAATTGCTTTCGAAATACCATTCATTTTCGCAAAATCGCCTCCGAAATCCCAAATGTTTGTTCAGAATTGCGTTTAAAAACGCTTTTTTTTCGCGAATTCCGATCAAAAAATGCGTGTGAAATCCCTTTTTTGGCAATCATCTATCACATCTATCACACCATCTATCACTGCCCAATCCCGCTGCCACAGCGGGTTTGTGATAGATGTGATAGATGTGATAGATGTTTTCAACATTCTGGAGTTTTTTCGGGAGACGCCAGATTCCTAAGTTTCGCCTGTCAAGGAGATATTGGATGATAAAGGAAGAAGGACTATGCACAAGTCTCGGCTCTTGGTTCGAAAAGTGAAAAAGGGAGGTACTTTCGCTCGGAAAAGTTCAAAATCTTTTGGCTTTTCCCTCGCTTATTCGTACCTTTAAGCGTTGCTTGAAAGTACTTTCGCTCGGAAAAGTCCAAAATCTTTTGGCTTTTCCCTCGCTTATTCGTACCTTTGTGCGGGGATTGCAAAGAAAAGTAGCGAAAGATGGAAATCGTTGAAACAAAGTTGCAGGGCGCGCTCATCCTAAAGCCGCGTGTGTTCCAGGACAGTCGGGGATACTTCTTCGAGAGTTTCTCGCAGAGGGAGTTCGACGCGGCTGTGGGTCCCGTCCGTTTCGTGCAAGACAATGAGAGTCTGAGCCGTCGGGGTGTGATACGCGGCCTGCACTATCAGCGTCCGCCTTATTCGCAGGCAAAGCTGGTGCGCTGCGTTCGGGGGGCGGTGCTCGATGTGGCCGTAGATATCCGTCATGGCTCGCCCACCTTCGGAAAGTCGGTGGCTGTGGAACTGACGGAGGATAACCACCTGGAGTTCTACATCGCCAAAGGCTTTGCCCACGGATATGCCGTACTGAGCGACGAGGCGGTGTTCCAGTACAAGTGCGACGAGTTCTACCACCCCGAGGCTGAGGCTGGTATCAGTATTGCCGATGCATCGTTGGACATCGATTGGGGCATCTCGCTCGAGGAGGTCATCCTGAGCGAAAAGGATATGCACCATCCGTTGCTGGCCGACGCGCCGAGGGATTTCATCTTTCAACACCAAGACACCTTGCGCCCATGAACATCCTCGTAACCGGAGCCAACGGACAGCTGGGGCGAGAGTTGCGTATCGTTGCCCACGAAAGCAGCCATCACTATGTCTTCGCCGACATTGTGGAGGCCGAGCCACTCTCCACCCTGTTGCTTGACATCACGGACGAGGCCGCCTTGCGCCATGTTGTGGACGAGGAGGACATACAGGTGATAATAAACTGTGCCGGCTTTACGAATGTCGATCTTGCCGAGAGCCAGCCTGCGCAGGCCGAATCGCTCAACGCCCATGCGCCAGGCCTTTTGGCGCGCATCATGAAGGAGCGCGATGGACTCATCATTCACATCAGCACGGACTATGTCTTTGGCGGTGCGGCCTGCAACACCCCCTACCGCGAAGAGCAGGAAGGTGCGCCCCTCGGCGTCTATGGCGCAAGCAAGCTGCATGGCGAGCAGGCCATACTGGCGAGTGGCGCGGAGTGTATCATCCTGCGTACTGCCTGGCTCTACAGCCCGTTTGGCCGAAACTTCCTGAAGACGATGCTGCAGCTGACGGCCACGCGCGACCGAGTGAACGTCGTTTTCGACCAGGTGGGAACGCCCACCTATGCGCTCGACCTTGCACAGACTACAGCAAGCATCGTGGAAAACTACAGCAAGTGGAGGCTCGCGCGACAGCAAGCAGAACGCTATCCCAAGGCAGGCATCTACCACTACACGGGCGAAGGCCTCTGCTCGTGGTACGACTTTGCGCATGAAATCGCCTCCCTGGCGAATCACACCGCATGCGAGGTGCTTCCGTGCCATTCCGACGAATTCCCCAGTCCCGTCCGGCGCCCGGCCTACAGCGTGCTCGACAAGACGAAAATCAAAGAGACCTTTGGCCTCCGCATCCCCCATTGGACCGACTCCCTGCGGCGCTGCATGGCGCAGATGGAGGCAAAAAACTTGAAGGCAGAATGAAAGGAATCGTACTAGCAGGAGGCAGCGGCACTCGCCTCTATCCCATCACGAAGGGAATCAGCAAGCAGCTGATGCCCATCTACGACAAGCCGATGATATATTACCCCGTCAGCGTGCTGATGCAGGCAGGCATCCGAGACATTCTGATAATCTCCACTCCCGCCGACCTCCCATGCTTCCGCCGGCTGATGGGTGACGGCAGCGAACTGGGCATGCATATCGAATATGCCGAGCAGCCGAGCCCCGACGGACTGGCACAAGCCTTCACCATCGGTGCCGACTTCATCGGCAGCGATACCGTCTGCCTCGTCTTGGGCGACAACATCTTTCATGGCAACGGCTTCGCCCCCATGCTGTACGAAGCGGTACGCACAGCCGACGAAGGCAAGGCCACCATCTTCGGCTATTGGGTGAACGACCCTGAACGCTATGGCGTGGCCGAGTTCGACCGCAACGGCAACTGCCTCTCCATCGAGGAGAAGCCTCGGGAGCCGAAGAGCAACTATGCCGTCGTGGGCCTCTACTTCTACCCCAACGACGTGGTGCAGGTGGCGCGTTCGATCGAGCCAAGTGCGCGCGGCGAATACGAAATCACCAGCGTCAATCAGCACTTCCTCGCCGAGAAACGGCTGCAGGTGCTCACCCTCGGGCACGGCTTTGCCTGGCTCGATACGGGCACTCACGACTCGTTGTCCGAAGCCTCCACCTACATCGAGGTGCTCGAGAAGCGGCAGGGACTGAAGGTGGCCTGCCTCGAAGAGATAGCCTTCCGCAAGGGATGGATCGACGAAGACCGGATGCGCCAGCTCGCTCAGCCCATGCTGAAGAATCAGTATGGGCAATACCTACTCAAGGTCGTGGACGAGGTGCGTCGCTATGGGCGGGAGATTTGACGATTCGGGAATGCCTCCCCCCCATACTCCGAGGGTGAGGCGAAAAGGTATTAAGGTTTAAGGATTAAATAACACGATGAAGACAAACATGAATTGCAGGACGCTCCCGACGCTGGGGCTCTGCTGCCTCGCCTTTGTGCTGCACAGCTGCTTCCCCTCCGCCACATCGACTACGGCTTACGAGGAGAGCACAGTCACTAACCCCATCCCCCTGAAACTGGGCGACCCCTACCTCTTGCACGCCAGCGACGGGCGCTACTATATGTATGGCACTTCGCTGGCCGACGGCTTCGAGGCCTTCGTGAGCGACGACCTGGCCGAGTGGGAGTCTTGCGGACAGGTGTACAAGGGCGGCGACGAGGGACAATGGAACGAGGACTGCTTCTGGGCACCCGAGGTCTATGAACGCAACGGACGCTACTATATGTTCTACAGCGCCAACTATCGCGAGAATCCCAACGACGAGGTGGAGAACTTCAAGATTGGCGTGGCGGTGAGCGATAGTCCTGCGGGACCCTTCACCGACCTGATGGATCGCCCCGTCTTCAATCCCGACTATCCCATCATCGACGCGAATGTCTATTTCGACGACGAGGCCGGCCGCTGCTACCTTTATTATAGCCGTTGCTGCTACAAACACCCGGTGGCAAGTGAGATTGCCGACTCGCTGCGCAGCGTGGGCAGTTTCCCCGTTATCGAGGAGAGCTGGGTGTATGGTGTCGAGCTGAAACCCGACTTCAGCGGCATCATCGGCGAGCCGCAACTGCTGCTGGCGCCACCCACAAAGTTGTCCGACGCACAGGCCGAGTGGGAGAGCCGCAGCGCCACTCACGCCGAGGTGAACCGTCGCTGGACCGAAGGCAGCTACCTCTTCCGCGAGGGGAAGACATATTATATAATGTATAGCGCCAACTCTTACGCCGGCAAGTACTATGCCGTGGGCTACGCTACGGCCGACAATCCGTTGGGTCCCTTCACGAAAGCGGCCAACAACCCCGTCCTGCAGGAGAACGTAAGCCGCGGCGGCACCGTCATGGGCACCGGCCACAACATGGTCATCACCATGCCCGACGGCCAGCGCTATTGTGTCTATCATGGCCGCATGAGTGACAACCCCGGCGAGCGAGTCGTACTGATGGATCGCCTGCACATCGACGAGGATGGCTTGCTCTATGTCGATGGGCCGACCACCGAACCGCAAACGATTGCCGTGAAGCCATGATGAGCGAATCCCTGTATTACCATCTCATCGCGGGCATGGCGGTGATGGCCCTTGTCGTCTTCGTCTGCCTCTACTTTGTGAACGCCGGTTACGGACAGTTCCGCACCCGTCGATGGGGATGGAGCATCGACAACCGTCTGGGATGGGTGCTGATGGAGGCCCCCGTCTTCCTGGTCATGGTGGCCATCTGGGTCGGCACAGGCTTCAGCCTCCATCTGCCCGAACTGTGCTTCCTCGGCCTTTTCCTCCTGCACTATTTCCATCGAAGCTTTATCTTCCCCCTCCTGCTGAAGGGAAAGAGTCGCATGCCGATGGCCATCATGCTCATGGGCATCACGTTCAACGTGATAAACGGAGTGCTTCAGGGCGGCGGCCTCTACTGGTTTCCGAACCCCGACTTCGGGCACGGAGCCGAATACCTCACCCATTGGAATGCCGTCGTGGGCGTGGCAGTCTTTTTTGTGGGACTGTACATCAACTGGCGCTCCGACAGCATCGTCCGCCATCTGCGCCGAAGCCCTGCCGACACTCGCCACTACCTGCCCAGCCGAGGCATGTTCCGATACGTAACCAGCGCCAACTATTTGGGCGAAATCGTCGAATGGACGGGCTTTGCCCTGGCTGTGGCCACCCCGGCAGCATGGCTGTTCGTGCTTTGGACGGCGGCTAATCTCGTTCCCCGCGCCCATGCCATCCACAAGAAGTACCGGCAGGAGTTCGGCGACGATGCCGTAGGAAAGAGAAAACGCATCTTCCCATTGCTCTATTGAGCCAATCTATTGCCACCTTCAGCATACTGCTCCCCTCCTTGTCGGCAGCGGGGCGGGGGAGAGGCTTAGGACTATGAACTATGGACAATGAACTAAAACGACTATTTGAGGAGGCTCACATCGGGCCGCTCACCCTGCGCAACCGCGCCATCCGCAGCGCTGCCTTCGAAAGTATGTGCCCCGGCCATCAACCCAGCCAGATGCTCTACGACTACCACACCAGTGTGGCGCGAGGCGGAGTGGGAATGACCACGGTGGCCTACGCCGCTGTCACCGAGAGCGGACTGAGCTTCGACCGCCAGCTGGTGATGAAGCCCGAGATAGTGCCCGGCCTCCGCCGCCTCACCGACGGCATCCATCGCGAGGGAGCAGCTGCCGGCATCCAGCTGGGCCATTGCGGCAATATGAGCCACAAGAGCATCTGCGGATGTCTGCCTGTAGGCGCCAGCACCGGATTCAATATATACAGCCCCACGCTGGTGCGCGGCCTGCGTCGCGACGAACTGCCGGCCTTGGCACGCAAGTTCGGCGATGCCGTCAACCTGGCCCGCGAGGCGGGATTCGACGAAGTCGAGATACATTGCGGCCACGGCTACCTCATCGATCAGTTCCTCAATCCCTTCTTCAACCATCGACACGACGAATACGGCGGTTCGCTGGAGAACCGCATGCGCTTCATGACAATGTGCATGGAGGAGGTAATGAAGGCCGCTCGCGACGATATGGCTGTCGTCTGCAAGATGAACATGCGCGACGGACTGCGCCACGGCATCTCGCTCGAGGAACATAGCATCCCCGTGGCACGCCGCCTGCAGCAGCTGGGCGCCCATGCTATCGTGCTGAGCGGCGGACTGGTGAGCGCCACTCCGATGTATGTCATGCGCGGCGAGCTGCCGCTGCAGACGATGACCCACTACATGGACAAGCCTTGGCTCAAGTACAGCATCCGCGCCGGACGCCCCTTCGTCAAGGCATGCCTCACGCCCACGGTGCCCTATCGCGAGGCCTTCTTCCTCGACGACGCACTGAAGTTCCGTCAGGCCCTGCCCGACATGAAGTTCATCTACGTGGGCGGACTCGTGTGCGGCGATAAGATAGAGGAAGTGCTCTCCCACGGCTTCGAGGCTGTGCAGATGGCCCGCTCGCTGCTCAACGAGCCCGACTTCGTGAACCGTCTGCGCGAAGACCCGCACCACCGCTGCGGCTGCCTCCACAGCAACTACTGCATTGGCCGCATGTATACTGCCGAAATGGCTTGCCACCAGCATCTCGACGAACCCCTTCCCCCCAGCATCGAGCGTGAGATAGCGCGCATCGAGCAGGAGCAGAACGTAAATCCGTAAATCACAAAACATGAAACTTGCCATCATCACCGGTGCCGACGGCGGCATGGGATACGAGGAGACGAAAGCGGTGGCCCAGGCGGGCTATCATGTCATCATGGCCTGCTACTGCCCGAAGAAGGCACAGCCGAAATGCGATACACTGAAGGCCGAAACGGGCAATCCGAACATCGAGGTCATTGGCCTCGACCTCGCCAACCTCTCGCTCGTCCGTGCCTTTGCCGATACGGTGAAGCAGCGATTCGCCCATCTCGATCTGCTCATGAACAATGCCGGTACGATGGAGACGGGCCTCCACTACACCGTCGATGGACTGGAGCGCACGATACAGGTGAACTACGTGGGCCACTACCTCTTGACCCGCCTCCTGCTCCCCCTCATGGGCCGCGGTTCCCGCATCGTCAGCATGGCATCGCTCGTCGTGCCCTGGGGACGGCTCCGTTTCCCCCAGTTCTTCGAGCGTGGCACCAAGTTTCGCTGCTGGATGCGCTGCTTCCCCTATTTCAACTCCAAGCTGGCCATCGCCCTCTTCACCATCGCCCTCGCCCGTCGTCTCGAATCGCAGGGCATCACCGTCAACGCTGCCGACCCCGGCATTGTCAGCACAGGAATCATCCGCATGCAGATGTTCTTCGACCCCATCACCGACCTCATCTTCCGTCCCCTCATCCGCACGCCTCGGCAAGGCGCCGACACCGCCATCCACCTCCTTCTCGACGAGGACAAGGCCACCCAGACAGGCACCTTCAATCGCTCCAATCACATCGTGCCTTGGAAGATAAAGCGCGCCGAGCGCTCCAAGATGCAGGAACTCTGGGACCTCACCGAGGAGATTGTCCGCCCATTTATTGGGTAACTAAACACTCTTTATGCCCTCGAAACAGGCGTAGAAGTCATCTCTCGGCCATCCAACTGAGCCGGAAAGACGTGGAACTGCTCACAGCCCTGCACGCTCAACGCCCGACAGGAA
Source organism: Bacteroidaceae bacterium (assembly GCA_024680695.1). Classification (GTDB taxonomy): domain Bacteria; phylum Bacteroidota; class Bacteroidia; order Bacteroidales; family Bacteroidaceae; genus Physcousia. Next base: position 7,731 of record JAILBW010000061.1, read on the forward strand.
GACATACTGCGGCAAGCAGGCACTCAAGCGACAGCAAGCACCCACTTTCGCAGCAGCAAGAAATTTTGCGTTTACACTCGAATATTGTGTACTCGTTCGTAAATAATCAAGCATTTTTTGACTTCTCTCACTCATTTTGCACTTGAGGTTTTGAGCAGCTGGAGTGAATTTCTTTTAAAAAAATTTGCGAGTTTCAAAAAAGGTGCTTATCTTTGCATCGAGATTCATACTGAAAGTGAGGAAAAAGGGTTCCAGTCTGCCGATTGGGATTCTTCTTTTTTTCTTACGTCTTGAATAAAGGGTAAATAAATTAAAATATAAAATCGTATGGCATACATGTCACAGAAGGGCTACGACAAACTGGTAGCCGAATTGCAGCACCTGGAGAGCGTGGAACGTCCCGCAGCCAGCGCTGCCATCGCCGAGGCGCGCGACAAGGGCGACCTGAGCGAGAACGCCGAATATGACGCGGCAAAGGAATGGCAGGGAAAACTGGAAACAAAGATTGCCCTGCTGAAACAGACTATCCTCGAGGCTAAAATCATCGACACCACGCACATGGACATGAGCACGGTGCAGATTCTGACCAGCGTGGAACTGAAGAACGTGAAGAACGGCGCGGTAATGAAATACCGTATCGTGAGCGACACGGAGGCAAACCTGCGAGAGGGGAAGATTTCGGTCTCCACGCCCATCGCACAAGGGCTTCTGGGAAAGAAGGTCGGAGAGAGGGCCAAAATCAAGGTGCCGCAGGGAGAGATCGAGTTGGAGATTCTGAATATCAGTATTGAGGAGTAAAGCTATGGCAAGTATTTTTAGCAAAATCGTAGCGGGAGAGATTCCCAGCTACAAGGTGGCCGAGGACGAGCGCTACTATGCATTCCTCGACATCAGCCCTCTGACAAAGGGGCACACTCTGGTGATTCCGAAGCGCGAGGTGGACTACATCTTCGACCTCCCCGACGAGGAACTGGCCGGACTGCACGTCTTCGCGAAACGGGTGGCGGTGGCCATCAAGAAGGCGTTCCCCTGCGAAAAGGTGGGAATGTGCGTCATCGGGCTCGAAGTGCGCCATGCCCACATCCATCTCATCCCCATGAAGACTGAGGCCGACATTCGCTTCAACCGTCCTCACCTGGAGCTGAAGCCCGAAGAATTGGCGGACATCGCAGCGCGCATCAAAGCGTGCCTCTGAAGGACGAGGACGACCGTACAAACAGTTGAAGGGCTGCACCCCCACGATTGGGAGTACAGCCCTTCGGCGTTGAATAAGAGCGTAATCTACTTGACCAGAACCTTCTTGCCGTCCACGATATAGACTCCCTGACGGTGAGCGGAGGTATCGGACACCTGACGCCCATCGAGCGTGTAAGTGGCCGAAGTGGATGCCTTTTCCATCTTGGGAGCACCGACTGCATCGGGATTCTTCGGCGTGCAGGCATAGAGCTGTAGCTCGCTGATGTTCCAATAGACGTTGCTCTGCTCGGCGCCCTTGACAATCATGCGTAGGTAGCGCATCGGTGTGGCCATCTCGATGGCGGGCGAATAATACTGGCCGGCAACGACCACACCCGGGAAGCCTTCCGTAAACTCGGCCAACTGCGTCCAGCTGCTCTCGTCGGCTGGGGTGTTGGTGCCCATGATAATGATGTGGTTGGGGCTGTTAATCATGGACAGGCTGGGGTTCGTGACGGGGCCGATGGGCTGCAGGTCGCGCCCGGCATAGTAGAGCTGCACCATCGCCTGGGGCTCGAGCATGTCCATCTGGATGTACTGGTTGAGCTGGCTCAGCGGCGTCTTGTTCGTAGCGTCGGAATGGAAGTGAGTGGCCGTGTTGCCGTCAAGGAGGGTGTTCACGCTCATGTCGAATCCGGCGTAGTGCCAGTAGCAGTTATCGCTCAGCTGGGAGGTCGCCTTCAGCAAGGGATGGTCGTAATCGACTTCCGTCCCTTCGGGCACCTGTGGCACACTAGCGTGGACTTCCTGCTCGAGCCAGTAGAGCAATTCATTGTGCCACATCTCGTAGTCCTCGAAGCGTGCGAGGTGACCGAAGCCGTGGAAGCCGCCGGGATAGATATGCAGGCTGGCGGGAATATTTTTGTTGATCAACGCCTGGACGTATTGCAGGCTGTTCTTCACGGGCACCAGTTCGTCGGCAGACGAGACGACCACAAACGCCTGAGGGGTGTTGGCCTTTACCTGACGCTCGTTGCTGTACTTGTTCACGAGCGAAGCTGCGGGGGAATTGCCGAGCAGGGCCTGCCGGCTGCCGAGATGGGTGTAGCTCTCGTCCATCGTGATGACAGGATAGAGGAGAATCTGGAAGTCGGGACGCGAATCGGTAGTGAAGTGCGTGGCCAACGTGGAGGCCAGATGTCCGCCGGCCGAGCTGCCCATAATGCCGACAGCCTTGGTGTCGATGCCCCAATCGGCTGCATGTTCCCGGACGATGAGGATGGCGCGGGTGGCGTCGTCGAGAGGAACGGCGTGGCGTGCAGCTGGAAGGCGGTATTTCAGCACAAAGGCGGCGACGCCGTGGGCGTTGAACCAAGTGGCGAAGTCGGTACCCTCATAGTCCATGCACAGGCCCTGATAGCCTCCGCCCGGACAGATGATGACGGCCTTCCCGTTGCCCTCCTCGGGCAGAAAGCCATAGAGCACGGCGTTGGCGCGGTCGTTGTCGGTATTGTCCGTGCCGTCCCAAATGGAGATGGTCATCGTCTTCTTCGTCTGACCTTGTAAGGCGCCGAAAGCGAGGCTACAGGCCAGAAGGCAGAGGAAGAGACGATGCAAAAACGAAAGATTTCTTTTGCGTTGCATAATGTAGTTTTGTGTTAAGGTGTGTTCTAATAATTATTAAATCCAGTGGGTACTATCTTCGTCTGCTTTTGCCTCTTTTAGGCATCTTTTCCTCCAAGCCCTTGAACCGTAGCTCGCTACGCTTCTGCGGCCTTGAAGCCAAATCTGCTCTAAAATAGACTAAGAGCAGTCCAACGCTAATTTTTAGAACCCACCTTAATTGTTTTTACGGCCTCGGACTAATCGGTTTTTCACTCTTCGTGCCACTTGAGGTTATCCGTACTGTCCGTCAGGTCCGTATTTGTTTAGGACAAGCACATTAAGGGTTAAAGGAAAGCGTAAACGTCAGGAGAACTTCGTATCGGTATGCATGCGTCGCATGGCCGAGACGTCCTCGCGCGGGCAAATCATCAGGATTTCTCCCTCCTCGGCAATTACATAGTCGTGCAGGCCCTTGACGACAGCTGTGCGTCCGCTAGGCAGGCGCACCACATTATCGTGGCAGTCGTAGAGGAAAGCGGGGGTGTTGAGCAGGACGTTTCCGTCGGCATCCGAAGGGGCGTCGTCGAAGAGGCTGGCCCAGGTGCCGATGTCGGCCCATCCGAAATGACCTGCCTGGACGCAGACGTTCTCGCTACGCTCCATGATGCTGATGTCGATGTTCAGGTTGGGCAACGAACTGAAGAACCCGGGCACTAGCGTAGGGGCGGCAAACTCGGCCTCGGCCATCATGCGCGGAATCTCCACCTGATACTCTGGCACAAGCCGATAGAGATTGCTGAGCATGACTTCCACGTTGAAGAAGTCGAGGCCGGCATTCCAAAGGAAGTCGCCCTCGTCGATGAACACTTGTGCAAACTGGGCGTCGGGCTTCTCGGTAAAGGACTTCACGGGGTAGATGTCGGGAGCCACAGCATGCTCGTCGTCCATCTGAATGTATCCATAGCCTGTCTCGGGGCGCGAGGGCTTGATGCCCGTAACGAGGAGTTTCTCATGGTGAGCCACAAAGTCGAGGCCCGCGATCAGATCGTGCTGATAGGTCTCCTCGTCCAAGATGATTTGGTCGGAGGGGGTCACCAGCACGTTTGCCTGGCGGTTCTTCTTGGCTATGACGACTGTACCCCATGCAACTGCGGCAAGAGTGCCACGACGCACGGGTTCCTCCAATATGTGAACGTCATCGACTTCGGGAAGTTGCTCGCGCACGAGGGGGAGGTAATCGATATTCGTCGAGATATAGATGTGACTGGGCTCAATGAAACGGGCAACCCGGTCGTAAGTCTGCCGAAGCAGACTGCGACCCGTACCCAGCAAGTCCATAAACTGTTTGGGGCGCGTAGTGCGACTCACCGGCCATAGTCGGCTTCCATTTCCGCCAGCCAGTATAAGGCAATAGTTATTGTCCATATTGGTCATAAGATTTGGTCATTCGAGCCGAAAGGTAGGACTTTTCTTTCGTACGCCCAAGAAAAGCATCGCTTTTCTTCGCTTTGCACCAGCTTTTGCTATGTGGAGATTACAAAATGGGAAAAATGTATTATTTTTCCCACCCTTAGCGCAGTTTCTTGATGACGGGAAGTAGCAGACTCTCCATCACGGCATAGCCTTCGGCGTTGGGATGCACGCCAGGATTGTCGTTGGCATAAGAGGGGTTCATGCAGGTGCCGTCGTCGGAGAGCATTGCGCTGAAATAGTCCACATAGGGAATCTTGTTTGCCTTGGCATAGGCCTGCACTCTTGCATTCAGATGGCGAATCTTCTCCATCGAGTCGGTGATGGAGGGACGCCAACCGAAACCGCCAGCGGGAAGACAGCTGGTCAGGATGACCTTCATCTTATGGTAGCGCGCAATCTCGACCATCGAGAGTACATTGCCAAACGTCAGATCCTCGTTGTATCCGCCGGTATTCTCGGCGATGTCATTCGTGCCGTAGTTGATAACCACCACCTTTGGCTGCAGGTTGATGACATCCTCGCGGAAGCGCAGCAGGAACTGGTAGCTGGTCTGCCCGCTGATGCCGCGACCAATCAGGTTGTTGTCCTTAAAGAACTCGGGACGACGGCGTGGCCATCCGTCCGTAATCGAATTGCCCATCAGAACGACTCGTTTCTCACCTTTAGCAGGTGCGCCCAATGCGGCGTTGTCCTTGGCATAGCGTGCCCAGTTGGCAAACTCATGTTTTTGTGCCATCGTACCGCTTACGCAGACAACGGCAAGCAGCAATGCTGCCATTCTCTTCATTCCTTTCATAATAGTTTTTGGATTAAGGTTTGTTGTGTGAATTATCAGTCTACTTTCGTATGTTTCTGAGTGAATTTACGTCCCCAATAGCGGAGCAGGTGGGGCACCTCGAAAAGTGCTTCGGCTGGCGCATAGTGGCAGAACTTTCTCACTTGCGTCGAGATGCGCCACAGATGCTGCGCTCCGTGGATGATGCCACGCTTTTGGGCGTATGGCTTCTTCTGCCCGAAGTTGCCCGTCTCGAGCATATTCTGCCACAAGCCAATGGCATGGCGATGGTCGCTGGAGCTGATGTGGAAGCCAAATTCGCTCTCGGGAAGCCCCAGAATGTCGGTCAGTATGGCTCCCATTCCGCAATAGGCCCGATAGGCTCTGATGCCCTTCAGGTGGGTCTTCAGCGCATCTATGTCGATGTCTCCCTCTGACTGGAGGTGGCGCAGGAGCATCGCCCAGTCGCAGAACTGGCGTACGCCGATGCCGTCGTTGAGCAGATGGAGCAGGATGTGCACGAAGACATAGAGCAGATTGTACGTAGGCGGAAGTGTCGGTACGGCGTATCCGTCCACAAGGCATGTATGCTGCTGGGACAGAATGTCGGCCATCACCACATCGTTCCAATAGCGGCGGTTGGGAGGATACGAGAAGACGGTAAGATTGCTGTGCATTTCATAGACGACTCCGTCGCGGCAGAAGTTCACATCGCGCTCCGAGATTGAGCTGTCGGGCTCGACGCCCCATTCCTCGCGCAGGAAGTCGAGGGCGCGTTGCCAGTCGTCGGGGTGGCAAAGGAAATCGATATCGCCACTCATGCGCAGGCTGGCGTCGGGATACAGGCTGTTCAGCGTCTGCCCCTTGAAAATGTAAATGCGTATTCCGTGGGCTTCCATCTCGCGGCACAGATTGACCACCGCAGCATTCATCAAACGGTTTCGGCGACGCACATTCTGGAGACGTCCGAAGAGGTCCATTGCTGCTCGCTTTGGCAGCAGCACGCCGCAGTCCATCATGCTCTTGGCCACAAGGGCAGCCACCGTCTGCTCGCGACCCAGAAGCATCACCCGACGGTAGTCGTTCTCGCTCCAGACGCCTTCGGGCAGTTCTGGTACAGAGCCCCACAAGGAATGCTGCAGAAGGCCAAGGAATGTCTTCTCGGCCTGGGCCTGCAGCGCCAGGCGTTGGGCTTCTTTCTTCTTGTCCGTGGCAGACGCGGCAAGCTGTTCCCGGTCTTTGTCCCACGTTGCGAACAGTTGTTCGATGCACAGACGGGTGGCATCTCCGCCATACTCCAAGAAGCGCTCTTTTATCATGCGGCGCGTCTTCTGGCACTCCGCGTCATAGTCCATCGTCTCGATGTGGCTGAGCACATCGCTCTCCCTCATCATCACGCCATTGGGCATCACCTCGTCCAAATCGGTATAGAATCCGCGCCCGCGAGCATAGACCTCGTAATCGTATCCGTAGCAGATAACGGGACGCTCCAGTATCGAATAGTCGGCAATACAGGCCGAATAGTCCGATATCAAGATGTCCGAGACGATGAACAGGTCGTTGATGTCGGGATAGTCGGTGTAGTCGCGCACGAAATCGTTGAACTGGACGTTCATCAGTTTGTTGGTAAAGTGATGTGTGCGGAACAGCATAACGTACTCGCTGCCGAGTCGTGCTTCCCACACTTTCAGATTCATGGGCGAGACGAAGCAGTAGCTCTTTCCGAAGTCGCGGCTGTCACGCCAGGTAGGAGTGTAGGCAATGACTTTCTTGTCAAGCGGCAGGTTCAGCTTACGTTTCAAGGCTTCCTTCTCCTCGGCTGTGGCACGATAAAGCCGGTCGTTACGCGGCAGACCGGAGAAGAGGATACTCTCGGGCCTCACCTTGAAGTCGCGTATGAAAAGCTTCTTCTGGTATTCGCCCTCGGCACACCAAACATCCACGTTCGAACAGTCGTAATCCTTCCGCCCAGGGACGGCATTACCTATCGTGTTGAAGGCCACGCCATGCCACGTATTGAGATAGCGCGTCGTTCTCTTCTTGAAGTGGAGCCCGCGCTCGATGTTCACGTTCGTTATCCAATACTTGGCTCGCAGGGCTGTCAGGAAGTACTCCAGAGAGTCCTGCCTTACGAGCCTGCAACGTGGATTCCCCTGAAATTTCTCAGGATGGTCGAGTGCTATCACGATGTCCAGCCCGTCGTACTCGGCATGACTGCACAGGTAATTGTACAGTTCCATGGGACTATCCGAGAACTTTACGCCGGCATAGCAGTTCATGAGCACAAGGTTGTTCCGTGTTCGCACAAACATCCCTATCACACGAAAGAGGAAACTGAAGAGCACTCGATAGATGCTCTGTACCAGTCCGTAATGTTTCAGGAAAAAGTCTATCTTACTTCGTATATCCATCTGTCAATTCCTTTTGGTGTGTTCTAGTATTTAACAAATTCAGGTGGATTATCTTTGTCTATGCCTGTCTCTTGGGGGGCATCTTTAAATCCAATATACATTCTCCAAATTCATGTATTGCTCCTGCACCTTGGCCATAACCAGATTCTCCCGTTTTGAGACCTTCGAGTAGAAATAGTCTTTCGACAAGATACTGGAAACAAATTCCTTTATCTCATAGCGCAATCCTTCGCCATCGAAGGGGTAGAAGTATTTCTTGTTCCGGTTTTGGTCCTCATAGCGCATTTCGAAATAGTCTGTCTTCCACCAGGGAGCAGGGACGTAGGCATATCCCTTCGTGCCCGAAACGACCAGGTTGCCCTCCGTCTTTACGCCAAGTCCCACCTGAAACGAGGCCACCCCATGGTCGTACTGGAACAGAGCCTTGGTAAAGACGTCCACATTGTTCTTCATCTTTGAATAGAAGTTGATGCGCCGATAATCGGTACCCAACAGTTTAAGGATGGGCAGGAGGGTAAAGCATGCATTTTCGTTCATACTGCCGCCATAGTAGCGACTGTCCAGTTTGTCCGAATCCTCGCTCATCAACGTGGTCGTGGAGGCATTCACCTCGACGATTTCGCCGATCGCCCCCGACTTGAGCAGGGAGAGCAGGTGGCCAAAGGCCGGACAATAGGCTGTCTTCAGAGCCACCATCAGCGTCAGCCCCCTTTCTTCGGCAAGTCGATAGAGCTCTTCGGCCTCGGCTTCCTTAAAGACAAAAGGTGTCTCGCACAGAACATGCTTGCCAGCCAAGAGGGCCTCTCGGGCATACTCGTAATGCGTATAGTGTGGCGAGGCAATATAGACCGCATCGACCTCGGCATAGAAGTCGGCTGTCGAGACTGCGCTGTATGGCACTCCATGACGACGACAGAATTCGTCGGCCTGACTCTTTTCGGGATTATAGACAGCCTGCACAAAAATGCTGTTCACATGTTCCGACTCGGGTACGAAGCGGTTGGCGATGCTTCCCGTGCCAATGATGCCGATGCGCACCAGCGGACGCTCGTTCCGCAACAGTGTTGATGATATACCCTCGGTACGAGGCAGATATACCACTTCGCAATACTCGGAAAGATAGTCGAAATAGCCCTCCCAATCGGAGCCGATGGCAAAGACATCAACATTGTACTTCTGTATATCGTCGATTTTCTGTCCCTTGTATTCCTCGATAACAATCTTGTCGGCCAATCCCGTCGAACGAATGGCATCAATTCGCTCCATGACATTGTTGCACGTATTCATCTTTCCGCGTTCGAGGTCGAAACTATCCGACGTGACGCCTACTATCAAATAGTCTCCCAGCGCCTTAGCCCTCGCCAGCAGGTTGTAGTGCCCTTGATGGAAGAGGTCGAAAGTACCGTAAGTTATTACCTTCTTCATTGTTTTGAATGCTCTTGGTGTGTTTTTCGGATTTTCACGGATTCTTCGTGCCACTTGAGGTTTATCCGCTCTGTCCGTCAGATCCGTATTTGTTTATGACAAACACCTTTTTAACTCACCTCTATCAAATGTATTCTCTCAGCAAGCCGTGCCAGCGCCTCGTCTGTCTGCAAACCCATATGCGAGACACGATAGAATCCCTCACGTCCGCTCGGCATGATATAGGTGGCAAAGTCTGTCATCAGCCTCTTGAAGATTCGCCGCTCTTCATTGTCGCTGGTCTGGAAACCAGTAATGGCACTCGAGGGGTTCTCGGCAGGAATGTCCCACCCATACTTCCGACAATGTGTCCTGAACACCTGTGCCCGGTGGCGCACCTCGCTGATGTTCTGCAGTTCGCCACCTTCTGCCTGCAACTGGCGCAAGCGTGCATTCAGTTGCAGGTACAGGATCGTGGCCGGACTAAATGGCGTCTGCCCCCGGCGAAGATTGTCCAGATTGGATGCAAAGTCCCAATAATAGCCTCGATGCCGGAAGGGGTAACCCTCCAATGCCCGGCCAAGGAAGATAATCGAGAGGCCAGGAGGAATGTTCAGCCCCTTCTGAGTACTCGTAATGCAGATGTCTATGCCCAGGGCATCCATGTTCAGTTCTTCGGCAAGAAATGTGCTGATTACATCTACGACCAGCGATACCCGATGCTGCCGGCATATCGCAGAGATCCGTGCAAGGTCGAACAACTGCCCCGAGCTGGTTTCGTGGTGCTGGCAAAGGAATACGTCAGGTCTTTCCCTCTCTATCTGAGCTTCAAGATCGTCATAATCGATATCGCAGGCAAAAGGCACCCGATAGTCCACGGCAGGAATATCATAGTAGCGACACATTTCGTACCATCGGTGACCAAACGAACCTCCGTCCACGACGAAAGCCTTCTGCTTAGTCGATACATAGTTCTCCACTACGGCCGCCATCGCCCCTGTTCCCGAGCCTGTGTAAATTATCGTACGTCCGCCGGAACAATGAATCAAGTCGAGCAAGATGCGCTCCGACTCCTTGTTAATCTCCGAGAAAGCATCTGTACGCATATACATGAAGGGCTGCGCACCTATCTCCATGATGTACTGGTCGATATTCCCCGGAAAAGCATAGGATTCCATTATCTTTATTATCTGTTTTATCTGTTTTCGTTGACTATCCGAGTAATCGTTTCCACTACGCGCTTCAAGTTAGCTTCGCGCGAGAGGTGTGTCTCGGCATATCTTCGGCTACGCGACCCCATGTCTCGTAACGTCTGCTTGGACATGGCAGCCATTTTTCGGAAGGCCTCCGTCAGCTGGGCACGGTCATCCTCGAGGGTGACCATACCGCATTGCACTTCGTGCAGAATCCTTGCCGTATCGCTCCCTTCCTCTACGCTGGCCAGTACGGCTTTGCCCGAAAGCATGTAGGCCACCAGTTTCGATGGGATGCACAAAGTGGCAGTGCCGTGTGTCAATGCCAGCACCATTACGTCGGCCCGGCTTTGCACTTCAGGCACCTTGCCTTCGGGGATGCTGCCAAAGAAAACGTTGTCGGCCATTCGTTGCCTGGCCAGTGCCTCGCATCGTTCCCGCTCGTTGCCTCCCCCCATGATGTATAGTTCGGCATTGTCCAAATCAGCATCGACAAACGCGTTGATGATCAGGGCCACATTGGCCTGCCGACTATTGTTTCCGGCAAACATGAAACGCACAGTCGTGTCGCCACTTCCCTGTCCTGCCATAGAGTCAATATTAAAACCCGAATCGTCCTGCCAGTTGGCAATCACGAGGAAACGTTCCTTTTCTACGCGGCGTGTCTTGGCCAGATAGTCCGCCATCAAAGGCGAGATAGTTCTGACGCGCGAGGCATGGCGTATGTAGTAGCGGTCGATGGGAGCCATCAACGCACGGACCGACGACCTGAGCAGGTTCACCTTAGGCAGCTTGGTGAGCAATGACTCGGGATATATATCTTGAATGGGAACGAGGTAAGGCACTCCGTATTTGACACAAGCCCGAGCCACCAGATAGAGTCCTACGAACTGCCAGCCGTCGTTGTACACAAAGTCGATTTCCTTGTGGTGGGCCCGAATATAGCGTACTGCGCAGCGGCCGAAACTATAGCTCTCACGGAAACGGCCCAGTATCTGCGACTTCGGATGGACATAACTTTCCTGTTGAATGATGCGATAGTTCCCGACAGGACGCACCGCATGGCTGAAGTCCATCTCGCGAGGTCGCGAAGGGGGTGGTGTGAGCACCGTTACCCGATAGTCTCCGGAGAGCGCCTCCGCCAAGTCGCAGTTCATGACCGCCGACGTCACCGGCTCCGGGGGAAAGTTGGCAGATATGATCAGTATGTGCTTCATTGTCAGTCTGTGTCAGGATGATCATTGCGGATTGGCGAGTTGCAACACCTTGACATCCTCGACCGTAAGATTCTCCTTTTGGAAAATATGAATATGCCGACGCAGAACCTGCTCGGGCAACTCCCACCAGCGAGTAGCCTCGATGGCCTGCTGCACATCAGGGTTGAAGCGATAGCGTATCACACGAGCCGGGACTCCTCCCACCACCGCATAGGGAGGGACATCCTTCGTCACCACAGCACCGGCCGCAATGACGGCTCCGTTGCCGATGGTCACTCCTCCCATTATCATTACGCGCAGACCTATCCATACATCGTTACCCACGATGACAGGCTTGTATGGATTCGTCTCGCCTTGCTCCACCCACTTACGTCTGAGCCCATTGTCTTTCTCGCTGAAGATAGGGCTTGTGGAAAGGCAGCTGAGCGTATGCGTACCCATACCTATCTGGCAGTCCGAGGCAATGGAGCAGAACTTTCCCACCCGCGCCGCAACAAGGCATGTACGGCGGCCTATATATGTAAATGCACCGACCGAAGACTCAGCCAGTTTGGCCATCTCATACACCCGGGCAGTGCGGTCCACCTGCGATTGCAAGTCCATCTGCGTCAGCCACGACACAGCCGGATTGGTCAGTGCCTTGAGGAAGCCTCCTATATAACGTAGTTTCATCATTTGCTTGCTCTGTCTGTTTCGTGTTCGTATTCAGCGTTCTGCTCGCATGGGATTGTTCAGGAAGTCCTCATAGCTTAGGCGCAGCCCATCCTCGAGGCTTGTTCTGCAGGTCCATCCCAGCGCCTTGGCCTTCGATATGTCCAGCAGTTTGCGCGGTGTGCCATTGGGACGCGAGGTGTCCCAGAGAATCTCGCCCTCGTAGCCCACCACACGGGCCACCAGTTCGGTCAGCTTCTTGATGGTGATTTCCTTTCCCGAGCCAGCATTCACCGTTTCGTTGCCGCTGTAGGTATTCATCAGCCATACGCACAATTCGGCCAAGTCATCGACATAGAGGAATTCGCGCAACGGAGTGCCATCGCCCCAGCATGTCACGCTCGGCAGCCCCTCCACCTTGGCCTCGTGGAAGCGGCGAATGAGTGCGGGCACCACATGGGAATGCTCGGGATGATAGTTATCGTTGGGGCCATACAGGTTTGTGGGCATCACCGAGATGAAGTCTGTGCCATACTGTCTGTTCAGGTATTCACAATACTTGAGTCCGGAAATCTTGGCCAGCGCATAGGCCTCGTTGGTCTTCTCCAGTGCACCGGTGAGCAGGCACGATTCGCTCATCGGTTGCGGTGCCATTCGCGGATAAATGCAGCTGCTGCCCAAGAACTCCAGTTTGCGGCATCCATTTTCCCATGCCGAGTGAATGACATTCATCTCGAGCATCATGTTCTGATACATGAAGTCGGCCAGCGCCGACTCGTTGGCTACAATACCTCCCACCTTGGCTGCGGCCAGAAACACATATTCGGGGCGTTCCTCGCGGAAGAAGGCTTCGACATCCGCCTGACGCTCGAGGTCGAGTTCCTCGTGCGCGCGCGTGATTATATTATGGTAGCCCTGGCGCTGCAGTTCGCGCACGATGGCCGACCCCACCATGCCGCGGTGTCCGGCTACATATATTTTTGAGGTGAGATGCATTTACTTCACAATTCCCTTCTCCAGATACTCAGCCAGATTCGTGCGCACCTTAGCCGCAGCGCCCTCGCCGGCCACCTGGGCCATATCGTGATCCACCATAATCCGCACCAGTTCCTCGAACGAGGTCTTCGTCGGATTCCACCCCAACGTGGCTCGCGCCTTCGTGGGATCTCCCCATAGGTTCACCACATCGGTCGGACGGTAGAAATCGGGGCTTACGGCCACCCGCACCTTGCCCGTCCGCACGTCAACACCCCTTTCGTTCTCGCCGCTTCCCTCCCAGCGCAACTCGATACCGACACGGCGAAAGGCCAGTGTGGCAAACTCGCGCACAGTGTGCTGTACGCCGGTAGCAATAACAAAGTCGTCGGGCTTCTCCTGCTGCAGGATGAGCCACATACACTCCACATAGTCGCGGGCATAGCCCCAGTCGCGTTTCGACGAAAGATTGCCCAGCAGGAGCTGATCCTGCATCCCTTGGGCAATGCGAGCCGCAGCCAGTGTAATCTTGCGTGTCACAAACGTCTCGCCCCTGCGCTCCGACTCATGATTGAACAGAATACCCGAGCAGCAGTACATTCCGTATGCCTCACGATACTCCCTCACCATCCAGTAGCCGTAGAGTTTGGAGACGGCGTAGGGCGAATAGGGATGGAAAGGTGTGAGTTCGTTCTGCGGCACTTCCTCTACCTTGCCGTAGAGTTCCGAGGTCGATGCCTGATAGATGCGGCACGAATGTGCCAGTCCGCAGGCGCGCACAGCCTCAAGCACTCGCAACACCCCTACGGCATCGACATTGGCCGTAAACTCGGGCGCGTCGAACGACACTTGCACATGGCTCTGAGCAGCCAGATTGTATATTTCGTCGGGGCGCACCAGCCCCACCACCTTGACGATGGACATCGAATCGGTGAGGTCGGCATAGTGCAGATGGAAATGCGGACGACCTTCGAGATGAGCGATACGCTCACGATAGTCCACACTGGAGCGACGGATAATCCCATGCACCTCGTAGCCTTTCTCCAACAGCAGTTCGCTCAGGAACGAACCGTCCTGCCCCGTAATTCCCGTAATCAATGCAGTCTTCATAGTCTGTTTTTTGTCACATCCAGCCGCTACGTCGTCTCTCGCTCATTCTATCTTCCTGATTAGACGGGCGGGATTGCCGGCTATAACACTGTTGTCCGGCCATGTCCCGGTGACCACACTGCCCGCGCCCACCACACAATTGCGACCGAGCGTGGTACCCTTGAGCAGGATGCAGTTGGTGCCGATGAAGCATCCGTCGCCGATACGGATGGGACGGCGAGGAATATCCTCCACCCGACCCTCACGCCGACGATCTGGCTCAATGGCATGGAAGTCGTTGTCAATCACCTTGCAGTTGGCACCCAACCTCACATCGTCGCCCAAGACGATCTCGCTCATCGCATAGAGCGTACTGCCCGAGATGCCACAGCCGCGGCCTATGCGGATTCGTCCGCCGTGCCGGGCCACCAGGATGCTGCGCTGATACAGCCCCAGAAGGTTGCTGGTCCAGTGGCTGTTGATGACAGTGGGTTCCGCATCCGGCCCATCGCCCAAAGGAGCAAATTCAATGGAACTTCCCGGAAAGGAATAGATTGCCGTGAAACCGTTGAAACGGACATGGCGGCGATATTTGAACTTATAGCGCCAGAAACTGACGTACAGGCCTAATGTGCGGAGTAGGGACATACTGGATTACGGGGATGTTACTTGGTGAGGAGGGCTTTTCTGATGACATTCATCTGAAACTGCGGTGTCCAGCCAGCATCGATTTCGCGGTAGCAGGCCTGCCGCACTTCGTCGCGCTGTCCGCCATGCTTTGCCAGCCAAGTCTGAATCGCAGATGCCAGAGAATGCACATCGCCGGCATGAAAGAAACCACCTGTAACGCCCTCGCGGATGGCTTCGAATTCGGGCATCTGGTGGGGGAAATCGTCGTGAGTGATTACCGGCGTACCGTAGGTCATACTGTGGATGGCTGTCAGTCCCACGTTGCCGGGCGAGACACAGAGGTCGGCTTCGGCAATCAGGCGGGCGTTCACAGCCTCGTCATAGCAGGCACCATAGAACCATGTCGCCTTCTCCAGCCCAAGTTCGGCAGCCTGCCGACGGAGCGCCTCTTCCTGCTCGCCGTCGCCGATGAGCGTCAGATTGAGGTCCAGCTCATCCTTGCGGCAGATTGCGACCGCCTCAAGCAGCAAGTCGAGACGCTTCACTGGTGTGAGCCTTCCGACAAAGACAAGATTGGGGCAACGATTGCCAAAGTGCTGGAAATATTCCTTTTCCCCTTGCTGCTGCGGACGGAGGGCCACCTGACGGTCATAGTCGAGCGAATTGTGAATGACAAACAGGCGGTCTGGGCAGAAGCCCTCGGCCAGCATGAGGCGACGGGCATAGTCGCCATAGAGGAAAGTGCCGCCGGAGGGTAGGCGGTAGAACAGTCGCTTGACCATCCGTTCGAGGCTACTCTCCTTGCCATACCAGCCGTGGGACCAGAAGAAGACACGCTTCCTCGGGCAGACGATGCGGGCCAGCAGGCCGAAGAGCCATGTGGCCAGTCCGCGCGTATCGCCCAGAAGGATGTAGGCATCATAGCCGCCCCAGAGTTTTGCCACCACCCGCGGCTGCCAGTTCCACCCCCGCCATTCGAGGGCATGGACAATGGTGACATTTCCGCGCAGCAGAGAGGTGTCCATCTGGCGAATGCCATGCTGCGAATCGCCGAAGACATAGTCACACTGCATCTCGCTGTCCAGCAGACGGAAGATGCCCTCCCTGTAGTGCAGGGCGCTGCTATATATCAGACAGACTCTCATCGTTTACGATTTCTTCGTCCAGAGCCTCCCTTTCGGTCAATGCAAGCGAGAAGCCGATCATGAGCCACATCAGGAAACACTTGATACCTGGTCCGAAGGGCGGCTTAGCCTCGAAGAGTGAGTTCAGCATCATCGAGTAGAAAAGCAGATAGGTGCACAGATGGATATCTTGCTTTGTATCCAGCCGCTCCACACACCTCCAGACAACTCCGATATACAGGAACACCATCGACGCGCCCACCAGCCCAAACTGCATCATCATGGCCACCGGCATGCAGTCGAGGTAGCGGTCGCCGACGCCTACCCACAAGTTTTCAGCGATGATGTCGAGGCCCTCTCGCACATTGGTGACGCGCCCCGACGAAGCCTCGTCCAGGCCGTAGTCGATATCGCGCCCTCCCAACAGGATGCCATCCACCAGCACCTCGTAGGCCGCAGAACTCATCAGCACATAGACCCCCACCGCTGCACATAGTGCCGCCACGATGTATCGCAGCCGACGATACGGTGCACGAAAGACGAGATAGGCAATCACGTAGAAAAGTCCCAGGATGGTGGCTCGCGAACGCATAATCATTATAATATACACCAAGGCGAGGATGGCCGCATACTTCGCCCAGCGCATACTGGCGGAGTTCGGGCGGTAGAAGATGCCGCCGACGATGGCGCAGCACAGCAGTATCTGCCCCATCGAGTTCTTGGCCTCGAAGGCATACGTTCGCCCGACGAGGTCCTGCCCGCGGAAAAAGATCATATAGACAATGGCCCCGAGCATCAAGGCCCCTGCCAGCAGCAGGCGGCTGAGTTGCCCCATCAGGCGCTCGTCGCCATAGTTCTTGAAGAAGACGTACGAGGTCAGGCATACCATCACACTGATGAGCATATTCGTCACATCGACGTTGAAGTATTTGTGTATCGTCGAGGCATCCATGAATGCGCAATAGAAGACGAAGGGCACCAGCAGGAGGTACAGGAAACGGATGCGCCGGTCGACGACCGACAGCGTGTCGCGGTAGAGCATGCAGGCAAAAGTCACGATCCAAAGCATCTTCAGCGGCATGTCCCACCCGCGCTCGATGAAGCCGGGAATCTGGGTGACAAGGCTGCCGAAGACCGTCAGCAGGAAAAGCAGGCGCAGCATACTCTCAAGGGGATACCGTTACACTTTTTCTACTTTGCACTTTATACACCCCCACCAGCAGCACGAAATGGCACACCGAGGCCACCACCATCGACAGCGCGTAATAGACCGCACCGTTCGCGCCCCCGCTGCGATGCAGCAGCAAGAGCACCAGCGCCACCAACAATACGTCGCGCACCAGGCGAATCATGAAAATAGTCCAGGGCCTGCCCTGAGCGATGAACTCGGAACGGAACACCTGCGAGCAACACTCGAAGATGGTGACGAATGTCAGCACCCGCAGCACAGGCGGCATGCCCGAAAACGTAGGGCCGTAGAACGAACTGATGAAGGATGCCAGCACATAAACCACGGCGAACGGCACCAGCGTACACAGGAAGTTCACTCCCAGCATGGCGCGCAGTGTGCGGCGATGAGCCACTTGGTCCGACACACTGCCCGACAGATACGAGAGCACCACGTTCACCAGCAGTCCGGGAATGATGGTAATCACGGCGTTCCACTGCGCCGAGGCCGAATACAAGGCCACTTCTCCCACCGAGGAGAGTTTTGTCAGGATGAAGATAGCCAGCCAGTTGCACAGCGTGAAGGAACTCTCCTGCAGCGCTATCGGGAAGGAAAAGCGTATCAGTTCGCGTCGGAAACTGACATCGGTCTGCGGCTCAAAGGTTTGCTCCGCCCGACGAATCGAGACGGCGTTGGCCACCACAAGCACCACCTGCGACAACAGGAGCGACGCCAGCGCACCCTCCAATCCCGCCAGATAAGTGAGCAACAGGCTCAGCACCAACATGGCACCGCCCGACAGCATGCCGTTCACGGCGATGGCCTGAAAGCGTTTCAGACCCGAGAGAATACCCGTCTGCGTCGTACCGAACGAACGCGCCAGAATAATCAGGCTAAGCATCCGGAAGCAGACCACGAGGCCGGGTGCCTCCAGAAAGCATGCCAACGGACGGGCAAAAGCGAAGACAGTCAGTGCGACGACGACGCTGAAGCAGAACGATATCCACTGCGTGTCGCGAATCAGGCTGCGCAGGTGGTCGCGATGCGACTCTATCGACTGGGCGATATACTTCGTCGAGGTGAACCCCATGCCGAAGGTTGCAAAGCCGCCGATGTAGATCATCGTAGTCTTCACCACCCCGTATTCGCCATAGACCTCCCGTCCCAGCAGCCGAGCCACTATCACCCCCGCTGCCAGCAACATCGCGTAGCCCAACCCGTTGCCGAAGACAGCCCAAAACGAGTCGCGCCACAAAGCACTATGCCGAATACGTGACAACCCCATAAACTCAATAACTCAAAAACTCAATAACTGAGAAACTAAAAAAAACTCAAAAACTCAAAAACTCAGCTGACCATTGACCATTCTTGGACAAGCCAAGCGGCAAAGCCGAGCGGACCATTGAACATTGAACATTAGCGCTGGCGGCGAACTTATAAACTCAAAAACTTAAAAACTTAAAAACTCAAAAACTCACTTAATTATCCTCACAAACGTGCGGTCCACCGGTGTCGAGACAGACATGATGCCCGGAACGGAGACCACGAGGCGGCGGTCTCTCACACCCTCCAGCCTTAGCATCACCCCCTCCACGCCGTCGAGCACTCCGCCGCAGATGCGCACCCGGTCGCCCCGACGGAGGTCAATCTCGCCAGCCAGATGAATGCGTACACGCTTCTCATTCTGCGTCGCCACACGGATGAAGTCGTCCATCTCGCGCTCGCCCACCGTGATCGTCGTGTGCCCGTCCACGGGCCGCAACCTCTTCGAATAGAGCAACAAGCGCAGAGGCTTCTGGAACTCGTCGAGCCGGTCGTACGCGGCATAGACAAAGACATAGGGCGGTGCCGCCGACACCATCGTCAAGCGCTCGCTCCCCCCCGCACGGCGCAGCACCGACTTCTTCGGGATGAAGTAACGGAACCCGCCATCGGCAAGCCGCTCCTCGATCTCGGGCAAGCCGCCATACCAGCGCATCACATACCAGCGCGGGCTGTTGCTATCCGGCAGAGACATTACTCGGTCTTACAAAAAACACATTCCAACATGTCCCCGCCATCGATGAAACCCACTGAGAACCATCCGATTGCGAGCACTCAACACGAAGAAACATGGCTTCCTGCGCATGCTTTCCTTTACGTACATCTGCGTCCGCGTGCGCGCGCAATGCCGCAGCGGACAGATTCATCTACATTCGCTCCACAGCAAATATAGGCAACAAAGATAAGCAGAATTAGCGAAACAGGCAAACTTTTTCCTCCTTTTCTGCATAGAACCCACCTTTACGCAGCGGGCGGAAACCAATCCATGTCAGTTTCCGCCCGCCATCAACTATTGACATAAAGAAGGCTTTCAACGCTCTGTCCTTATCTGCAATAAAAAACGAGAAGCAAATCCAACCCCATTTCATCCCGCTGTAAGTCCTCTTTGCCCATTACACTTCCGTCCAAACTTTGTTGAACAAGCTCCTCTTTACAGCCTGCTGGGCGCCAAAAACAAAAAAAATCATTCAAAATTTGCCAAACAGCCTACATGCCTACATAAAAACGCTTGAAACCCGCATGTATAAAGGGATTGCGGCGAATCCGAGCCTACATAAAGCCTACATAAAGCCTACATAAAGCCTACATAAAACCTACATTCGGACTCCCTCCACATTTATGTATGAAGTATGTAGGCACTATGTAGGCTTTATGTAGGCTTTATGTAGGCTTGAAATTTTGCAAGTTTTTGTACTACAGTAATTTACAGGCATTTTA
>JAILBW010000115.1 GCA_024680695.1 Bacteroidaceae bacterium
GGCCTCCAAAAAGCCCCTTTTTCTCGCATTTGAGCAAATTTTGAAATCATGCTTTTCCGGCCTTTTCCCGCTCAGAAAATCCATTTTCGGGGAAAAAGTGGGGCATTCGTTCACTTTTTGGCGCTTTTTCGACCTCTCCGAAAGGGGTTTTTTCCGCCGAAAACATGCGATACAGCCCATTGTGGAACTTTCCCTCGCAATTCCCGGCTGCCGTAAATCATCCGGAATGCATTGAATAGAAGAATGTTAGCTAAAATACCCCCTCCTCGGATTTTGCATTTTGCATTTTGCATTTAGAAAAAATATGGGGTGAGGACCTAAATATGTATATTAGTAATTAGTATATGTATTTACTATATAATAATATTAGGGATTCACCCTACTTTTTTTCCATTTGCAAAATGCAAAATGCAAAATTCTGGGGACTGCCACCCCTTCGGGGTTTAACCTGCTTCACTTTCCTCTCGCTTACTGGCAGCCGTGAACTACGTTCAAGCCTGCTCACGCTCGGGGAGTGCTCAAATGTGATTGGGCTCAGTTCATTCTCCGCCCCTCTCTCCGCCCACGCTTACCGTGTGTGGAGTGCCACGATGGTCTCGAGCATTTCCTGCTTGCCCGAAGTGGTCTTCGGCTCGCCCACCGTCTTTCCGTAGGCGTAGATCTGCTCGAAACTGAGCTTGCCGTCCTCGAAGTCCTTGCCTATGCCGCTGTCGAAGGAGGCATAGCGAGCCTTCTTCATGGCCGCCAGGGGCGAGTTCTCAAGGATGTCGGCTGCGTTGAGCAGGGCTCGGGCCAGGGCGTCCATGCCGCTGATGTGGGCGATGAAAATGTCCTCGGGGTCGGTGGAGTTGCGGCGCAGCTTGGCGTCGAAGTTGGTGCCGCCGTTGTGGAAGCCGTCGTTGCGGATAATCTCCATCATGGCCTGCGTCAGTTCGAAGTTGTCGATGGGGAACTGGTCGGTGTCCCAGCCGTTCTGTGCGTCGCCGCGGTTGGCATCGATGCTGCCCAGCATGCCGTTGTCCACGGCGACGGCCAGTTCGTGCTCGAATGTGTGGCCGGCCAGCGTGGCATGGTTCACCTCGATGTTGATCTTGAAGTCCTTGTCGAGCCCGTTCGCACGCAGGAAGCCGATGACGGTCTCCGTATCTACGTCATACTGATGCTTGGTCGGCTCCATGGGTTTCGGCTCGATGAGGAAAGTGCCCTCGAATCCGTGGGCGCGTCCGTAGTCGCGGGCTGCGCGGAGCATCGTGGCCAGGTGTTGTTTCTCGCGCTTCTGGTTGGTGTTGAGCAGGGAGCAATAGCCCTCGCGTCCGCCCCAGAAGACGTAGTTCGTGCCGCCCAGCTTGATGGTGGCATCGATGCTGTTTTTTATTTGCACTACGGCTCGCGCTACTACGTCGAAGTCGGGGTTCGTGGCTGCGCCGTTCATGTAGCGCTTGTGGCCGAAGACGTTTGCCGTGCCCCAAAGCAGATGGATGTCGGGGAACTGCTGCATCTTCTCCAGCGCATAGTCGGTGATGACCTTCATGCGTGCCTCGTACTCCTCGACGGTGGCGCCCTCCTCGATGAGGTCCACGTCGTGGAAGCAGAAGTAGTGGATGCCGAGCTTGTTCATCAGCTCGAATCCTGCATCCATCTTGTCCTTGGCCCGCTGAATGGGGTCGGCGCCCTTGTCCCACTCATAGCTGCGGGTCTGTCCGCCGAACTGGTCGCCACTGGCCTGTCCCAGTGTGTGCCACCATGCCATTGCAAACTTCAGCCAGTCCTTCATTTTCTTTCCCATCACGACGCGCTCGGGGTCGTAGTAGTGAAACGCCATTACGTTCTTGCTCTCAGTGCCCTCGAAAGGCACCTTGCCGATAAACGGAAAATACTCTTTTGCCATATTCTTATAAGGGTTAAAGGTTCAAGGGTTCAAATGTTCAATGTTCAATGTTCAATGGTCAATGTTCAATGAAATAAATGTTCAAGGGTTCAAATGTTCAAGGGTTCTCAACTCTTTCCTTCCACCGTGCATAGGCGGCCTGATATTCCTCGCTGCGGTCGGTCTCCGGCTCGATGATGGCCTGGCAGTGCAGCGAGGCGAAGGCCTCGTCGGCGTTGCTGTAGATTCCGCATCCGATGCCTGCACCGCGCGCGGCACCCACTGCACCGTCGGTGTCGTAGAGTGCGATGGTGGCGCCACTGGCCGAGGCCAGCGTCTGGCGGAAGATGGGGCTGAGGAACATGTTGGCATGTCCGGCATGAATCCGAGTAATGTCCATCCCCATGCCGCGCATGATTTCCATGCCGTAGCAGAAGGAGAAGACGATGCCTTCCTGTGCAGCCCGTAGCAGATGGGCCCGCGAGTGGAGGTTGAAGTTGAGGCCATGGACGGAGGCTCCGGTCTCGCGGTTGCCCAGCATTCGCTCGGCCCCGTTGCCGAAGGGTACGATGCTCACACCCTCGCTGCCGACAGGCACGCTGGCCGCCAGCTCGTTCATCTGTGCGTAGGACAGGTCGGATGCCACATTGCGGCGCATCCAGGCGTTCAGTATGCCAGTGCCGTTGATGCAGAGCAGCACGCCGAGCCGCGTCGCCTCGTCCGTGTGATTTACATGGGCAAAGGTGTTGACGCGCGACTGCGGGTCGTAGTTCACCTCGCCCAGCACTCCGTACACTACGCCCGAGGTGCCTGCCGTGGCTGCCACCTCGCCGGGGGAAAGTACGTTCAGCGAAAGGGCGTTGTTGGGCTGGTCGCCTGCACGATAGCAGACCGGTGTGCCAGGTCTCAGGCCCAGTTCGGCAGCTGCCGAGGCAGTGAGCCTTGACTGAATGCCAAAGGTGGGAACCACCTCGGGCAACACGTCGGCGGGGAATCCGAAATAGTCCAGGAGGAATTGTGCGGGCCGCCGCTCGCGGAAGTCCCACAGCATGCCCTCGGAGAGCCCGCTGACGGTGGTCTGACACTCGCCCGTCATGCGCAAAGCGATGTAGTCGCCGGGCAGCATCATCTTGTGGATGCGTTCGAACAGCTGTGGCTCGTTCTCCTTCACCCACGCAAGTTTCGAGGCTGTGAAGTTGCCGGGCGAGTTGAGCAAGTGGCCGAGACAAGCCTCCTCGCCCAGTGCCCGGAAGGCCCGCTCACCGAATGGCACGGCGCGCGAGTCGCACCAGATAATGGCATCGCGCAATGGCTTCATGTCGCGACCCACGCAGACAAGTCCGTGCATCTGATACGAGATGCCGATGGCCTGCACCTCGTCGGCTGTCGCATGAGCCGCTGCCAAGGCCTGCGAGAGCGCCTGCTTCAGGTAGCTCCACCAGTCGTCGGGAGCCTGCTCTGCCCATCCTGCCTGCAAGGCCTTGATGGGAGCCTCTGTTTCGGGGCAGAACGCGCTGCCCACACAACGCCCCGTCTCTGCATCGACCAGCGAAGCCTTTACTGACGAGCTGCCGACATCAAATCCCAATAGATACTTCATATTTTTCACTTTTCACTTTTCTTCCAGAGCCTGTTCATGTCCTCCAGCGTCTTTCCCTTCGTCTCGGGCACCAGGCGCCAGACGAAGAGGGCGGCAATGATGCAGACCGAGCCGTACAGCCCATAGGTGAACCAGTGGCCAAAGTCGTCGCCCTCCGTCAGGTGCATGTTGAACATCGGCACAAAGGTGGAGGAGACGATGAAGTTGAATATCCACTGGAAGGCTACGGCCACGGCTACGGCTGCGCCGCGGATGGTGTTGGGGAATATCTCGGCGATGAGCACCCAGCAGATGGGGCCCCACGAGAACATGAACGAGGCGGCATAGACCATGATGGAGAGCATGGTCACCATCTCCATGCCGGCATGGCCGAAGGTGAGGGCTACGCCGAAGGCACCCAGCGCCATGCCCAGCGAACCGCTGATGAGGAGCGGCTTACGGCCAAGCTTCTCGACGGTGAAGACAGCAACCAGCGTGAAGAGGATGTTCACAACACCCATCACCACAGTGTTCACCATGGGGTTCGTCATTCCCATGTCGCCGAAGATGCGTGGCGCATAGTACAATACGGCGTTGATGCCTACAATCTGCTGGAAGACGCTCAGCATGATGCCCACGAAGATGCACATCCATCCGTAGGTGAAGAGACGTTCGGTGCGCACGGTGATAGTCTCGCGAATCTCACTCAGAATCTGCTGCGCCTTCGCAGTCCCGTTGATACGCGTCAGCACGTCGAGTGCCCGTCCGTCCTGCCCGGCCATGACAAGATAGCGTGGCGTCTCGGGCACAAAGCAAATGAGCAGGGCAAACAGTCCGGCGGGCACAGCTTCGCTGCCGAACATGTATCGCCAGCCCGTCGCGATGGTCCAGGGGTCGCTGCCTGCGGCCACGCTGTTCACGCCACGACCTATCGACTCGATGATGGGATTGGTATGCTCTCCCAGAATGAGGAAGTTCACGAAATAGACCACCAGCTGACCAAAGATGATGGCAAACTGATTCCAGGTCACCAGCATCCCGCGAATGCCCGAGGGTGACACCTCGCCGATGTACATCGGGCAGATGGCCGAGGCCAGCCCCACACCGATGCCGCCCAGAATGCGGTAGGCGTTGAACATTGCGAGCAAGCCCTTGCTGGGCACTCCCGCGGGAAAGAGGAGAAACTCGGGCTGCATGCTGCCCAAGGCGGAAATGAAGAACAGCACGCCAGCCACTACGAGCGAACGCTTGCGCCCAAGCCGTGTGGCCAACAGGCCGCTCAGGGCCGAGCCAATGATGCAGCCGATGAGCGCTGAGGCCGAGGTGAAGCCATGCATGGCATCGGTATATACAAAGTCCGTGGCGCCCATGAAGAACGCCTGCAATCCCTTCTCTGCGCCGGAGATCACCGCAGTGTCGTACCCGAAGAGCAATCCGCCCAGCACGGCGGTCAGTACGATGGAAATCAGGTAAGCCCTGCTACCTCTCTCTCTTGTCTGTGTCGTCATATTATTATAGTACTTTTTGATGAACAAAACGCTCCCTTCGGCCGCATTCCGCATGTTCGGCTGCGTAAAGGTAAGCATTTTTTTCTTCCCTGCAAACATGCAGCCACGAAATGTGCACCAGTACGATTGTTTTTTTCTAAAAAAACTCATAGCAAGACAATGCCGGATGAATTCCTGCGAACTCATCCGGCATTGAATAGGTTTACCTATGTTTTCGGCGAAGCATCAGAATCCGAACACCTCGTCGAGCGAGATGCGACGGATGGGGGCTGCCTGCTCGAGGGCCTTGATGTCGAGTTCCTTCTCGTCGCCGAGAATGACGTAGCGACCCGTCTTGCCGGCCATCTGGGCTTGTTCGAAGGCCACGATGTCGGCGAGCGTCACCTGCTGCAGGTCTTCATAGATCTTCTTGTTCGGGTCGAAGTCGTAGCCCTTGCGCTCGGCATTCAGGTAGGCATTGATGACTCCGAACTTGGTGGTGCGCTGACTGGCCAGCTGCTTCGTGACGGCATCCTTGGCGATGTCGAATGCCTTCTCGCTCTGCGGGATGGTGTCGAGAATCTGGCGGAACTGGTCGATACAGTCCATCATCTTGTCGTTCTGTGTGATGATGTGCGTAAAGAAGCATTCGGGCTCGCCCTTCTTGTTAGGCGTCACATAGTAGCTGGAGGCGTTGTAGGCCAGTCCGCGCGCTTCGCGCATCTCCTGGAAGACGATGCCGTTCATGCCACCGCCGAAGTATTCGTTGAAGAGCGTCACCGTGGCAGCCTCGTCGATGCTCGTCTGGCGACCTTCGTTGTAATACATTCGCATGTAGATGTTCTTGGCATCGTAGGGAGCGATGAGGGTTTCCCGTTCGGGGGTCGTCTGCATGACGTAGGGATTGCCAGCGGGCACCTCGGCAAGTTGGTCGGCAACGGGGTGGAGTTCTGCAAGCGTCTGGGCAAGTTCCTTCTCGGCAAGCGGACCATAGTAGAGTACACGGTGCTTGTATGAAGGAAGGTTCTTCAGCAGGTCGAGCAGCGTCTGTGGGTCGGTCTCGCGCAGCTGTGCCTCGGTCATCTTGTCGCGCATATAGTTGTGAGGACCATAGACTCCGTAGGTGTAGAGCATGTTGAAGCAGGCACGCTGGTCTTGCTTGTTGTCCTGACGGTCCTTGAGGATGAGACCCACGAACTGGTCGTAGGCATCCTTGTCAACCTGAGCGTCGCCAAGCAGTTTCTCCAGCAGTGAGAGGGCGGCATTCATGTTCTCGCCCAGACCCGTGAGGCCGATGGTGAGGATGTCGCTGCCCACCTGGACATAGTAGGAGCAGGCCAGTTTGTAGAACTCCTGCTTCACCTCGGCAGCCGTAAGCTGCGAAGTGCCCAAATAGTCGATGTAGTCGGTGGCCACCTCGTAGCGATTGTCGGCGGAGTTGCCGAACTCGTAGCGGAAGGCCAGGGTGAAGAGCTCGTTCTCGGTGTTCTGCTTGTAGATGACGGGCAGACGGTCGGCGACGGAGCCGAAGGAGAGGTCTTTCTGGAAGTCGAGGAACTGGGGCTGTATGGGCTCCACCTCGGTCTCCTGAATGTCCTTCACGAAGTCGCTCATCTGGTCGCGGTTGGTGGGAATGGGGGTGATGGCAGGCTTGTCAATCTTCTTCTGAGTCTCATCGACACCCTGACGCTTGAAGACGGTTACGTAGCCGTCGGTGAAGAAACGGTTGGCAAAGGCCACCACCTCGTCCTTGGTGATGGTGGAGAGGCGGTCGAGCGACTTGACAGCCTGTTCCCACTCGACGCCGTTGATGAAGGCATCCGTCATCTTGCTTACGCGAGCGCGGTTGTTCTCCATCTGACGCAGTTCGGACAGTTTATAGTTGTTGATGGTGGAGACGAGCAGGTCCTCGGAGAAGTCGCCCTTCTTCAGCTTGTCTATCTCGCCGAGCATGAGGCTGCGCACCTCCTCGAGGGTCTGGCCCTCCTTGGGCACGCCAATCAGGAGGAAGAGACCGTAGTCCTGCATGCCTTCCACTTCGCTGCCGGCCGACATTACCTTCATCTGCTGGTTCAGGTCGAGGTCGAACAGACCAGCCTTGCCGTTCGAGAGGATGGCATCCATCAGCTGCAGGGTATCGTTCTGCAGTGAAGAGGCCTTCTCGGAGCGCCATGCCATCCAGACGTTCTCAGCCTCGAGGCCAATGACGGTGGTGTCCTGCGGTGCGGTGAATGGTACAAGGGCGGGGAACTCTGGCTGCGACACATCGTCGCCGGGCTGCCACTCGCCGAAATACTTCTTGATGATGGCAAGTGCAGCCTCGGGGTCGAAGTCGCCAGCCATACAGATGGCTACGTTGTTGGGAACGTACCACTTGGCGAAGTAGTTCTTGATGTTGGTGATGGAGGGGTTCTTCAGGTGGTCCTGCGTACCGATGGTGGTCTGCGTGCCGTAGGGGTGATTGGGGAATAGTTTGGCCAGCAGGGCGTAATACTCCTTGCGCATATCGCTGGTGAGCCCGATGTTGTACTCCTCATAGACGGCCTCGAGTTCGGTGTGGAAGCCGCGGATGACCATGTGCTGGAAGCGGTCGGCCTGTATCTTGGCCCAGTTCTCGATTTCGTTCGAGGGGATGTCCTCGGTGTAGCAGGTGACATCGTTCGAAGTGAAAGCGTTCGTGCCCTCAGCACCGATGGCTGCCATTAGCTTGTCGTACTCGTTGGGAATGAAGTACTTGGCGGCGAGCTGCGAAACGCTGTCGATTTCGTGATACTTCTGCTTGCGGAGCTCGGGGTCGCTGATGGTACGATACTCCTCGTAGCGCTGTTCAATCTCGTCGAGCAGGGGCTTCTCGGCTTCGTAGTCGTTGGTGCCAAACTGCTGGGTGCCCTTGAACATCAGGTGCTCCAGATAGTGAGCCAGGCCGGTAGTCTCGGCGGGGTCGTTCTTCGAACCAGTGCGCACTGCGATGTAGGTCTGGATGCGGGGCTTCTCGCGATTCACTGAGAGGTACACCTTCAGTCCGTTGTCGAGGGTGTAGATGCGAGTCTGCATGGGGTCTCCCTTTACAGACTGATACTTTGCTCCGCACTTCTGAGTGGCGAAGCAATAGACCACTGCAGCAACAGCGATTGCCAGCAGGGCCAAAAAGATTCCTTTCTTCATTTCAATTACAGATTTACCGATTTTCAGTTTTACAGTTTTACCGATTTACGGATTTATTTGAGTCTCTTTCTATTCATGTTCATCAGGCCGTAGCCAATTCGACAACGCGATCGACAGCCTCCTTCAGGCCATCCACATTCTTGCCGCCTGCAGTGGCGAAGTGAGCCTGTCCGCCGCCGCCGCCCTGAATCAAGCGGGCAGCTTCGCGCACGATTTGACCGGCGTTCTTTCCTTCGGCCACCAAGTCGTCTGAGAAGGCCACCGTCAGCGACGGCTTGCCGTCGGCACTGCCACCGATGACCATCAGCAGATGCTCGGGGAACTGGGTGCGGAGTTGGAAGGCCAGGTCTTTGGCATTCTGAGCATTGAGGGGTGCTATACCAGTAATCACCTTCACGCCGTTCACTTCGCGAGCGTGGTCTATCATGATTTTCTTGAACTGCTGGGCCTGTTGTGCCTTGAATTCATCCACCTGACGACGAAGTTCGCCATTGTCGTCGATTGCCTTCTTGATGGTGCTGACAAGGTCGGGGGCATTGTTGAGCAGGGCCTTCAGGTTCGTCATCATATCCTGCATGTGGTCCATCATCTCCTCCACCTTACCGCCGGTGATGGCTTCGATTCGACGTACGCCGGCGGCGATGCTGCTCTCGCTCACGATGCGCACCATCCCCAGACACCCAGTGGATTTGGCATGGCATCCACCGCAGAATTCCACACTGTTGCCAAACTGCACAACGCGCACTCGGTCGCCGTACTTCTCACCGAAGAGGGCAATGGCGCCGAGTTTCCGTGCCTCTTCGAGCGGCAGGTCGCGGTATTCTTGCAGAGGAAGGTCTTGGCGAATGCGGTCGTTCACGATGTGCTCCACCTGACGCAACTGTTCGGGGGTAACCTTCTCGAAATGTGAGAAGTCGAAGCGCAGTCCGTCGGCCGTCACGAGCGAACCTTTCTGCTCAACATGGTTGCCCAGCACTTCGCGGAGAGCTTCGTCGAGCAGGTGAGTGCAGGTGTGGTTGGCCTCGATGGCACGACGCTTCTCGACATCGACGCAGGCCATGAACTCGGCCTCGGGATTCGTCGGGATGCGGTCCACGATGTGTACTGCCACGCCGGCTTCCTTCTTGGTGTCCAATACATGAATGGTCTCCTCGCCATTGATGAGGTCGCCTTGGTCGCCCACTTCGCCACCCATCTCGCCATAGAACGGCGTTACATCCAGTATTACCTCATAGACTACGCCCTTCTTCTGCTTCACCTCGCGGTATTTCAATATGTGGCAGGTGTATTCCGTATCGTCGTAGCCGACAAACCGGCTCTCTCCTTCGCGCAGAATGTGCCAGTCGCCCATCTCCTTCTGGGCGGCATTGCGGGCACGGGCTTTCTGCTTCTCCATTTCGGTTTGGAAACCGGCTTCATCGACTGTCAGGCCGTTCTCGCGACAGATGAGCTGCGTCAGGTCGAGCGGGAAGCCGAAGGTGTCGAAAAGCGTGAAGGCCTCCGTGCCGGCAATCTTGGTCTTGCCCGCACGCTTGGTTTCCTCCATCACCCCACTGAGCAGGCGGATACCTGTATCCAAGGTGCGCAGGAAACTATCCTCCTCCTCCTTCATCACCTTCATGATGAGTTCCTTCTGTGCTGCAATCTCGGGGAAGGCCTCGCCCATCTCCTGCACCAGAGTGGGTACCAAAGTGTAGATGAAGGCCTGTTTCTGTCCGAGGAACGTATAGCCATAGCGGACGGCTCGGCGCAGGATGCGGCGTATTACGTAGCCTGCCTTGGCATTGCTCGGCAGCTGCCCGTCGGCGATGCTGAAGGCAATGGCCCGCAGATGGTCCACCACAACGCGGATGGCAATGTCAGTCTGAGCGTTCTCGCCATACTTCACTCCGGCCTTTGCGGCCATTGTCTGGATGAGTGGCTGGAAGACATCGGTGTCGTAGTTGCTCGTCTTGCCCTGCATCGTGCGCACCAAGCGCTCGAATCCCATTCCCGTATCGATAACTTTGGCTGGCAGGGGCTCCAGGCTATGGTCGGCCTTGCGGTTGTATTGCATGAACACCAGGTTCCATATCTCGATGACCTGCGGATGGTCCTTGTTCACCATCTCTGCACCGGGCACCTTTGCTTTCTCCTCGTCCGAGCGGCTGTCGATGTGGATCTCTGAGCAGGGGCCGCAGGGTCCTGTGTCGCCCATCTCCCAGAAGTTGTCGTGCTTGTTGCCGTTGATGATGTGATCTTTGGGCAGGAACAGCTCCCAGATGGCCGCAGCCTCGTCGTCGCGAGCCAGTCCCTCAGAGGGCGAACCTTCGAAGACGGTGGCATAGAGGTCCTTGGGATTGAGTTTCAATACGTCCACCAGATACTCCCAAGCCCAGGTGATGGCTTCGCGCTTGAAGTAGTCGCCGAACGACCAGTTGCCGAGCATCTCGAACATTGTATGGTGGTACGTATCGTGACCCACCTCCTCCAGGTCGTTGTGCTTGCCACTGACGCGCAGGCACTTCTGTGTGTCGGCCTGCCGGCGGCTCTTGGGCGTAGCATTGCCCAGAATGATATCCTTAAACTGGTTCATACCGGCGTTGGTGAACATCAGCGTCGGATCGTCTTTGATGACCATCGGGGCCGATGGTACGATTAGGTGTCCTTTCGACTCGAAGAATTTCTTGAACGAGTCGCGAATTTCATTTGCTGTCATCATGTATGTTTACTGATTTTATGATTTACAATTTGCCGAATTCTGCGATTAATTGCTTTTGAGCTTGCAAAGATAATTTGTTTTGCGTACTTTTGCAAAGAAAAAGCCGAGGAATGGTGTTTTTCGGGACGAAAAACCTATATAGGTCAATTGATAAACGCAGAAATCGGTTAAATACATAATTGCTCTGAACATGCACAAAACCCTAAAGAAGTATTACTCGATAAGCGAGGTTGCAGCCCAGTTTGACGTGGCCGAGTCGGTGCTGCGCTATTGGGAGAAGGAGTTTCCCCAGGTAATCGCTCCACGCAAGAGCGGTCGCAATGTGCGCCAATACTGCAAGGAGGACATCGACCAGATTCGACTTGTCTACAACTTGCTCAAGGTGCGCGGCATGAAGATTGCCGCAGCGCGAGAGGCACTGACGAAGAACAGGCAGGGTGCGGTCAATACCTCCGAGATGCTCGACCGCCTGCAGTCCGTCCGCGACGAACTCATCGCAATACGCAAGGAACTCGGTAGTCTGTAACGACCTTATCAATTAAATGACAATGACACGACGAACGGGCATATTGCTCATCCTGCTGGCACTGCAGTTCACGGCCTGCAAGGACGATGAGGATACCTATCCGAGCATCATCACCGAGTTCGTGGATGTACACAGCAACAGCGAGGGGGTGCTCTTCGAGTTTACGAACGATCAGGCACAAACGTACCAGATTATGAACACTCTGGAGGGTTACGACACAAGCGTCGTATATCGCTCGGTGTGTGGCTATGTGCCCGAAGGCTCGCGCGCTACCATCTACCAATTGCTGGGCGTCGCCGTCCTGCGCGACTCGACGGCCATTGTACGCCACGACCCTGTCACGCTGCTCAGTGCATGGCAGGCTGGCGAATACATCAATATGCAGCTGGCACCGCTCACACAGGGCGGACGGCAATGTTGGGGCTATGCCATCGACAGTATTGCGCCGAAGCACATCTATCTGAGCCTCCATCATGACCAAAACAGTGACCCGACTTCCTACACCCAAAACGTCTATGCCAGCATCTACATCAAGCACATAGAGGGGTACAACGTCGGCGATACCATCAGTTTCGCGCTCGCTACGTTCGACGGTTGGCGACACTACACTTTTGTCCCATGAAACGTCGAATGAAGCAAGTGCAGAGCTGGATGCTTCCTATCCAAGCAGGCAAAGGGGAGTAATATTCTAATGTACAAAGGAATGAATTGCGCAGTACTCATCTCCGGTGGCGTGGACAGCGCTGTGGTCACCCACCTCTTGTGCGAGCAGGGCTACCGGCCCGACCTGCACTACATCCGCATCGGCATGGAGGGTGAGGATTCGTCGTGCACCGCCGATGAGGACATCGAGTTGTCGCAAGCCACGGCCCGAATGTACGGCCTGCACCTCGAGGTCACCGACCTGCAGCAGGAATACTGGGACCGAGTGGTGGGCTACGCCATCGAGCGCGTCAAGCAGGGACTGACGCCAAACCCCGACGTAATGTGCAACAGCCTCATCAAGTTCGGTGCTTTCGAGGAGCGTATTGGCCACCAATACGACTTCGTTGCCACAGGCCACTACGCTACGAACATCGAGCGGGACGGAATGATGTGGCTCGGCACTGCTGTCGATCCGGTGAAGGACCAGACAGACTTTCTTGCACAACTCTCCTACGCCCAGTTGAGCCACACCCGCTTCCCGCTCGGTCCGCTCATGAAGGAGGAGGTGCGTCAGATTGCCCTCGACGCCCGGCTCCCCAGCGCCCGACGCAAAGACAGTCAGGGCATTTGCTTTCTGGGAAAGATAAACTACAACGATTTCGTGCGTCGATTCATGGGCGAGAAGGAGGGTAAGGTCATCGACATCGAGACGGGCAAGACGGTCGGTACGCATCGCGGCTACTGGTTCCACACCATCGGGCAGCGGAAAGGACTCGGCCTGGGCGGCGGACCTTGGTTCGTCGTGAAGAAAAACATTCGGAAGAACATCATCTTCGTGGCCCACGGCTGGGATACACAGCTCCAGTATGGCCACGACTTCCGCCTTGCCGACCTTCATTTCATCACTGCCAATCCGTGGCAGGCTCCCGTCCGGCAACCTATTCAGTTCAAGGTGCGCCACGTTGACCACTTCATGCCGGGCCTGCTTACACTCGACGACGAAGGCTACCACATACACTCCGACGCTCCCATTCAGGGCATCGCTCCCGGACAGTTCGGCTGCATCTACGACGCCGACGCCCGCATCTGCTACGGCAGTGGTGAGATCAGCATTTACAAAGAGCGTTGATTGATTTGTGCCAGATAACGCAAAAACTGCAGCAAGAATACCCTAAGTTTCTTTGTGTCAAAGGGTGAGGGCAAACTAATTACACTTCATCCTCCGCTGTCACTTCCTGTATCGAACCATGTAATAATGGTTCGGCATCTGCCCTGCTTTGCAGATTGCAATACAGGGAACAGTTGGAGGAAATGTGCAACGGAGGGGATGGAAAGTAATGTAATAGCAAATAATCCTTACATGAAACTTTGCTGGTTTGCGAACAAAGTGCAGTAGGGGGCGGAGGAAAGCGCCGCAGAGGCACTTGCAACGTGTTCTTCCGACCCTCGCGAAGCGTCGTAATTGCTCCAGGATCGCGCAGAATTGACCGATGGGACGTTTGGCCTCAAAAAACGTAGAATTTTGCAATATTGAAAATCAAGCGTTTGTAACTTCTTGGTGTACTGAAAGTACCCAAAATGGGGCCAAAACCAGCCTTTTTCGCCCCATTTTGGGCACACTCCTTCCAGTCGTACTTTGGGGCGAAGTGACGAAATATTTACAGCATTCTTCGCCAGCGACGGTAGCCAAAGATGGCGATTACCACATACAGCGCATAGAGCGAGGCTTTGAATGGGATGTCTTTATAGAAGTAGAGGCCGCAGGTGACTATATCCACCACAATCCATATCAGCCAATGTTCCAGATACTTGCGCGCTAAGGCCCAGATGCCGACGAAGGATAGCGCTGTGGTGAAACTGTCGGCCAATGGCACACTCGAATTGGTGCAGGTGAGCAGAAGCACATAGAGCAAGGCCCAGGCGCAGAGGGTGATGCCCGTCCACAATGCGGCCAGACGCAGCGGGAAATGCCGGATGGCCAAGTTCTCACTCGCATTCCCGCTCAAGGCTGGATCGGAATCCACTTTCGCTGAGGTCTTGCGTGTCCAACTGATGAATCCATAAACGGTCATGGTCAGATAGTAGAACTCCATGCCGCAGTCGGCATAGAGTCCCTTCTGATAATACAGCGCGATGCCCAGGCTCTGCATGGCAAAGCCCGCTGCCCACAGCCAGACACTTGCCTTATATTCCAGCAGGATGTAGGCAAGGCCGAGGATAGTGGTGGTGATGTCGAGCCAATGGTTTAAAAGAAAGTTCATTTCTGTTTGCAACGAGGAATCAGAACCTCAGTGTCACGTTTCCCATTATGGTGAACCCAGACATCGGCACATAGCCAATCTGGTAGTAGCGATTCGTCTCCGGATAGGTGTTGCCCACGATGGCGCTGTACACCCATCCGCTGGAGGCATAGCGGGCATTGAAGATGTTGCCGAAGTCGAGGCCGAAGAGTAAATGCTTCAGCCCTCGGGGAGCGACGCTCCAGTCGTAGGACAGATGGATGTCGGTGCGCGTAAAGGCAGGCAGCGAGCGGTCCCTGTTCTCCGTATTGTCCAGATACTGACGTGAAACATAGCCCGTATGCCAGGTGGCCGAGAAGGCGCCCACATGGAAGTCGGCAAAGCCATTGAGCACAGCCGATGGCGAGAAGGCCAGTGTCGAGTTGTCGTAATGGACAGCGGTGGGTGCCAGTTCGTTCCACGATCCGTCGTACGTCTCCACCATCTCGTCGAAGTTGGTGATGCGGTTGCGGCTCAGTGCGGCGTTGGCCTCCAGGGAAAACCACTTCGTCACGGCCGCTCCGGCCGAAAGTTCCAAGCCCAGACGGTTGCTCTCCTTGACGTTGGTGGTCAGGTTCTCGCCGAGGTCGCTCTTCAGTCCTGTCTGCACGAACTGATTGTGATACAGCATGGCATAGAGTCCTGCGCCGACATGCCAGCCGTGCCCCGCAAACTCATAGCCGGCCTCCACGTCGTGCAGGCTCTCGGCCTTCGGAGCAGGATAGGAACCGTTGTCCGTGAAGTTGTTGCGCTCCGGCTCACGATGGCTCATGGCGTAGGAGAGGTAGGCCGAGTGGCCGTTCTGGTGGAAGGAGATGCCCGCCTTCGGGTTCACGAAGTCGTACTGATGCTTGATGTTCATGAGATTGGCCGAATAGGTGCCGTCGGGCAGCCGGTAGAACGAGTCGTGGTCGCCGTTCGTCATGAATCCCACATGGCGGTACTGCACATCGGCAAAGGCATCCCACGACTTCGTGATGTGGTACATTCCCTTCACGAAAATCTGTCCGTCGGCCTTGGAGGCATCGTTGTCATAGTAGTGGTAGCGGCCCTTGTCGGTAAAGAGGTCGGCCTCCAGCTGGTTGTTGCTGGTGTAAAGGAGGTAGCCGTAGTGGTTGGCCTCGAAGTTCTGCATCGATGCACCACCGATGACGTCCCACTTGTCGTCCTTGTAGTTGACGTTCCACACCATTCCGTAGCAGTCCTGCACCAAACCCTTGCGACGGATGTAGTCGGCCTTGCCAAGCGTCGAGCCGTCGGACAATGTCTCGGGCACACCGAACTTCTTGGGCTTGTTCTGGAGGCGGAAATCGTCGTAGTAGCCGTGGCCGCGGGTGTAGTGCAGCGTGCCGCTGGTGGTCCATCGGCTGTCGATGCGCCACGAGAGGTTCAGCAGGTTGTGGTTCTGCCAGAAGTTGTCCGTCGCTCCGGGGAAGAGCGAGCCGTCCTTCAACTGATGGCGACCGATGGTCCATCCGCCTGCCCAGTCGGGTGTGAAGCTTTCGTAAAGGTCGTTGTAGCGGCCGAGCCCCATCTTGTAGAGGTCCTTGTAGGTCTTCACGCCGTCGTAGGAGTTCATGCTGTACTCGCCGTCGCCCGGACACACTCCGTTCCAGGCTTGCCCCGTCTGCTCATAGTTGCCGATGTTCTTGTAGCTCAACTTCAGCGTGCCTACATTATTAATATAGGTAAGGCCGCCGTAGTAACTGCCGCTCTTGCCGTCTGTGCCGTGGATGAAACCATCAGTCCGCGTACCGTGATAGGCACCGTCGAAGATAAGATGGTCCTTCAGCATGCCCGAGGAGAACGAACCGCCGAAGTTCCAAGTGTTGTACGAGCCGCCCGAGACCGTCAACTCCAGCGAGGGGGAGGGATTGGGAGACTTTGTCTGCAGGGCCACCGTACCGCCGAAGGCACCGTCGCCATTTGTCGAAGTACCCACTCCGCGCTGAATCTGCACACTGGAGAGCAGGGATGCATAGGAATTCATATTGGCCCAGAAGACGCTCTGGTCCTCGGGCGAGTTCAGCGAAACGCCGTCCAGCGTCACATTGATGCGGCTGCCTGCTGCGCCACGAATGCGCATATAGGTGGTTCCAGTGCCCAGTCCGTTCTCGCTCCAGGCCACCACACCTGGCGTGCGGGCAAAGAGGAAAGGCAGTTCCTGCCCCGTGCGGCTGAAGGTCTGCAACGTCTTGTAGTCCACATTACTCACGGCAAATGGCGCATCCTTCGGAGCCCGAACCGCCTTCACCGTCAGTTCGTCCAGCGCCTTGTCATAGGCCAGCGAGTCGTCCGTCCACTGGGACGACTCCGTCCGTTGCTGTCCATACACACATCCGGCCGCACTTGCCATGAGTGCGGCGCACACCACGAATCTTTTCGTCATACCTTTTTAGATTTAAAATTGTTCATACTCTCTACGCCGGCATTGCCCGGTTCAGATCATTAGGGTATGTTCTCAGCCGCACCGAAGTGGCGGGCACCCCTGATAACGCCTGCAAAGGTACAACAATTAGTGTAAAGTGCAAAATGAAATGAGAGAAATGATAAACTTGCCCGACTTTTTCCAGCCGATGGCGCAGTGAGAGCCGGCCGAGCTTGCTCGACGACAGCCGAGCCGTGACCGAGGAAGATGAAGTCAGCGAAGGCAGCATTCTTCCGCTTGCGGCGCTTGGCTTGTCCAAGAATGCCCGCAATCGGGCAGTAGCGGCAGAGTCGAGTGTGAAAAAAGTCAAATGCAAAATGCAAAATGCAAAATTTGCCTGGCAGATAAGGTGGGCTCATTTGAAAGAGAAGGAACGACAGGCCATAGTAAAGGGTGAACCTCCCCTTCTTAAATCCTTCTCAAAAGCGGATGTAGGCCTGTGCCCAGAACTCGTTGTAGTGGCGGTCGCCAGCGGTGGCAGATTGGTCGTCGATATGGTTGTACTGCAGTTGGAACAGCAGGTTCTTGTGGAGTCGGAAGTTGGGACAGAGGCTATAGGCATTCGTCCGATTGCTCCAGCGGCCATCGTCGCGATACGTATCGTAGCGCAGGAAGGACGTAAACCACCGAGTCACAGGCACACCCAGCAGGGCATACCATCCGTCGGCCTCGGCGTTGCCGCTCCATGTCCGAGTGGTTGCATCGTAGTCCGACAGACGGTGGCCAGTGTGGTGGATGTATTCGGCCCGCGCCGTCCACCCCTCTTTCTCGTAGGTGGCACCCAGCGCCCAGCGGTTGCGTCTTACGTCGATGCCGCTCTGTGTGTAGGTGCCTCGCCAGCCGAACAGTCCGATGCGCAGGCCGTCGATGGGGCGTAGCTGGATGTTTCCTATCCAGTCTTTCTTGCGGTTGTTGTCGGCACGATTTATCCCGTTGCCGTTGAAGATGCCGGCTTCGTAGTGGATGAGGCAGCGACGGGCAGTGCCCACAGGCAGCAGGTTGCCCTGAAAGAGCAGGCCTTGGTCGCGCCCATTCGTATTCGGCGCTCCGCTATAGTCGTTATAGCCCACCAGATGGCGAGTGGCAAGTGAATAGCCGCCCAGCCCCACATCCCAGGGATTCAATGGACTGTCGAAGGTGAAGGGCACCTTAAACTGCCCCACCTTTGCGGAGAACTCCGTCCAATGGCTCCACTCAATGAAGTAGTCGCGCATTGCGGGCGAACCTCGAAACTCCATCTGCAGCCGATACCTGAAGTCGCGCAGGAGAGTGCCCGAGACGTAGGCGCGGGCGTAGTGGGCATTGAATCCATCGCCTCCGTGCTGTCCCGCCTGATCGCTGTAGCTGTACTGCCCAACGATAAAGCCTCCGAACTGAGGCGCACTGGCATATCGCGTCACTTCGCGCCCATACTGCAGCGTATCGCCGTCACCGGGTGTTTCGTATTCCATCGCCCGGGCAATGCTGCGATTGAGCGGTGCGGTCAGGAAACCGCTTTCGTATTCGTCGTCGGCCCACACGGCAGCTACTGCGCCGAGCAATGCGCCGAGGATGGCAGCGCGAAGCCTCATTTCTCCTCGATGTACTTCACAATCCATTGTCCTACCTCGCGGGTTCCGTAGTGCGGTGCGCCTTCCACCTGAATCTCAGGCGTCCGCACATTGGCGTCGAGGCTGGCTTTGACAGCTTCGCGCACCAGTGCACCTTCGTCCTTCAGTTCGAAGTACTCGAAGAGCATTGCCACGGAGAGAATCTGCGCCAACGGGTTGGCAATATTGAGACCCTTGCCCTGCGGCCACGAACCATGGATGGGTTCGAAGACGGGAGTGCTGCTGCCCGTAGAAGCACTGGGCAGGAGGCCCATCGAGCCTGTGATGCACGAACCCTCGTCGGTGAGGATATCGCCGAAGGTGTTCTCCGTGACCATTACGTCGAAGAAGCGTGGATCCTGAATCATGCGCATTGCGGCGTTATCGACATACATGAAGTCCGTCTCGACATCGGGATACTCGGCCATCATCTCCTGAGCCACCTTGCGCCACAGACGACTCGATGCCAGTACGTTGGCCTTGTCGACCACCGTCAGGTGGCGGCGGCGCTGGCGGGCATACTGATAGGCGACGCGCAGGATGCGCTCCACCTCGGGGCGCGAGTAGTAGTTGGTGTCGTAGGCCTCCTCGGTGCCCTCCTTCTTCTCGCCGAAGTACATTCCACCCGTCAGTTCGCGGATGCAGATGAAGTCGGCGCCGCGCACCAGTTCGTCCTTGAGCGGCGATTTATGTACGAGGCAATCGAAGGTCTCCACAGGGCGGATGTTTGCATAGAGGCCCAGATTTTTCCGCATGGCCAGCAGTCCCTGCTCGGGGCGCACCTTGGCCGTAGGGTCGTTGTCGTATTTCGGGTCGCCCACGCTGGCGAAGAGCACTGCGTCGGCCCAGAGGCACGTCTGAAACGTCTCTTCGGGGAAGGGATCACCCACCTCGTCGATGGCATGGGCGCCGCACAGCGCCTCCTTGTAAGTCACTTCGTGCCCATACTTGCGTGCAACTGCACTAAGCACTGCCACACCCTGCTCCATTATCTCGGGACCGATTCCGTCGCCGGCCAAGACTGCAATCTTCAGTTTCATTTTCCTCCTATTTTATAGTTTCCGCCTGCAAAAATAACACAATCGGACGGAATAATCAAGCGTTTCAGCCTTTTCTTTAGCCACCCTCGGCGAGAAATCATTCAAAACAGTTCAAATCATTTGATTGAAGGGGTAAGTTGAAAAGTGAAATGGCTAAAGCAAGGGAATGCTCCTGCTTGCTGCTGCACCGGCTCCTGCTTGCTGTCGCACCAGCTCCTGCTTCCATTGACAATTGATCCGCCTCCTCTTTGTTTCCTTCGAGGTGACTTCTCTTCCTTCGTCAACCGCAAATTTTGCATTTTGCATTTTGCATTTTGCAAATGGATATTGAATCAGGCTGAAAAACGAATTGTGTGTTCTGCCGCACCTTCTTTTTCCCCGGACAGCAGTTAATAATAATGTAAGGAGCCGATGGATTGCTCCACCGGCTCCTCAGTTCTTGTCAGGCTGGGCATAGCTCTGTGCTCACTCACCCAGAATCTTGAGCGTTGCTCGAGTTTCTTCCCGTTCGGCATAGACTGAAAGCGAGCTTTCGTCTCTGCGCTCACTCACCCAGAATCTTTTCGAAGGCTTGGATGAGGATGTTGGCCATAATCTGCATTCCCTCGTCGTTGGGGTGCAGGGCAGTGTCGTAGCTCCAGTTGTCGAGCTGGCGCTGTCCGCCGGCTTCGGCAAAGAAGTCGGCCACAGGGAACGACTCGTAGGCGGCGATGGCTCGCACCATGTCGGCGTATTCCTGCAGGTAGATGCCGTTCTTGGCATCGTACCAGTGGTCGGGCAGGTAGCCGTTGAAGCCGTAAGCCTTTCGGGGGGTGCATAGGATGACGCGCGCCTTGGGGTTGCGTGTGAAGATGCGGTCGATGACCTGCCGGTAGTTGGCTGCAAACGTGCCGTTCTTCGTGTTGTTGATGTAGTCCTGAATGGTGCCTACGGGCGTGGAGTGCCCCCAGTCGTTAATGCCGTGTTCGATGGTGTAGTAGTCGGCATAGATGACGGCAGAGACGGCTGAGGCGATCATGCCACCATTGACGGCCTTGTTGTTGAAGTTCGTGAAGGCGAGCTTCTCCAGTACGCGGGTCTGGTATCCCTTGGTGATGGGGTAGGAGGCCGTCTGGTCGTTGAGCCACGAGATGGAGGTGCCCAGCGAGCACCAGCGTCCGTTGATCTTACGCGGTTCGGTAGTGGCGGCAGGTGCCTGCTTGGCGCTGAAGACAATGCTGTCGACGTCTTTGTCGTTGAAGCCGTGGCTCTTGCCGTTCTCGAACACCGTAAAGCTCTGTGCCATGGCGGCCGAGGCCATGGCGCAGAGGATGAGTGTCAGAATCGTGTGTCGTTTCATATCTAACGTGTCGTTACATGTCGTTGTGTTTCCGGTGCTTACTTAACAAGCATCTTCTTTCCGCTCACGATGTAGAGGCCCTTCGTTGCCTTCTCGACGCGGCGGCCGCTGAGGTCGTAGATGTCTTGAGTCTTTGGACCCTTGAACCCTTGCACCATCTCGAGGCCTGTGGTGAAGGCCTTCAGGACGGGATAGCTGCCCTCGGCCATGTCGCAGAACCATACCTGGTTGTCCCATGCCACCACCTGGCTCTGCAGGTCGGCGAAGTTGGTGCCGTCGTAGTAGATGATCTGGCGCAGGTCTTCGTTGGCGCGCGTGGGACCGAAGTTGTTCTCCGTATTGTTCCAAACGGCAACATGCTTGTAGGAGCCCAGAGGCGTAGCGTCCTGCTGGCCGCCGCCGATGATGCCGCCGCCGCGGTTGATGGAGCCGGCGGCATAGACCTGAACCATGTCGACAAGACCGCGCACTCGGCCGATGATGCCGCCGGTGAGGTCGCCCGAGCCGTTCACCTCGACGTTGGCGTAGCAGTTGAGGATGTGGCTCTCGCCGCCGATGTTGCCGAACATGCCACCGCAGTAGCCTGTAGCGGATACCTTACCCGTCACCCAGACGTTCTCGACGT
>JAILBW010000130.1 GCA_024680695.1 Bacteroidaceae bacterium
CGCACGGAACGCTACCGACGCTTTGGCTGCTGGGCGGCACGCATCGACGACGCAGCGAACTACCTGCCTGCCCGCCTCACCGCCCTGCTCATGATACTCCTCGGCTCACTATTCCCAGTCGCAAATCATGCATCCCGGCGCCCCTGCGGCAGCAGGCAGCAAGCCGAACTCGAGCAACAGGAAGCCCCTCCCCAACGGAGGAGAGGCTACTTCCGCTTCCTCATCCGCTATGGTCCCCGGCATGCATCGCCCAACAGCGGCTGGCCCGAGGCTGCCTTGGCCGCCATTCTCGACTGCCGTTTCGGCGGGACGCACGACTACTTCGGCCAGTCCGTACCCAAACCATACATCGGTGACAATCCGCGACCGCTCGGACGTAACGACCTCACCGTCAGCCTACGCCTGTCGCTGTTGGTCGAGGTGGCCAGCGTACTACTCGTCGCCCTGCGCTGGATGTGGGGGTAGCGGCACCTTGAAGGTATTGCCCTCTCCAACAGCACCAACGCATCGATGACATTCGCCCCGTCTTCTGACAATTTGGTTCATTGTTTCTGCGCAAAAAGCAGAAGCGGCAGAGCCCACTGCCGCCCGAATCTTCATGTAAACATTTCGTCACAACTCAGCAGAATAAGTCTTGGAAGGAGACATCCAAAATGGGGCGAAAAAGGGCAGTTTTGGGCGTTTTTTTGCCCACTAATGGCGGCTAAGAAACATCAATCGCTTGATAATCAGTCATACAAAATGCGGCGTTTTTTTAGGCTAAACGGCATGTCGGTCGAAAATACACGATTCTGACGGCAGAAGAACACGTCGTGGAGGTCGGAACAACGTGTTGTAGGAGCTCCCGCAACACGTTCCTCCGAAGCCTGCTTCACTTTGTCTGCAAAGTAGGAAAATATCATGTAAGGATTTATTGGGCTTTCATCGCACAAAATCGAC
This sequence comes from Bacteroidaceae bacterium, assembly GCA_024680695.1. Lineage (GTDB taxonomy): Bacteria > Bacteroidota > Bacteroidia > Bacteroidales > Bacteroidaceae > Physcousia. The sequence goes on from JAILBW010000130.1 coordinate 940, forward strand.
AAAGGACTCCGCTCTGCCGGGCAGCGATCGTGGGATAACGGCGCATGGAGGGCATTGCACTGGAAAATTTTCCAAATGCAAAATGCAAAATGCAAAATTTTGCATTTTGCATTTAGTATAATGAGTATAGTGAATGTCGCTCTGGCGCTCTACTCTTCTGCCCGACGGAAGACGTGCTGGACGGCCTCCAGATAGCCGTAGCCGAAGTAGCGGTCGGGCAGCAGATAGCTTCCCTCGACCCACTCGTTCCAGGCATTTATCATGATGAACGGGGGCTGCTGGGGGTGCGCATCGACATACTGCTTGGCCACCTCGAGGAAGGACTCGAAGGCGCGCGGAGTCTGGTGGAAGCGAGTGATGTCGTTCTCGCCCTTTGCCGGGAAGCGGGGTGTGTCGTCCCAGCCGATGGAGACGGTGGGAAAGACGGGGATGCTGTAGGCCTTCTCCCACTGCTCGCGAATCTGGATGGCGTTGGCTCCGTAGGTGAGATAGTCGGGAGTGAAGCCGCCCATGTTGTAGAAGGCGTGGCTGTTGATGCCCAGCTTGTCGATGCGCTCCTGCTGGGAGGCGATGGTTTCCTGAGACAGGAAGCTGCCGCCGCCGTTGTTCTGCTGAATGTGGAGCCCTGGGAAGCCAGCCTTGCGCACCTCGTCGCGGAAATAGTCCATGGCCTTGGCGGCCTCGTCGAGGGTGCCGAAACTCTGGACGAACTGGTTCATGTCGAAGATGCCGAATACGGGGCAGCCGTCGATCTTCACGTAGTTCTTCCGCTTGAAGTACTGCTTGATGACCCGCGCCACGATGGTCTTGAACTGCGCCATGTCCACCTTCGGGTCGAAGAGGATGGACGTATCGTCGCCGTGGAGGTGGTAGTTCCAGTAGTTCTTCTTCACCTGGTGGTTGGCCCACATAATGTAGAAGTTCATCTTCTCGTTATTCGAGGCGCCAAGGAAGCCGTCGTCGAGCGCACCCTCCAGATAGGGATAGTTCATGAACCAGTACCAGTCGTAGACGAAGGTGTTCACACCATACTTCAGGGCTGTGTCGATCCACTTCTCCACCACCTTGGGGTCGTCATCGTGTTCGTATCCCCAAAGCGGTTGCCGCGGCTGGTAGTGACCGGGGAAGCGGGGGTTGCCTTGCTTGATGACCTCCCATTCGCCATCGCCCTGCGGCCAGAGGTATTTGTGTCCGAGCGAGTCGTCGTGACAGGAGGGCCAGACGTAGGCACACACATAGTAATCGTCGCCACAGATGGGCTTATTGCCGTCTCCGCCGCAGGAGCAGAAGCAGGTCAGCACAAATGCGCTGAGCAGAAAGAAGGAAATCTGTTTCATGTTAAAAAGAGTTCAAGGGTTCAAGTTCAAGGGTTCAAGGGTTCAAAGTCTCAGTGAGGCTGGCAAATTGTTCGGCCCGGGCAAGGTCTTCGGGTGTGTCAATGCCGATGGTCTCGACATCGGTGAGGCCTACGCGAATGACAAAACCATTCTCGAGCCAGCGCAGCTGCTCAAGCGACTCGGCCTGTTCGAGCCGGCCGGGAGGAAGGGCGGTGATGGCGCGGAGCACCGGTGCGCGATAGGCGTAGAGGCCGATGTGCTTGTAGAATGTATGGTGCGAAAGCCATTGCTCAGGCTCGATGCCACGAAGATAGGG
>JAILBW010000134.1 GCA_024680695.1 Bacteroidaceae bacterium
TCCATGAATCCGGCCAGCGTGTTTGCAATGACTTCAGGCGAGACGAAGCAGGCCAAGAGCGAGAAAGTGAAGATTGCCTACATCGGCATCGGTAACCGCGGACAGCAGAACATCGACGAGTTTGCCAAGACCAACATGGTGGATGTCGTGGCCCTCTGCGATGTGGATATTCAGGGCAAACAGTGTGAGAAGGCCCTCAGTATGTATCCCAATGCCAAGCGTTTCACCGACTTCCGTAAGCTCTTCGAGGAGTACGGCGACCATTTCGATGCCGTGGCTGCCAGTGTGCCCGACCACATCCATTTCTTCGTAGCCATGATGGCGTTGAAGTACGGAAAGCACATCTATCTGGAGAAGCCCATGGTGCGCACCTTCCAAGAGGCCGAACTGCTCATCGAGATGGCCAAGCGCAACCCGCAGATTGCCACGCAAGTGGGCAACCAGGGACACTCCGAGGCCAACTACTTCCAGTTCAAGGCATGGATGGAGGCTGGCATCATCAAGGACGTTACGGCCGTGACTGCCCACATGAACAACGACCGCCGCTGGCACAAGTACGACCCCGACATGATCAAGATGCCCGAAGGCGACCCCATCCCCACAGGCATGGACTGGGATACCTGGCATGGCGGCGTCCGCTACCACAACTATAGTGCAAAGTTCCACCAGGGCGACTGGCGTAGCTGGTACGACTTCGGTATGGGCGCACTGGGCGACTGGGGTGCACACATCCTGGACACTGTGCATGAGTTCCTCAACCTGGGTCTGCCCTACGAGGTGAGCCTGCTCTACTCGAAGTGCCACAATGAGTTCTTCTATCCCTACAGCAGCACCATCCTCTTCCGCTTCGGCGCTCGCGGCAACATGCCCCCCTGCGACGTCACTTGGTACGACGGTGTGGAGAACCTGCCGCCACTGCCCGCCGGCTACGGAAAGAGCGAACTTGCAGCCGGCATCCCCACGACGAACCAGGGCGTGTACAAGGAGGAGAAGCTCAACCCGGGCAAGATCATCTACAGCCGCGACCTCATCTTCAAGGGCGGAAGCCACGGCAGCACACTGAAAATCATTCCCGAGGAGAAGGCAAAGGAAATGGCCAGCAAGCTGCCCGAGGTGCCCAAGAGCCCGAGCAACCACTACGTCAACTTCCTGCGTGCCTGCCAGGGAACGGAGAAGACGCGCTCGCCCTTCGAGATCAATGGTGTGCTGAGCCAGGTGTTCTGCCTCGGCGTCATTGCACAGCGACTGAACACTCAGCTCTTCTTCGACCCGCGCACGAAGCAGTTCACCAACAACGCCTTCGCCAATGCCATGCTCTCCGGCATGCCTCCGCGCCGCGGATGGGAAGATTTCTATAAGATTGACTAAGCCTTCAAAGTTCACAGCTCAAAATTATCAAGATGAAAAAGACAACATTTATCCGCATGGCGATGTTAGCCATGATAGTAGGAACCGTCACTCCTTCGTGCACCTCGAAGGAAAAGGACGAGGTAGCAGCCGCGCTGAGCATCCAGACCAGCGGCGAGGACAATGTGCTCTCGAAGCAAGAAACCAAGGCCGGATGGGCACTCCTCTGGGACGGAAAGACCACCGAGGGGTGGCGCGGAGCGAAGATTAAGAACTTCCCCGACCACGGATGGCGCATCGAGGACGGAGTGCTCAAGGTGGAGAAGGCCAACGGTGCCGAGAGCGGCAACGGCGGCGACATCGTCACTGAGAGCAACTACCAGAACTTCATCCTGAAGGTGGACTTCAAGATTACTGAAGGTGCCAACAGCGGCATCAAGTATTTTGTGGACCCCGACATGAACCTGGGCGAGGGTAGCGCCATCGGCTGCGAGTTCCAGATTCTGGACGACCTGCGCCACCCCGATGCCAAACTGGGTGTGAAGGGCAACCGCAAGCTGGCCTCCCTCTACGACCTCATTCCCGCACCCGAGGACAAACCCTTCGACATCACTGCATGGAACACTGCGCTCGTCTACGTCTGCGGCAACCATGTTGAGCACTGGCTCAATGGGGTGAAGATGGTCGAGTATGAGCGCAATACGCAGGAGTGGGACGCACTGGTGGCCTACAGCAAGTACAAGAACTGGCCCAACTTCGGCAACCGCGACGGCCGCATCCTCCTGCAGGATCATGGCGACGAGGTGTGGTTCAAGAACGTGAAGATTAAGGAACTGAAGTAAACGACCCATTGATTAACAGCCTCCTCCCCCTCGCTATGGGAGAGGGGGCTTTCTATTTCTTTCTATGAAAAGAGTATTCTTCTGTGTGGCACTTTTGGCCACCCTTGCTGCCAGGGCCATTGACAACCCAGTGCAGTACGTAAACCCCTTGGTGGGTACATTCTCCAAGCATAGTCTCTCCACCGGCAACACCTATCCTGCCATCGCCCTTCCCTGGGGCATGAACTTCTGGACACCGCAGACTGGCAAGATGGGCGACGGATGGGCCTACACCTACGATGCCGACAAGATTCGCGGCTTCAAGCAGACCCACCAGCCCAGTCCGTGGATCAACGACTACGGACAGTTCAGCATCCTGCCTCAGGTGGGTGCAGAGCCTGTCTTCGATCAGGACAAGCGCGCCAGCTGGTTCTCGCACAAGGCCGAGGTCGTGCGCCCGTATTATTATAAGGTGTATCTGGCCGACTACGATGTGACCACCGAGATTACCCCGACCAGCCGTGCGGCCATGTTCCGCTTCACCTTCCCCGAGAGCAAGCAGAGCTACATCCTCGTGGATGCCTTCGATCGTGGCTCCTACGTGAAGGTGCTGCCCGCCGAGCGCAAGATCGTGGGCTACACTACGCGCAACAGCGGCGGAGTAACCAAGGATTTCCGCAACTATTTCGTGCTTCAGTTCGACCGTCCCTTCACTTACACCGCCACTGTCGATGAAGGCAACATCAAGGCGAACGTCTCCGAGGTGACCAGCAAGCATGCTGGTGGCATCATCGGCTTCTCGACGAAGCGCGGCGAGCGGGTCTGCGTGCAAGTGGCCAGTTCGTTCATCAGCCCCGAACAGGCCGAACTGAACCTGAAGGAACTGGGCAACAGGACTTTCGACCAGCTCGCTGAAGACGGCCAGAAGGAGTGGAACACGGTACTCTCGCGCATCGATGTGGACGACTCGAGCGATGTGGACCGCCTGCGCACCTTCTACAGCTGCCTCTATCGTTCGGTGCTCTTTCCGCGCAGCCTCTTTGAGATAGATGCGCAGGGCAAGCCCATCCACTACAGCCCCTACAACGGCAAGGTGCTGCCTGGCTACCTCTTCGGAGACACTGGTTTCTGGGACACCTTCCGTGCCCTATTCCCTCTGGTGAACCTTGTCTATCCCGAGATGAGCCAGAAGATGCAGGAAGGCTGGGCAAACGCCTACAAGGAGAGCGGCTTCCTGCCGGAATGGAGTTCGCCCGGCCATCGCGACTGCATGGTGGGCAACAACTCGGCCTCCGTCGTGGCTGACGCCTATCTGAAAGGCATCCGCGGCTACGACATCGAGACGCTCTGGGAGGCCGTCATTCACGGAGCCAATGCGCAACTGGACCGCTCGGCCAGCGGACGCCGTTGCTGGCAGGAGTACAATACGCTGGGCTATGTGCCCTACGACAAAATCAAGGAGAGCGCAGCCCGCACCCTTGAGTATGCCTTTGACGACTGGAGCATCTACAAACTTGGTCAGGCACTCGGCAAGCCCGAGAAGGAGATTGCCGTCTATGCCCAGCGAGCACTGAACTACAAGAACCTCTTCGACCCCCAGCACAACCTGATGCGAGGCAAGTTGGAGAACGGCGAGTGGGTGCCCGACTTCAATCCGTTCAAGTGGGGCGACGCCTTCACCGAGGGAAACAGCCTGCACTACACTTGGAGCGTCTTCCATGACGTACAGGGACTCATCAACCTCATGGGCGGAAACGACACCTTCAACCACATGCTCGACACCGTCTTTGTCCTGCCTCCCGTCTTCGACGAGAGCTACTACGGCAGCGTCATCCATGAAATTCGCGAGATGCAGATCATGAATATGGGCAACTATGCCCATGGCAATCAGCCCATCCAACACATGATTTATCTCTACAACTACAGCGGTCAGCCTTGGAAGTCGCAGTACTGGCTGCGCGAGACGATGAACCGGATGTACAATGCGAACTTCGACGGCTACTGCGGCGACGAGGACAACGGCCAGACCAGCGCTTGGTTCGTCTTCACGGCGATGGGCTTCTACCCCGTCTGTCCAGGCTCGGGCGAGTATGTTCTGGGCGCCCCCTACTTCCGCAAACTTACCCTCCATCTGCCTGCCGGCAAGGATGTTGTCATCAGTGCACCGCAAAACAGCGATGCCAACTGCTATGTGCAGCGGCTCGCCATTGATGGTTCGGAATGGGACCGCAACTACGTTCGCCATGCCGACCTGCTGCGTGGAATGAAGATGGACTACTCGATGGCCTCCTCGCCCAATACCCAGCGTGGAACGACTCCCGAGGCTGCACCCTATTCATTCACCTCCGAGGTGCCGAAGAGCATCCTCAAGAGCGCAACCAAGAAACGTAAGAAATGATGAGAAACCTATTCTGTGGTTTAGCTTTGGCCTGCGTCGGCTGCCTGTCGGCGCAGACCATTTCTTATACTGATGCCGACGAGTGGAAGGCCTACGACGACTTCAACCGCGTATTCCTCGACACGAAGAAGAACATCTATCGTGACTATTCCGACCGCCCCAGTGCTGTCGATCGATGGGGTGGGGCAGCGGCCATCTGGTGTCAGGCCATCTACTACGACATGGCTGTGAATGCTTATCGCCGTGCCCTGCAGGAGAACGATGCCACTCGCATCACCAAGTATCGCATTCAGGCCACTCGTATCTACAGCGGCGAGAAGACGCAGTACTGCAACTTCGACTTCGACAACAACAATACGAACACTGGCTGGTTCGTCTATGACGACATTATGTGGTGGACTTGCGCATTGGCGCGAGCCTACGAAGTGTTCGGAACATCGGCCTATCTCGCCTATTCGGAGAAGAGTTTCTGCCGGGTGTGGTACGGTTCGAAGAAGGTGGGCGACGACGGCTCCTATGCCGACCCTGCCCGATTCAGTGGCAAGTATGGCGGCGGCATGTTCTGGGAGTGGCAACCCATCGACAAGCCCAAGGCACATCAGCCCGGCGACTTCCGTTCGGCCTGCATCAACTTCCCTACCGTCATCGCCGCCTGTACCTTATATAATATAGTACCCGACGACCGCTCGTCACCGACCGGCGACTACCCGACTCGGCAGACCAAGGCCTGGTATCTCGAGAAAGCTATCGAGGTCTATGATTGGGCCAATACGACCCTTGTGCAGAGCGGACGAGTGGCCGATGGCATTCATGGCGGCGGACCCGAGTGGAAGGACCACCTCTACAACCAAGCCACCTACATCGGTGCCAGTTGCCTGCTCTACAAGATTACGGGTGAGTCCAAGTATCTTACCAATGCTCGCCGTGCAGCCGACTACGTCTTCACCACGATGTCCTCTGGCTACATTCTTCCGCTCGAGACTGGTGTCGAGCAGGGTATCTATTGTGCCATCTTTGCCCAGTATCTCCACATGCTGGCCTATGACTGCGGACAGACGCGCTACCTCAGCTATGTGAAGCGCAACATTGAGCGTGGCTGGACTAATCGCGACGCTGAACGCGGCATCTCGAACGGGAAATTTACTGGCAAGACGTCCTCCGACGAGCGTGTGGAAAGCTACACTGCCAGCGGATTGCCTGCCCTGATGTTGATGTTCCCTGTGGGCGACAGCCAAGATGCGGTGGACGAAGTACAGACTGATGATGAGGCCCTGCACCCCGTTTATCGTCTCGATGGCAGGCTGGTCTATGCCAGCGCTACACCCGCTCAGGTGGATGGGCTTGCCCGCGGCACTTACATCTACGACCGTCGGAAGTTCTTGGTTCGGTGAATCCCCGGCCATACTGCCATCCCCATTCCGCAAGATATCTTTGGGGGACGGCGCAAAATATGAGCGATTGATCAGGAAAACGTATGAAACTATTACTCTCCCTGCTCCTCATGGCTGCACCATTTGCAGTCCGAGCTCAGATTGGCGAAGTGAAGGTTGCTGACAAGGCAGCCCTCTACGGCTTGGTGGAATGTGAAGTGACCCTGACGGGAAACTGGTCTAACCCATGGCTGCAAGAAGAAGCAGCCTTGGACATGTTTCTTACTGCGCCTTCGGGTAAGCAGATTGTCGTACCCTGTTTCTACAAGAGCGGGCAGAGCGGTTCGCCCAGTCTCTGGGGAGCACGCTTTACGCCTCAGGAGTGCGGGCAGTACAAATACCATTTCTGCTATACGGAGCGCGGACAGACGGCCAGCCAGTCGGACGAAGCAGTGCTGAGGGTCGGGTGGGCAAAAAGCACCTCGCACGGCATTCTGCATCCCAACGACCACTGGACGTTCCGCTACGACGATGGCACCCTCTTTCGCGGTGTCGGCGAAAACATCTGTTGGGAGTCTAGAACAAGCGACGACTCAAAGTTCTTCAAGCAACTTCACGAGCAGCGAGAGCGCTTCAGCTATGATGCCATGTTGAAAAAGTTTGCGCAGAACGGTGGAAACTTTGTGCGCATCTGGATGTGTTCGTGGAACTTCCCCATCGACCGCCAGCGTCATTTCAACAACTTCCGCTACACCGAAACGGACCAATACATGAACCCCAGCGCCATCGAACAGCTGGATAATACTATCTTTCTGGCCGAACGGCTCGGACTGGCGGTGATGCTCTGCATGGGGCCTGGCGACGTTCCGACGAACCACGACTTCTTCGTCTCGCCTCAGGCCAAGATGCGCTACAAGAATCGACTCCGCTACATCGTGGCAAGGTGGGGCTATAGTCCCAGTATCGGAGCTTGGGAGTTCTTCAACGAGATTGACAACATCCAGTTTCGCGACAGCAACAATCCCATTCCCGCCGCGGATATCGTGACCTGGCATCGGGAGATGGCCCATTACCTAAAGGAACTCGACCCCTTTGGCCACATCGTCACTACCTCCATCTCCCATCGCGACCTCGATGGCCTGAACAGTATCGACGAGATGGACGTCAACCAAAAGCACATCTACAGAGCCACATCGGTGATACCCTCCACAATCCTGCGCTACGAAGAGATGTTCGGCAAGCCTTACGTCATCGGCGAGTACAGCCGCGAGTGGGATTGGTCGAAGAACTTCGACGACTTTGCCGACGAGATGGATGCCGACTTCCGTCGAGGGTTGTGGTACGGCCTGTTCTCTCCTACCCCTATTACGCCAATGAGTTGGTGGTGGGAGTATTTCGACAATCGCGGCATGGTACCCTATTTCCAGGCAGTCAGAAAGGTTTCCGACCTCATGCTGCAGGAATCTTGCGGCCGTTTCGAGCAGGTGGAAACTCAAGTGGAAGGCGGCGAAGCCTTGGCACTGAGATGTGGGCGGCGAGTCTATCTCTATCTGTACAATCCCTCGCGGAACCCCATCGTTCGCGCGCGAGTGCCTGTTCCTAATAATAAGAAGAGTACCATAGAGGCCTTCTCGTTTGCGGACCTGCGATTCCGGAAACTTGACTCTGTACCATCCTCAGACGGAATCATCACTGTCACCTGCGATGTCCCCTACCTCGGCGAGGCCCTGTATGTCATTCATTAAAAGTTTGTTCACTAATCAATGTCTCACTTGCTCATGAAGAAAACCGCTATTATGTCTATGACCATGTTCCTGATGCTGAGCGCATCGGGAGGGAAGGTCCTGGCTCAGGTAAAGTCCTGGATAACGACGGCCGATGGAAAGTCCTTGATAGAGAGGCAAAAAGATGCTGAGTTCAAGCCGATGTCGCTTTCGCGGCAGGCACCTATCATTGTCGATGACAGCCAACGCTTTCAGCAGATGGAAGGCTTCGGCTTTGCCCTGACCGGAGGCAGTGCCGAGCTACTCATGAAGATGACTGCCTCGGAAAGGCGAAACACCATCCGGCAACTCTTCTCGCGCGACGAGAGCGGTGCGGGCATCAGTTACCTCCGACTGACAGTGGGAGCCTCCGATATGAATAGTTTCGTCTTCTCCTATGATGACATTCCCGAAGGGCAGAAAGACCTTGAACTGAAGTACTTTTCACTTGCTCAGGATCTAAAAGACGTGGTGCCGGTGATGAAGGAGATCCTCTCCGTCTGTCCGGACATTCCCATCCTGGCATCCCCTTGGTCGGCTCCGGCTTGGATGAAGGAGGAATACAATGTGCGGGGTTTCAAACTTCGTCGCGACTGCTACGAAGTCTATGCCCACTACTTCGTCAGATACGTTCAGGAGATGAAGCAGAATGGCATCACCATCGGCGCCGTAACCGTACAGAACGAGCCGCTCAACAGCCGCAACACTCCCAGCATGCCTTGGGATCCCGAGGACCAGAAACTCTTCATCCGAGACTATCTGGGGCCACAGTTTGCCCAAAACGGCATACAGACGAAGATAATTCTCTTCGACCACAACTGCGACCGTCCCGACTATCCCCTCTCTATCCTTGCCGACAGCGAAGCATCGCGCTACGTCGCTGGCTCGGCGTTCCATCACTACATGGGCGACCTCTCGGCAATGGGGCAGGTGCATGCCGCCCGTCCAGACAAAGATGTCTATTTCACCGAGCAGATGATTGTCGATCGCAACAACCATCCTTCGTCACAGATTGCACAGACGGTGAAGCGAATGATTATCGACGTTCCGAGAAACTGGAGCCGTGCGGTAGTCCTCTGGAACTTGGCTGCCGACCCCGAGGCAAATCCGCATACAGACAACGGCGGATGCCCCTTCTGCATGGGCGCTATTACAATCGACGGAGACGCTGTTACGCGCAATTTGGCCTACTACACCATTGCACAGGTCTCCAAGTTTGTCCCCTCAGGCTCCTGCCGAATCTACTCCACCTCCCCTTCCGACCCTGCCATCATGCTGGGCGAAGACGAGCAACATCCGGGAGTTTTTCGGGTGAACCACTACGACCAGTCAGGTGTCTTGCCCAACGTCGCCTTTCTGTCGCCCAATGGTGAAAAGGTGCTCATCGTCTCCAATACTACCTCAGCCTATGCGACTTTCAGCATCCAGCATGACGGCCGAATCTGTACCCAGTCCCTCCCGAGCGGCGCCGTAGGTACCTACGTCTGGAAGTGAGTAGCCTCACCCCCTGCCCCTCTCCTAGAAGAGAGGGGAGTACTGGCGGCGAGGTCTTGAACTCTTGAACCCTTGTACTCGGATCTGCCGCTTCGCCTTTAGTGCGAAGAACCCTTGAACTCTTGAACCCCTTGAACTTCAACCTTCATCTCAAACAACCAAGTGAATATATGAAAAAAACACTCACAACACTCGTACTCCTTTCGGCAACAATGCTTGCCGTGCAGGCACAACAAGTGCCGCAAGTCGCTAACGTCCTCGGGCGCCGCACCACGTCACTCAACGGTTCGTGGCACTACATCGTCGATGTGCAGGAAGAGGGCTACTACGACTATCGCATGAACCCCACACAGCATGGATTCTTCCGCAATGCCAAGCCGGAGAAACCCGAGGACCTCATCGAATACGACTTCGACAAGTCGGAGGAAATGACCATCCCCTCCGACTGGAACACTCGCGACGAGCGACTCTTCTTCTATGAGGGAACCGTGTGGTTCTGCAAAAAGTTTTCCATCGATGCCTCCCAATTGAAGGAGGGATGGCGCAAACTGCTCTACTTCGGCGCCGTGAACTATGAAGCCTACGTCTATGTCAATGGCCATCGGATGGGTCGCCATGTCGGCGGCTTCACCCCCTTCAACTTCGATATCACCGACCAGTTGCGGGAAGGTGAAAACTTCGTCATAGTGAAGGTCGATAACAAGCGCCATGCCGAAGATGTGCCCACGCAGATTTTCGACTGGTGGAACTATGGCGGCATCACTCGCGACGTTCTTCTTGTCGATGTTCCCTCCACCTATATCGAGAACTACTCGCTCCAGTTGCTCAGTCTCGACGACCGCCGCTTGGCCTTCACGGTGACCCTGAACAAGGCCGAAGCTGGCCATCAGGTGACCCTGCGCATCCCCGAGCTGAAAGTGGAACGCACCGTTACCACTTCGGCTGACGGCACTGCCACCGCTTTCCTCAAGGCCAAGCCACAACTTTGGTCGCCCGTCAATCCAAAACTCTACGCTGTCGAGATCTCGCTCAACGACGAGACAATCACCGACGAGGTAGGCTTCCGCACGATTTCGACGCGCGGCAAGCAGATACTGCTCAATGGCGAGCCCATCTTCCTCAAGGGCATCAGCATCCACGAGGAGAAAGCCTTTGGCGGCGGGCGAGCCAACTGCACCGACGACGCCCACACCCTCCTCTCCTGGGCCAAGGAACTCGGGTGCAACTTCGTGCGTCTCGCCCATTATCCGCACAACGAGTATGCAGTACGCGAAGCCGAGCGAATGGGCATCCTCGTCTGGTCTGAGATACCCGTCTATTGGACCATCGCCTGGAAGAACTTCGCCACCTACCAGAACGCCGAGGCGCAACTCCACGACATGATTGCCCGCGACCACAATCGGGCCAACGTCATCATCTGGTCAATCGCCAACGAGACCCCCCATTCGCCCGAGCGCGACCAGTTCCTCGGCCGTCTGGCCACCTACGCCCGCTCGCAGGACTCCACCCGACTCATCTCGATGGCGATGGAGGTCACTGGCGCGGCAAACTACCACAACAAGTTGCAGGACAACATGAACCGCTACGTCGATGTCGTCGCCTTCAACCAGTATATCGGATGGTATCGCGACGTGAACGACGCACCGAAGATGACATGGGAGATACCCTACGACAAGCCTGTTATCATCAGCGAGTTCGGTGGCGGAGCAAAGGCCGGCCTCCACGGACCGAAGAATCAGCGATGGACCGAGGAGTTTCAGGAAAACCTCTACCGCGAGAATACCGCTATGCTCGACAAGATCGACGGCCTCGCCGGCACCACGCCTTGGATACTGAAAGACTTCCGCTCGCCGCGCCGCGTCCTCACCGGCATTCAGGACTACTACAACCGCAAGGGACTCATCAGCGATCAGGGCGAGAAGAAACTCGCCTTCGACGTCCTGAAGAAATGGTACGAAGGGAAGTAACGCCGGAAAACCTCAATTTTCTTTGGCGCTTCCCACACTTTTTCGTAACTTCGCGTCGGAAAGAGCAATTACACATCAATACTATTCCATACACAAATGGCTAACACACCCAATTTCAAGTATGCGCCCATGTTCCAGATGGGCAAGGACGAGACCGAGTATTATCTGCTCACGAAGGACGGAGTCAGCGTGAGCGAGTTCGAAGGACACAAGATTCTGAAGGTGACGCCCGAGGCACTCACCCGCATGGCCAACGCAGCCTTCCGCGACGTCAGTTTCCTGCTACGCCGCAGCCACAACGAGCAGGTGGCCAAGATTCTCCGCGACCCCGAAGCCAGCGACAACGACAAGTATGTGGCGCTGACCTTCCTGCGCAACGCCGAAGTTTCGGCCAAGGGTCAACTCCCCCTGTGCCAAGACACCGGTACTGCCATCATCCACGGCGAGAAGGGACAGCAAGTGTGGACAGGCTTCTGCGACGAAGAGGCACTATCGCTGGGCGTCTTCAAGACCTACACCGAGGAGAACCTCCGCTACAGCCAGAACGCACCCCTCACGATGTACGACGAGGTGAACACCAAGTGCAACCTGCCCGCGCAGATTGACATCGAGGCCACCGAGGGCATGGAATACCGATTCCTCATGGTGACCAAGGGCGGCGGCTCGGCCAACAAGACCTACCTCTATCAGGAGACCAAGGCGCGCATCCAGAACGAGGGCACCCTCATCCCCTTCCTCGTCGAGAAGATGAAGACTCTCGGCACCGCTGCCTGTCCACCCTACCATCTGGCCTTCGTCATTGGCGGCACCAGTGCCGAAAAGAACCTCCTCACCGTGAAACTCGCCTCGACCCACTACTACGACAGCCTGCCCACCACGGGCGACGAGACCGGACGCGCCTTCCGCGACGTAGCGCTCGAGGAGCGCCTGCTCAAGGAGGCTTACAACATCGGGCTCGGCGCACAGTTCGGCGGTAAATACATGGCCCACGATGTCCGCGTCATCCGCCTGCCCCGCCACGGCGCCTCCTGCCCCATCGGACTCGGAGTGAGTTGCTCGGCCGACCGCAACATCAAGGCAAAGATCAACGCCGACGGCATCTGGATCGAGAAGATGGACGACCGCCCCTACGAACTGATACCCGAGTCGTTGCGCAACGCTGGCGAAGGCGACGTAGTGCGCGTCGATTTGAACCGACCGATGAGCGAAGTCTGCAAGCAACTGTCACAGTACCCCGTCTCGACCCGTCTGAGCCTCAACGGCACCATCATCGTAGGCCGCGACATCGCCCATGCCAAGATAAAGGCACGGTTGGATGCCGGAGAGCCAATGCCGCAATACCTGAAGGACCACCCCATTTACTATGCCGGTCCTGCAAAGACCCCACAGGGAATGGCCTGCGGCTCGATGGGCCCCACCACCGCCGGGCGCATGGATCCCTACGTCGATGAGTTCCAAGACCACGGCGGCAGCCTAATCATGCTGGCCAAGGGCAACCGCTCGCAGGCCGTCACCGATGCCTGCAAGAAGCACGGCGGCTTCTACCTGGGTAGCATCGGAGGTCCCGCCGCCATCCTGGCTCAGAACAACATCAAGAGCATCGAGTGCGTCGAGTACCCCGAACTGGGCATGGAAGCCATCTGGAAAATCGAGGTCGAGGACTTCCCCGCATTCATCCTCGTCGACGACAAGGGCAACGATTTCTTCAAGCAATTGAAGCCACGCTGCCTCGCCTGCCGATAAGGAGCATAAATATTTGTCTCATTGACCATTAACCATTGACCATTACGCCCTCTGCGTACCCTCTCCTTTGGGAGAGGGGCGGGGAGAGGCTATTTACTCTATGGACGAGAATTATAACGATGTCGAGACGTTCGTCGAGGAAAATCCCATGACCGTCTCCCCCGAGATGAAGAACGACCTGCGCAGTTCCGCACGATGGGCAAAGTTCCTGACAATCGTGATGGCCGTCGCTACGGCACTTGTGGCCCTCTTGGGCATCTTCATGATGGCCTTCAGTCGCTACGTCTTTCGCGACATCCCCGCACAGTCAGGCATGGGCACCTTCCTGGGCCTCACCTATCTGGTGGTGACAGCCCTTGTGCTCTATCCCATCATTCAGGGTCTCACCTTCAGTCGCTGTGTCAAGAACGCCTGTCGGTACAACAGCGAGGAAGCACTTGCGCGCGGCTTCCGTGCGATGCACGCTTGGTTCCACTACAATGGCATTCTCACCATTGTCTCCTTGGTGCTCTATGTCATCATCCTCCTGGCTCTGATTCTGGCTATGGTCTTCGGCGTGTTCAGCAATCCCTGACCTGTCATCCAAGAGGAATAAGCGAGAGCAGAACCGAATCACATTTGTGCTATGCCAAGTGGAAGCAGGGTCAACCGAAGTTAATTGCAAAATGCAAAATGCAAAATCTGGTGTCCTGTCTTTAAGGAAGTTCTTCGACCAGCGAAACTACATAGCGGGCCATGACGGGTTACACTTTAAAAATGAATGGGTTGAATGCCATTCAGCTAAACCCTGACGAGAATTGAATTTCTGCTTGCTGTCGCGGGAGCCTCTGCTTGCTGTCGCGGAAGCTCCTGCGGGCTGTCACCGATGCCTGCAAGAAGCACGGCGGCTTCTACCTGGGTAGCATCGGAGGTCCCGCCGCCATCCTGGCTCAGAACAACATCAAGAGCATCGAGTGTGTGGAGTATCCCGAGCTGGGCATGGAAGCCATCTGGAAGATTGAGGTGGAGGACTTCCCTGCATTCATCCTCGTGGATGACAAGGGCAACGACTTCTTCAAGCAGCTGAAGCCCCGCTGCCCGATGGGATGAGGAGGCATGGTTTTTGGTTTCAACATAGATAAAAAAGACGGAGAAAAATGGCAAAAAGCGATTATCCAAAGGGCAGTGTGGGAAACCCCTACACACCAGACGAGTATCAATCCATGATGGACAATAATTCTTGGAAAGGTGGTTTTGTGGAGACTGGGAAAGGAAAATACGAATATTTTAGGAACAATCTGTATGAAGGAAACTCTGGCTGTGGTTGCGGATCTGATGGCGGTTCGGAAGGAAGCGGTTCAGACACTGGTTCGGGAAGCAATGTACAACCCTTGAATGGTTCTGGCTCCGTAGGCAGCAGTTGCTGGTCTGGTGAAATCAGCTCAGTGAATGATTTGGGAAACGACTGTGTGTATAAATGTCTTGAGTTTTTGGGTGGAAAGTTCAAATTAAATCTTACTTCTGAGGCATTCCGTTACGATTATCTGACGGCGAATATGGGACGGGAAGGATGGTGCGGAACCAATGATGTGAACCAGTATTTAAACGGGCCAAATACATACGATTCAGAATCGACTCTATTGAATAAGAAATACAATTCAAAGCTTCTGCAGTATTTAAACTGTTTCTTTCAGATGGGGAACGATTCCTGGACGAGAGACATGGATGAGATTAGAACCTATTTTAATGAACATGAACCATCAGATAAACGAGGTTGCTATCTGGCACTTCTTGATACAGGAAAGGACAATGGAAGCGCACATGCTGTGGTTATTACGGGAAAGGCGGGCAAAAACTTATGGATTTATGACCCGGCATTAGTATTAGTAGATAGTGAAACAAACGAGGTAAATCAAGGAGATCCTTATTATGGGAATTATTACACGGATAGTAAGATTATATGTACAGTCTTAATTACAGGGATAAAATGATAAGGAGGATAAATAATATCGGCATATTCGTTGTCTTCGCCTGCATGCTTCTTCGGGCGAATGCACAAGATGTAATAGGATTCCCATACAGTCCGGACGAAGGGGATATGCGGGGTTCACTCGCATCGTACCCTGACAGCCATATTAAGGAACTTATCGGGGGAATAACTGTGGACGATATTTTTGTGGGGCCTGTGTTGATTGGGGTAGATAAGCGGAAAATAAAGCCTGCATGGAATGAACAGTATAAGAAGCCTCTTCTCCTGCGTGGTGTTGGGCCGGACAATGATTCTCTGCTTATAACGTCTTACGATGATGAAATAAAAGACACAGTCCGTGCAGTCAAAGGGCACCCCTTTCCGTATGTTCATTTCACGCCATTCCGTTCAACTGCGCCAATAAAATGGACTACCTTAGACGAACTTCGTAAAGAGTATCTTCCTGACGTGCAGGAGCCAGTAGTCTATACAATTGATAAGTATATTATTACTGACCCCTTTTATTTCAAACTGGACCATGACTATGTGGGACGCATAGAGAAACTTAATTCGCATGATATAGAAGCACTGAAGGCTTTCCCTCCATTTACCTTTATCCGTATATTTACGAAGACAAAACACAATTGGCAGTGGCACCTAAATTCTTATGAATCGAAGGAGTGAGAGAAGCAGAATCGTACAGACATTCTGGTCGGCTCATGGCTCGGCGTTGTTGAGTTCGTATGGGTGGCCGCATGCCGAGTATAACCTGATGTCGTGGGCTATGAGTTGTCTGAGCCTCCGGGAACACTATGATGATGTGGAACTGTACACCGACACGGAGGGTCATCGCATTCTGATTGAGCAGTTGCGTCTGCCTTATTCACGGATTCATGTCGTGCTGGACGATTTCGACTGTCTTCCTTTTCATTGGGCGCTGGCCAAGATAAAGACCTATTCCCTGCAAGAAACTCCTTTCGTGCATGTAGATGGCGATATTTATCTTCCCAATCCCCTGAAAGCAGAGATGTTTGATGCGAACTTGGTTACACAGAATCGTGAAATCGGCACACTATACTATCGGCGCATGATGGATCGTATTCTGGCAGAAAAGGAAATAACGCTTCCTGACATCGCGCAAAGGGCAGTCAGGAAAGATTCGCTTGCGTCCTATAATATGGGATTCTTTGGTGGAAAGAATCTGGATTTTATACGCCGTTACTGCAATCTCGCATTTCAATTTGTAGAAGACAATCATTTGAATGACCTCAAATACCGGCACGTCAGTTTGGATTGCAATGTGTTCTTTGAACAGATGTTGTTCGCTTTGATGGCAGATGAAGAACATCAGAAAGTAGAGAGTGTTTTGGGCAGGGAAATGGAGGATCAGGGCTATACAGGGCGTGAGTTCTGTGACTTTATAAACTTTGAAAAGACACCCTTTCTTCATTTATTGGGAGGCCATAAACGAAATCAATATCAGTGTGAGATGCTGGAGAAGACTCTGTTACGTTTTTATCCAGACTTCCATCGGCGTATCATGTCTTTATTCCCGGAAAAGCACATACGTTTCGACCAAGGTTTTAACGAGAAGAAGTTATCGCAAGACGACATGCCCACGGAAGATTATGGTACATTCCTGTCTGATGCCCGAGAGGTTTGGAATAACATCTCATTGAATCAGTTGTATGAATGGGCTGAGAAAAATTCGCAGTTTTTTAATTTCATCACAGCCTCCACAGCCGCTCAATTAAACACGTTGATGGAGGCAAACCCATATATTGCCTATTATGAAATACCAAGAGAATGTGGCGAGGATATTGTGGAGAAGTTCAGAAAAAGATTGAAGTGTGAACCTTTCTTCCCGCTCAGATGGATTGCAGTGATACCCTCGTTGCGTGATTCAGGGATTAAGGAATTTGCCGCGCTGGACGATGAGTTCCTAATCTTGCAAAGGTTGAAAGAAGGACAGTTCTCTGTACAATATTTGCAGAAGTATATTTATCCCGAGAGTGAGGAACACCCCATTTCAATACAACGTCATCTTTATGAAGGAATAAAAACGTTGTTGCATCATGGCTTGTTGGCTGTAGCAAATAGCTGAACGGAGAGATTCAAAAAGAACCTCTCCTCCCAAATTTTCCTGATAGTGAGACGCTTTATGACAGGCTATGCGCCTCATTCCGTTCATTGCCTTTCAGGAAGGTTGAAGCCTGACACATGGAGCACCGGGCGGGTGCCTCGTGTGTCGGCTTCATTCCATTGGATATCCACTGGCTGCGACTCGCCCGGCATCAGGTGGAAGTAGTTCTCGCTGTAGATGACGGGCAGAATCTGCTCGCCGTCCTCGCCCTTGAGGCTGAGGCGTAGCATGATGGCAGGCACCTTGCCCGTGTTCGTAAGCAGATACTTGCCCTCACCCTCCATCTGGCGGACGCTCACTTGGGCTTCGGGTACTTTCCAGAGGTCTTCCTGTGACGGCTCGCTGCTCAGCACGTAAGTGTTTTTCGTGCCCACGGGCTGCGGATTCTCCTCGTCGGTGGAAAGCGAGAGCGTGAGGAAGTATGTGCCCTTGTGTCCGGCTGGCGCGCCCACCCAGAAGCAGTCGATGGTCGTGTCGGTGAGTGACTCGACGCGTGCCGTGCGCTGCCAGAGTGGATTGCCCTGCAGGTCGTGGATAGTGGCTGTGACAACAGCCTCGCATGTGGGCCGCGACAGATTCACCACCTGCACCATACCCGTCAGCGCATTGTACTGGGCATGCAGCGGCTCGCAGGCTTTCTTCACCCCGAAGTAGGCCGCGGTAGGAGCCAGATAATAGTCGTAGGTCTGCCATACGGTGGAGGGCCAGCAGGGGTGGCTCATCCAGATGAGCAGTCCCTGTCGCTCGGTGTTCGAGGCTTCGTACATTGCCCGATAGCCGTCGTAGTTCTGCCACTGTGCCAGTGCGGTGTAGGCGGAGAGGCTGTCCATCCCCTGCGGCACACGCAGCGGCCCGAAGCGTTCCTTGATGATGTGGTTGAAGGATGCTCCGCCCTGGGCGCCCTGCTGTGTGAAATCGTGCTGTCCCCAGGCATCGCCCTGCGGCCAGAGGTGTTCGGGCGAGAGCATGCGGCGCATGCTGGGCGCGTCGGGAATGTTGGGCATGCCGCGTTCGGTGTGCAGTTTGCCGGTCTGCCGCTCGAAGTATTCCTTCACGGGTCGCGCCTGATAAGGCCCGTGGCCGCTGACACCGTCGTCGGCTGAACTGGGGATGTAGAGGGAGCCGGGCATCAGTTGCTCGGTCATCTGGTCGAGTGCGGCGTTCAGCGTGGCAGGGGGGTAGCCTTCGTTGCGCCCGCAGAAGAGGGCGAGGCTGGGATGCTGGCGGATGCGGCGCACGAAGTCTGTGGCGTTCTGCATGAACATCCGTTCGTCGTCGGGGTTGGGCCCGTCGACGGGATTGGCGAGCCAGAAGTCTTGCCACACCATCACGCCGTGGCGGTCACAAGCCTCGTAGAATTCCTCGTCGCCGGTCTGTCCCACCCAGTTTCGAATCATGTTGCAGTTCATCTGGCTGTGGTAGCGGACGGCTGCGTCGTATTCGCGTCCGCGGTAGTTCAGGTGACTCTCGGAGAATCCCCAGTTGCCGCCCAACGGGATGAAGCGCTTGGAGTTGATGTAGAGTTGCAACTGCTGCATCTCGCTCTTGTAGGTCACTTCGCGAATGCCGGTAAGGTAGGTCAGTTGTGCCTTTTCGTTGTGCGTCGTGTTGGTAGGCGTAAAGGTGTAGCCTGCCTGATACATGGTCGGGGTGCCGTATCCTGTGGGCCACCACAGGTCCATCTCCTGAGCGCGCAGTTGCGAATACTGGCGTGGGCTGAAGGTGACTTCCGTTTCCTTTTCGGGCTCGAGGAGTACGGTCTTCTCGAAACGGATGTCGCCGATGTAGCCTTCGAGCAGGCCGGCGACACTCTCGCGGGTGTGGTTCTTCAGGAAAACGTGGGGGGTCATGGTGGCAAGTCCCTCCTTCAGCGTCGTGGCTACGTAGGGGTCGGAAAGCGTGACGGCCTCGGCGGCGGTGAGATAGACATCGTTCCAGATGCCGATGTCGCGTCCGGGCGTGGTCGTTATCCAGTCCCAGCCGATGGTGGCATGGAATGTGGGATTGTCGGCACCGAGTACGCCGCCGTTGAACGAGGTGTTCAGGGCGGTCTTGGTCTTTCGCGAACCGGGATGGGCGTTGGAGTGGATGAACACCTCCAGCGTGTTTTCCTCCTTCAGCCAGTCGGAGATGTCAAACTCTCTGCGCAGGAAAGCGCCGTCGATGCGCCCCAGCCGCTCGCCGTTGAGTCGCACTTCGGCTTTCCAGTTGATGCCGTCGAAGTGGAGCAGAACGCGTTTGCCTTTCATCTGCGGCGGCAGGGAGAAGGTGCGGCGATAAAGGAAGTTGCGATTGAAGAATGATTCGGAAATCATCGACAGTTGGTCGTCGAAGTTCGGGTCGGGCAGTGCGCCGGCGTTGTGGTAAGAGGAGAGTATGGTGGCGGGTACGGTGGCTACGATTTCGGGCCCACAGGGTGCATTGTCAGGCCCGTCGACAGGGCATAGCGTCCACGGTCCGCCATCGAGCATGAAGCGCCCGGCATCGGTCCATCCGACAGGGGGATGTGGCACGGGACGGAGCCTGCCGTGGCCCTCGACCTCCATCTCGGCGATGGCGGCAGGCCCATCGGTGGAGATGCGCACATAGCGTGCCGAGCAATTGGCGTGCAAGACTGGTGTGTGGCTGGCGCCTCGGGTGCAGGACATCTCGCCGATGGTCTTCCAGCTCTGTGCGTCCTGAGAGATGTCGATGGTGCAGTGCCCTGAGGGTGAAATCGGGTAGAGTTTCACAGCGGTGACTTCGGTTGTGTGCCCAAGGTCCACGTAGGCCCATTCGGGGCCGTCGGTGAGCCAAACGCTGTGGAAGTGTGCTGCGGGCAGGATGTCGTGCACGGGCTTTCCCTGTTTGCGGAAGGTGACTTCGCGCACCGACCAGTACAGTGCATTCTTCATGGAGAGAGTAAACTCCACCTTGCCGATGGGCTTGCCTCCCTGGATGGTGAACGTCTCCTTCAGTGCGCGCGCGGGCTTGCCTTCGCCCTCGATCTGCTTGTTGGGGTCGCTGCTCACCTTGTGGCGATAGGGGGTGCCGGGCAAGCTGTCGCCCTTCAGTATCGTCGAATGGGCTCGTCCCTGGGAGGTCGTCTCGCACTTCATCGAGAAACCTTTCGAGGGGCGCAGGTCGTCGTAGGCCACATAGCCCTCCACTACCACCTCGTCGGCATCGACCGCCATGCCGGTCCATTCGTAGGACAGCGTGGCTTCGCTGCCCTCCACAACGATACTCGACCACTCGCTCTCGTTGATTGTCTTTTCACGATCGGCAGTGGGGAGTGGTTTCCCGTTCTTGCGCACCACCAGATAGGCGGGGGTGGACGTCGAGCGCTCTCCGTCGGTGAGTAACTGTGCCGTCAAGTTCTTGTCGTGCGACGCAGATTGGTACACTGCCCGGTGGAGTGCGAGGTTCTGCGGCGACATGTCGGTCTCGAATGTCGGACCGAAGTATTCGGCGGGATTGCCCGGGTAGATGCCGATGCCGCGTGAGAACTGTCCGTGTATGGGTAGTATTGCCGTAAAAGCGACGATCAGGAGAATTCCTCGCATCGTTGTGTGGAGCGGGCAGAGGGGGTGATGAACCATTGTGTAGAAGTTTTTCTGTGGAGTTTGTTACCAGAGATAGTGGTGGGTGGTGTCGGGAAGATAGCTGTCTTCGGGCATTTTGTCGGCTGCGCCGAATGGCACCGATGACTCGTTGATTCCTCCTTGTCCGGCGCCCGACAGTCCGCTGTTCGTGCGAATGTGTCCGGAGGAGGAAAGGGCGACGTCCCAGTCTGTGCGGCTGGCGTAGGCGTTGAGCGTCAGCGTGTCGTCGAGGGCACAGGTGCCGATGACGCGGCCTGTCTCTATCGAGACGAAGGTCCATCCCTCGCCTTGGAGGTCGATGTGGAGGTCTCCCTCGATGTGCTTGGGAGATGCGTCGTCGTGGCAGGCGGCAGCCAGCAGGGCCAGCAGTAGTATGGCTGCCCACTGAGACAGGCTCATTGCAAACGGAAATCGTTTCATCGGTCGGTGGTTATGGAATAGTGTATGGTGGTTTGGCCTGAGCCAGTCGATGGGGTCTGCCCTGAGTCTGAAGAGGGAGAGATGACGAACTTGGCATAACGGCCTGAGGCTGTGCGCAGGAAGAAGGTCGAAGTAGAGAGGTTGCCGTCGGCGTCTTTCCAGCGGAAGTCTGATGCGGAGAAGGTAGCTTTGGGGCGGAGTGGGATGGAGAGCACATTGGTGCCGCGCCCGATCTCGACGGGCAGACTGCCGCGATAGGGGTATTGCTTGGGCTGGTTGCTGCGCAGGTCGATTACCGAGAGCGAGGTGAGCCTGCCTGTACCCATCTTTTTGCCGCGGGCCTGGGTGATAATGTTCAGGAAGTATTGTTCGGGGACGTTGTTCTCCTCGACATAGTCGCTGTAGTCGAGTGCTATTTCGATATCCTCGGGTCGCCACTGCCCTTGCATGTTATAGTCGCCGCCCTGATGGTAGAAAATGGGATTGTAGTAGTAGGCTGTCGATGGGGCGGTGGCGTTGCGTCGGCCGGAGGTGGCCATACCGAATCGCAAGTCGTCGCGCGAAGAGTACTCCAATCCGACACGGAACACCAGTTTCGGCTCGAAGGTGGTGGGCCGCACTCCGTTCATGCTGTTGCTCAGTTCGTAGTCTTTCACGGCGGGGTCGCGGAAGAAGTCGTATGGCAGATAGAATCGTCCTTCGTCGTGGCTGAATGTACCCCAGGAGTTGGCTACGATGAAGGCACCAGTGTGGGGGATGCCTTTCTTGTCGGTATAAGTCACCAGATCGTCGTAGCCGACGATGGTCAGTGCGTGCGCTCCGTCGGTGCCAAGTCCTGTCTGCAACGAGTGATAGCCCGTCTCGCTGGGTCCGTCGTAGTGGTCGTCGAATGTCCATCCCGTAGCCTGAGTGGAGTAGGTGAGTATGCCTCCAGGATGCTCACCTCTGCCTGCGTCGTAGAGGTAGCGCTTGATAAGAGGAATGCTGTCCTTGAAGGATAGGATTTCAGCGGCGCGGTTGTGCATTGCGCGTAGGTATTTGTCGAAGCCCGAGGCCCAGATGTAGTTATAGACAAATGGGGTGCCATAGTCGGCCTCGCTCATCACTCCGTATCGCTTGGCCAGCATCAGCCCGTTCTCGACAAATCCGCCCTGATCCTCGCCGTCGTTCAACATGTTCCAGATGAAGAGGTAGCTCATGCGGTTCTCGGGCCGTGAGGCATCGCGCCCCAGCAGACGGTTGAGTTCGTAGGTGAACATGTAGCCGATGCCGGAGGCCTGTGCGCAGGAACCGCCCGACTGGTTGAGGATGGGCGGGAAGTAGATGGTCTTGGAATTATCGACCGACGTAGGCAACATAACGTCCTCAGAAGCCTCGACCCGGAATGGGGTGCGCGACTGGCGAATTTGCTGTACCTCGGGCGTGAGTCGGGGTGCGGGATAGATACGATGAACCTGCTGTGCCGCACCGCGAAGAGGCAGCAGGCACAGCAGGCAGAACAGAATGACGGATGTCCTATCTGTCATGTATGCGGTTGAATGTCTTCAGTGCTTCGTCGCGCACCTGCTGTGGATACTTCTCGTCCTGACTGATGGCTAGCGTGCGCTCGGCAATCACTGGTGCCATATAGGAGCGTGGATGCCAGCCAAGAGCCTCGAGTATCATGGTCTGCAGTTCGGGGTCGTTGGTCTTCTTCTCCACATAGTCGAGGAAGAAGGGGACATAGGCGTGGACGAGGTCGTTGCGCTGCGAGCGGATGGTGAACTTGATGGTCTTCACGTTCGTTGCCGTATCAAGTTCCTCGATTTCCTTTGCCTTGCTGTCGGAATAGCGCTCGATGGTGCGGGCGATGAGGCTACGGATGGTGTCCTTGCGGATGGTCTGCACCTTGGGACTGTCGAACTGTCGGGCAAACTCGTCCATTAGGCTATCCTTTGGGAATACGCCGAGCGCCATGCGTCCATCGAAGTTCACTCGGTCCGAGGTGTTATTCTCGATGCAGATGGCAATGAGGCTGGGAATGAGCCGTGCGTCGCCGCTGTCGTGAATGAGGCGTATTGCGGTGCGCTGCACCATCTCGTAGGCATCCTGCGAAGCCTGTTGTATGACGGCGATGGCGTTGTCGTCGCCGTAGTCGGCAATCTTGGTGAGTGCCATTAAGCGCACCAGTCCTTGATTGGAGGTCTCATAGATTTGGCGTAGTTCGGCCGAGGACATTTTCCCAAGACTGCACAGTTGTTCGATGGCCAGTGCACGGAGATCGACATCCTGACTTTTGAGCAGTTTCTTCCAGGCGGAGGGCTTGTTCTCGAGGATGAGGTGGTCCACATCGGCTGACTCGCCCTGCGGAGTGAAGCGGAAGGTGGGGTCGCCGATAACGTGGCTCTCGAGATAGGTGGAATAGCGTGCAATGTCGCCTACGCAGCCGCCCTTGGCGATAAGGCCGAGGAGACGGTCGCTCCACTTATCCTGCAACACATTCACGGTGTTGGCCACTACGGCCACAGTACCTCCAGGCTGGAAGATGTATTCGTTGGCAATGCAGTCCTCGCGATGGAAGGAACCGCAGAAGCAGGCATCGATAATCACCACTGGCGCGTTGGGCTGGTAGCCGTAGATGGCAAAGTCCTCGAGGTGGAGGTCTTCGCCGGCATCCTCGATGGAGTCTTTCTCGTTCACCTGCTCGTCAAAGGTGTCGGTGAGCCATGAAGAGGGTACGTCGAATCGTGCCTGATACTCTTTCTGTGCTTTCTGCCAGTCGCGTCCGCGCTCCTTGGCCGAAACGATGTGCTGGCGCAGAGCTTTGCGGATAAAGTCCTTGGCCTGCTGTACGGTGAGGATGGACTTGGAACCATTGAAGTATTCTGTGTCCCAGTTGCCATGATGGTGAAGCACTGCGAGGTCGAGGTCGGTGCGCATTACCTCGCCCATGAGTTGCTCCTTGATGGGGTTATGGTCCGAATGGTCCATGTAGCTAATGCGATTGCGGTTGCCGTCGCGCAGCTGGGGGAAATGCTCGAACCATGCGGTTTTCTCGTCCATGCGGGCCACCTTCGATTCGGAGATATATCCGTGGCCGCTGAAGAAGAACATCTTTTCGAGCTTCCGCTGTTGCTGCTTCTCGGCTACGAGTTTCTTCAGATAGGCGCGCAGTTTGTCGTAGCGGCTGATGCCATTGGCATCCGTGGGGTGGATGCGTCCGCTGTAGATTTCGGGGTGGAGGCGATGATCGCTCTCGGGCGTCACGCTGTAGTAGAAGTAGGCGGCATCACTGTCGCGCTCCAGGTAGCGGAACTTTAGTCCGAAGTCGTCGTAGAAACGGTCGCTGGGGATGCTGCTCTCCTTGCGAGGCTGTGTCTGGTTCATCTTGAAGGCGGAGGTCATGTGTTGACCGTCGCGAATCATGGCCACAGGGATGTCGCCCACGAAGACGGCACCCACAATGGGGTTCTGCTTCTGTTGGTGGAGTCGGATAAGTTCGGCACGAATGCTGTCGGGTACGCCCCATTGGTCGATGACGGTGAATACCTTCAGACCGTGAATCTGCTCGATGCACTGGGCGTAGGCATCGACTTCGGCCTGTGCTTGGCTGTAACTCTCGGGGTCGATGACAATGGCAAAGCCGTCCTGGCTGCTTTGTGTGCACGAAGTCTGTGCGAACATCAGGATGGTCAGAAGTGCTGTTAGGATGTGCGATGTACGTTTCATTTCTATCGTTTTTTTCGTTATGTTTCTTTTCGGAAGAGTATTTCGCCATGCAGTCATGACTGGCAGCTATTCCAGTGGACGAATGCGTTTGAGAGTCTTCTGTGCTTCGTTGCGCACAGCGGGTGCTGTCGTCTCACTATCCATCAGGCTGTGGCATAGTTGCACGATGCTTTCCGAGGTGAAGGCCGTACCGTGCCAGCCGAGCGACTCCAGAAGGTCGTGGCGCAGCGTGTCGTTGGTGCATGAAGTGACATAGTCACAGACGGCGGGAATCTTGTAGGCGGGGGTGTAGATGCGCATATAGTTGGCCTGTCTCAGGGCTTTCTTTCCATGGAGCGAGTCATTGGTCAGTTCGTCGATATCCTCGTCCCAGGTACCACAGTTTTTCTCCACCTCCTTCAGTATCTTCGAGCAGAATGCGTCATAGTCTATCACGTTTCCCTTCACGGCCTCCAGTTCTTTTTCTACTGCGGGCATTACTTCCTCCTTGGGCAGGAACTGGAGCGACATGCCGGCGTTGAAACGTACGCGGGCCGAGGCGTTGTTCTTCACCAGCAGGCGGGCCATCGAGGGAACGATGCGTGGGTCGCCATTTTGCTGCATCTCATTGACGGCGAAACGTTGCAGCAACTCGTAATTGTCGCATGAAGCTACCTGCATGGCTTCCACGAAGGCATCTCCTCCACGCAGTTTTAGTGCGGCAAAGGCTTCGAGGCGCAGCATGGCGTAGGGCGAGTGTTTCAGCAGGTCGAGCAAGCGTTCCTCGCTCAGCTGTGGGTTGCCTGCATTCTTGAAGATGGCCATTGCCTGGACATCGACGCTCGCTTTGTTGCCGAGCACAGAGAGCCATTTGTCCTTGCTCCAAGTGCCCATCATTGTGTTGATGTCTGCACTGCCTTCCCGGGGGGCGAAGCAGAAGGTCGGGTCGCCGATGACATGCCACTCAAGGTAGGTGGTATGCTGTGCCAGATAGCCCACCATCATGCCCTCGGCAAGCAGGCCAATGAATCGGTCGGGCCATTTGTCCTGCAGCACATTTACCGAGCCGCCGAGGCCTACGAGTGCACCGCCGGGCTGGAAAATGTATTCGTTGGCAATGCAGTCGTCGTTCTGGAATGCTGCATTGTAACAGGCATCGAAGATGGAGACGCGCACATTGGGGTGCAGGGCATCGGGGCCGAAATCGTCGAGCGTGATGTTCGTCCGCTCCACGATGATCGAGTCCTCGCGCTCACGTTCGGGCTGCCCGGCATCCTTCAGCCAGTCGGCGGGCACACCCAGATTACGAATGCGCTGTATGGCCTCCTGCGGTGTGGCGCCTCGACGGATGTAGGTGCGGCGGTTTGCGCGTGCCTGATAGCGAATGTATTCGAGAGCTTCGGAGAGAGTGCGCGGCTGGGGATATGCACTCAGGTATTGGGTGTCGAAGTCGCCGTGGTGATGCAGCATGGCTACGCCGAGGTCCGGGCGCATCAGCTCGTTCATCAGCCGGTGCTCGATGTATGGTTCCTCGGTGTACTCTATATAGCTGAAGCTCTCAGGCTTCTGGCTGAAGTGGGGCAGATGTTCCATCAGGCCGCGGAACTCGTCGATGTGTGCCACGTTACTCTCCGAGAGAGAACCGTTGCCATTGAATACGAGCATCGTGGAGAATTCCTCTGGTGACTGCTTGAACTGGGTAGCCTTTATCAGATAGGCGCGCAGTTTGTCGTAGCGGCTCGTACCCTTGGCATCGGTGGGTCGGATGCGACCTGTAAAGATATCGGGCGAGAGGCGTTGCGCGCCTTCGCCAGTGAGCGAGTAGTAAAACAAGTGGGAATACTCGGCGGTATCTTGCCCCAGGAAGTCGAATCGAAGGTCGAAGTCGTCATAGAACCGGTCGCTGGGTACGCTGCTATCGCGTCGGTCGGCGCTCTGATCCATTTTGAATGCCGAGGTCATGTGTTGCGCATCGCGCACCATAGGCACGGGAATGTCGCCAATGAAGACAGCTCCCACGATGGGTGCTACCTTATTATTATATAGCGTGTAGAGGCACTCGCGAATGCTGTCGGGTACACCCCAATTATCCACGATGGTGTATACCTTCAGCCCTTGTCTTTCTTCGATGGCAGCGGCGTAAGCCTCCACCTCGGTCTTTGCCTCCTGAAGGCTCTGTGGGTCGATGACTATGGCAAAGCCACGTTGGTCGTTCTTTCCGCAGGCGTTCAACAATATTGTTGCGATGGCCAGCAGAGTGTAGGTGAGTGTCTTTTTCATCAGTATTGTACTGTGGGAATTTAGAATTGCAGGTATAGTCCCACCTGCGAGGTTGTGAATGAGGTGGACTTGAATCGGTCGCTGTATTCTGCGTCGTCGCAGTATCGGGCATAGTCCACTTTAGCAAAGATGCCCAAAGCGAGTGTTTCCCCGTGCAGGGGCAGGTTGTAGTCGGCCATCAGCGAGGTTCGATAGTGGCTTGCCGAGAGATATTCGAATTGCGGTGCCACATATCTGCGGGTAATCATTGCGCCAGATGTGCCAGCCTCGGCCGCGGTGTCAAACTTCTTGTCACCTATTGGCATCCAGTAGCCTCCGCCGAAGGCTACATTCAGTATGCCCTTCTTCAGGGTGAAGGCATGTCGTGCATCAGCCTGGAAATGGGCAAGGGTACATTCTTGAGTGAGATAGCCGTCGTCGGTCAGGTGCCGAGCCTTGAACCGTTCGGCTCCCACGGATGCCGAAACCGATGTCTCGCTGCCATTGGCATGCTGAGTGGTGAACCTGTATTTCAGGTCGGCTGAAATGCGACTGGGTTTGTGTAGCTTGGAATTGGCCAGAATGATGTAGTCTACTCGGTTGTTGTGCTCCGTATCGATGATGCGACGTTGGTCGTACCATGTACCTTCGCCCATCAGATAGGCACCTTCGAGGAACACTTGGTGTAGGATGTCTTTCGAGGGTCGTAGCTGCAAGCGGTTTTGCAGTCGCAGTTTTGTGAAGTCGTAGTCTCCGCCGCGGAAGGTATAGCTCGATCCTCCATCCTTGGCATCCTGAAAGCCTCGCTCGGCCGACAATTGCAGGAAGTCGGCCCATTTGCCGTCAGTCTCCTGCCAAACGCCTTGCAGGGCAGCATTGTAGGCAAAGCCGTGATAGTCGCGCTTGTAACCTGTCTCGGAGCCTGTGTTCAAGTTTCGCTGGTCGCCCATTCCTTTCATCAGGAAGTAGGGGTAGGAGACGCGGTTGTTCACCACTGTATAGGCCATGTCCGAGTTGTAGACTCGAATGCCGGCGTTCAGTCCCAGAGCAAAGGTCTCGGTGGCTTTCCATTCGGCGCCGGCCGTGAAGGGCAGTATGGTGGTGTTCACTTTGGGGCGAGGATCGTTCTGGTCGGACGATGCGGCCGTCTGTATGTCCACTTGCAGGGCAAGGCACCACTTGTCGTTCAGCGTATAGGCTGCTGTGGCGTTCAGGTAGAAGGCTTCAATCGTCGTGTGGCCCTCCACCGAGTCAGCAATGATGAATGGGTTGTCCTGCTCCAGCGCATAGGTGGAGTTCCAGGCATGTTGTCTGGCTTGAATGTTCTCGTAGCGCAGTGAGCCTGCGAGGTCTATTTTCTTCAATTGCTTCAGTCCGCCGAAGAAGAAATTCATGTCGTTCCGCTTGCCCGACTGGTCGGCGGCATGGAAACTGCCACGGCGCAAGGAAAGGTCGGCCTGAGCGTACGCCGTATTGTGCTGCGTGTTGAATGCCAGTCGTGTAGGGTTGGCCGAGCCGTAGCGCACATTTTCCTGTGCGTTCGTCTGCTGGTCGTCCCAGGTGTTGCGACCCAATGTCGTTTCTTGGGCATGCAAGGAAATGCCTAAGTGCAGCAAGGCGACGAGTGCCAACGGGCGGAATATCTTCGGTTTCATATTGAAGCGCGTCTGAATGGATAGAAAGTAGAAAGAGAAGGCGTGTCAAAATGCGATCTGAGTACACTTAACGGTGTGTATTGGGTTTTACCACCTGTGATAAAAGTCTTATTGCAGGTGGTAAAACTGTTTATCATGTGTTGTAAATCCAGATTCGGCATTTTGGCACACCTTCATCGCAATGTTTATTCACTAATCAACAGCAGTGGGAGTAACGCCCGGAGTCTGCGGCTGGTCGGTGAGGAAGTCGTCGGCCGAGCTGTTCGTGTCCTTGTAATAGGCACGACCATTCTCGATCTTGGTCACCTTACGGCGGATGCACTTGCCACTCCATCCTACGGCAGCTGTGACAGCATGAGCGTCATCCTTCGGGAGGAAGAAGGGATAGTGTTCTTCGTCGTCGCGATCCCAAGCCTCCACAGCGTCCAGGACATACTTGCTGGCGATGCCCATGTATCGGGTCTGGCTTGTCGTGCCGGGTGTGGTGCTGTAGCTGGATTCGTTGGCAGCGTATTCCTCGGGAGTCACGGGCAGCTTGGCCAGTACGTAAGCACCGTTGAAGAAGCCCAAAGCGAAGGCACGCATATACTCATTGTTGTAGAAGATGGCGCTCAGGTTGGGAGCTTCAAAGTCCACATCACCCATCTTTGAGTAATCCAGATAGATTTCCCAGTCGGCCTTGCTCAGGTCGCTGTGGTTGTCAGCACCGTCGGGATCTGCCTCCTTGTGGTTTGTGGCATCGTTGGCTATCACCACGCTCTGTCCGGGCTGGATGGGATAGTCCTTGCCGCTGCCGGGGAATGCCACAACGGGACCCTGACCCTGATAGTAGATGTCGGTCACACCGCTGGCCTGCCATGCGTTGGCAGCCTTCTGAGCAGCAGAAGCATAGAGCAGTACGAGCTGGTCGAGGTACTGTACTTCGTCTGAGTTGTTCACGATCTCGAAGTAGCCGTCCTGTGTGTAGCCAGCCTTACCGCCTGCGGTGTAGATAGCCTTGAAGATCAGCGGAGACTCATAGAAAAGGCTCAGCGGAATCTTAACAACTTGATCTGCATAGAGGTCCACCTTGGCAGCGCCTTGCACCTTAGCCGTTGCGTCATCGGCAACCTTGGCTTTTGCGGTAATCTCATAGGTACCCTGAGGCAGTTTCTCAACCGTTGCTTTGAGGGCATTCTGAGTAATGTTTACAACCTTTGCACCCTTTACAGCGGTAATCTCAAGATCGTTGATGGATTGCACACCTTCGGGGAGCACCAACTCGATGGTAAGGTTGTACGTCTTTACATCGTCGTCATCGTCGCATGCAACGAAAACGGGGCTGACCAATGCTACTGCGAGCAGTGCCAGAGCGTAGTTAAAGAACTTTTTCATAATGTAATTTGTTTTAGTGAATAAAAAAGGGTTAAAAAACTTTGTTCGACTCAAATTGCTCATTTATAGTTTCAACTTCAGTTCAGCACCGAAATAGAGGTCGGGATAGACCTGCGACTTCGAGAGGCTGTGCTTGTTCGTGTGGAAGTGCTTCATGTTGGGGAAATTGTTGGCTGTGAACGATAGTTCGGCCAGACGCCCGATTTCCTTTGTGAGGCGGAAGTTGAGCAGTACCCAGGGAGACACTACATCGCGGTCGAAGGCGTAGAGCTGGAAGCGCTGTATCATGCGGGCCTTCTTGCTGTCCGAGGCATCGGCTGCCGTCCACTGGTAGTAGTTGTTGTTCTTGTCGTAATAGCCAATGGGATTTACGGCCCAGTAGTCGCGCACCTCGCCGTTGGCCTCCGTATAGTGGAGAATGTACTTGCGCTCGCGCCCTTTCTCGTCTTGATAGGTGCTGCGACGGCTGTCGTACCACACCACCTGGGCGGTTGTCGTGAACACCATTTTCACAGCGGGGATGTGTGTCACGAAGCGGAAGGTGGTGTTTACGCGATCGCTCACGCTGCCACTGCCTGCGGGCATGTGGGCCATGTATTCGTAGGTGGGCTCCAGCGTGCTGTGACCCGTAATCTCGTTCTTCCGTGTGATGTGGAACCATGCGCCGTTGATGCTCAGATGGGTGCGAAGTGCGCGCCATTCGCCCAGGTCGAGGCCATATTCGATGCCGTGTTTGTCCGATTGTATGCCGTTCGATGGGCGCGAGTAGCTGTAGAAGAAGGTGTTCCAGCGGATGTCGGCAGTCTGTCGCACTCCGTTGTCGTCTGTGTAAGTCACGTTTCCCGTGGCGGCATCGAAGTGTGGAGCCGTGGCGGTGGCTGGTACTTGGTACTGAGGAGTGGTGAAGGTGAACGGATCGCCGGCAAAGCCAAATTCGTGGCGGTGGTGCTCGTTGAAGTAGGTCACGAAACCGTGTGTCCGTCCGATGCGGAAACTGATGCCGGCCTCCCACTTCTGTGTCCGTACGGGTCGCAGGTCGGGGTTCTGGGTGTCCGAGATAATCTTTGTGTTCATCAGTCCCAGACGGTCGGCTTCGCTGTTGCCCCATTTCGTCAGGCAGGGGTAGTCGTAGTAGGCCTTGTCGGGATACAGGTAGAGTAGGGTGGGCATCTTATGCGAGATGCCGTATCCGCCTGTCAGGCTCAGGTCGTCGAAGATGCCTTGATTCTCGGGGTTGAGCAGGTTGAGCGAGGCGTTCACTCGGGGTTCCAATACCGTCTTGTTGCCCACTCCGCCACTTTTCTTGCTGTCGAGGATGAGGTTTGAGACGCGCAAGCCTGCTTCAACGGTCGCACCCATCGTCCCCATGTGGACCGACAGGCGGTCGCTGGCATAACCGCTCAGCGTCTGCAGAGCCGGAATGTCGGAGTAGGCTCGTGGTCTCAGTGTGTGCTGTGCCGTTCCCTGCGGTGGGTAGGTCTCGTCGTATGTGAGGCCATCACCGCGATTGCCATCGACATCATATTCGGCACCCACCTTGAGATTCATGTGGTCGCGCTCGCCCATTGCCAGGTATTTCGAAGCTTTCGCATTGGCGGTCAGCCGATAGGGCTTGCCATCGATACGATACTCCGACCAATAGGCATCGCGCAGGAAACGTCCGATGTGGATGCCCTCCTCGCGCGAGTCGGTGACAAGTCCGTCGGGGCTGTAAATGCGGTCCTTGTGGTCGTCGATGGTGTGGGAGAGTTGGGTCGAGAGGCCGAAATCCACATTGTCCACCCATTTGAGCCCTGTCTTCCAAGTGCCTGTGGCCGAGAGGCGTCCGCCATAGGCTTTGTTCTTGAACAGCAGCACCTCCATCTCCTCCATTTGGGGGTCCTTTTTGCGGTCGTTGATGTTCGAGTAGAATGCCCCCTTGACGTTGAGCGAGAGGCGATCCCACTGTTTCGAGTATCCCAGTGAAGCTGTGATGCGGTCGTAGCCCAGATAGTGTCGGCGCGTATCGGACCACGACTGTGCCCAGTCGGCACTCACATTGATGGCTCCACCGTCCTTGAGCACAAAGCCCTTACCAGCGAATACCATCTTCGAGAATGGATCCACCTGCGCCTTCGCCTCCCAGGGTGTGTAGCCCGACTTTGTCTTTACGATCACTACGCCGCTCGTCAGATTGCCGTACTCCACCGAAGGAATGCCGCGGATAATCTCCATCGACTCGACGGCGCCGGCTGAAATCGTGCGCAAGTCGATGCCTCGGCCTGCGGTCGTCTGTTCGCTCATGCCGTCGGTGGTGCCGCTCGAACTCTTGCCCCATCGTGTGGGCGAGAGGCTTTGCAGGTTTGCATCGTTCGACAGCTGCGTGCCATCCACGATGACGCTGGCGCCCAGTGCGTTATTGTCGCTGCCATCTATCTCGCGTATTTTCACTTGCGAGAGGTTGTTCAGGCTGGGATTCTCCGTCAGGTTGCCTGGCATCAGTTGCAGCATGTCGCCCACGCTCTTGGGCTGCAGGTGGCGGATGGCCTCCTGGCCGATTTCAGATATCGACCCCATCTGGTTCTGCCGGGCTGTCACCTCCACTTCCTTGAGTCCGAGCGAGAGTTCCTTCAGCACCACATCGAGCCTTTCCTGTCCAGTCTTGATGACAACTGTTCCCTTGGCAGTCTCGTAGCCCACATAGCTTACTACCCACTGATATGTGCCGCGCGGGATGTTTGTCAAGGCAAAGGTGCCGTCGCGCCGTGTGCTTGTACCTAATGCACGGTTCAGTACGATGGTGGCCAGTTCTACAGGCTCCCCTTTCTCGTCCTTCACTTGTCCGCGCAGTGTAACCCCGTTGCTTTGGGCATTGACTGTCGTGGGGATTATGAAGATAAGCACCGCAAGCACTGCGCGTATGGCACGGAATATTTTCATGTCGATTTGATTATCACATTTCGGCTGCAAAGTTCGCACTTTTTTATCAATTATGCAATACCTAATTGTAAGTATATTTGCCTTGCATGCATTTTTCTTTCTTCTTACGCCCTCCTTTTCTTACAATTCCCTACTAATTCTTCCTCTGTGGCTATAATTTTGTATTGGACGCAATCCTCGTTTACCCTCCTCGGCAAGTTGCCGATTTTGCTTTTTGCATTTTGCAAATGGAATATTTTGCAGGGGGGGTGATGCCATATTTATAGGGAAATTTGGGAGTCCACCCCATATTTTTTCCAAATGCAAAATGCAAAATGCAAAATCCGTGGGGGTAACTTATGCGTAATTATTTGCTATTCAGTGTCTTCTGTGTGATTCACAACAGGACGACACGGTTTTTCCCGATCCGTGTTCGTTTATACCCCGAATTCTGCATTCTTCTATTATCTACGCACGGAAAATCCATGACATTTGCAAGCGTTGAATGAGCTTGTTGCGCCATATCGGAACGTAACGGCCCGTTGCGACATCGGATGCGGGCTGTCGTGTGTGCCTTTGCGGCGTTACGCAAAGACGATCGCGGGCCGTCGCTCGGCCGCCTGCAGAAGGCCGCACGGAGCGCATTCCGGAGGAGAATACGATGACGGCAAACAAATATCTAACAATTAATACGTTACGACTAATTCTAAACGTATTCTCACTGTTCGGAGCAACAAGCCTGGCACGAAGAAGGCCGACATCACCAGCACCAAGGCGTGCCTCATACTGTAGTATGACAAATCCAAGACAACGATGCAGCAGTCCGAGCACATTGCCCAGCATGGATCGAAGTTCGTTCGCGGTGACATCAACGCAGTGCCAGTCATCGCCGAGGCCTGCGCTCAGCCGGACAAATGTGCTTCACACAACGGCGAAAGTGAAAAAAATGTCCCGCTCTGACAATCTTTTTGGGATAATTGTTTGGCTTTTTGATGAAAAGAGATTATCTTTGTACTCCGAGGACGAGAATGAACAGATGTTTAGTCCCTCCTTGGATTGGATATAGAGGCATTTGGAAATAGCCCGCACGCTTTTGGGCGAAAGACAATAAATAGGAACGAACAACATTGAATCTGGAGCATTTTGGCATAGAGGAGATATCGCAGGCGGCACGGCAGTTCGTCGAGGCGATGGGCGAGCGTAAGGTTTTTGCCTTTTACGGCGCAATGGGTGCTGGGAAGACTACTTTCATCAAGGCGCTCTGCGAGGCACTTGGCGTAGAGGATGTCGTTACTTCGCCCACTTTTGCCATCGTGAACGAATATCGGAACGCTCAGGGCGAACCTATCTATCATTTCGACTTCTACCGTATTCATCGCCTTTCTGAGGCTTACGACATCGGATGCGAGGAGTATTTCCAGAGCGGGCACCTCTGTCTCATCGAATGGCCGCAGCTGGTCGAAGATGCGCTGCCTGACGAGACGGTGAACGTAACTATCGAAGAGTTGCCCGACGGTGCTCGCAGGCTTTCGCTGGCATTGAGATGAACTGGGAATTCAGACACAGAGTATTATTCACCTTATAAAACCTAAAAGTATGATACTGACAACCACTCCTCAGATTGAGGGAAAGCCCATATTAGAGTACAAGGGAATCGTCACAGGCGAGGCCATCATCGGAGCCAACTTCTTCAAAGACCTGAAGGCGGGTCTGCACGATATTTTCGGCGGGCGTTCACGCAGTTACGAGAATGTACTCCGTGAGGGCAAGGATACGTCGCTTCGTGAAATGCAAGAGCGTGCCGAGGCAATTGGCGCCAATGCCATCGTGGGCATCGACCTCGACTACGAGACTGTGGGAAATGGATCCATGCTGATGGTGTCGGCCAGTGGCACCGCAGTAGTTATATAAGGTAGGTCATAAAAACAAAGAGCTATGAAGGCAAGACGATTTCAAAAAAGCGTGCTGCTCATCTGCGTGAGCTTGGCATTCAGCGTAACAGGTATGGCGCAGCAA
Organism: Bacteroidaceae bacterium; assembly: GCA_024680695.1. Lineage (GTDB taxonomy): Bacteria > Bacteroidota > Bacteroidia > Bacteroidales > Bacteroidaceae > Physcousia. The sequence continues at coordinate 34,888 of JAILBW010000134.1, forward strand.
CCCATGGGGGGAGTCCCGCAGAATTTGCCGGGAGTCAGGAATCCCATGATTCAGCCCAACAATCAGGTAACGGTGCAGCAGCAGCCTGGCATGCCCAATGTGTCGCGCACCCTGCGCACCGAGGGCGGTGGTTTTCAATGGTATCGCCTGAAGGCCACCAATGGCGTTGTAGGCGCTCAGGATGTCTACGGCAACACCATCATTCCGCTGGAGCGTGGCTATACGGCCATAGACTTCAAGTTCGAAGGAATGTACACCGGATACTTCCAGGTGAAGAAAAAGAACTATCACGGAGTCTGTGACCTCAGCGGTCGCGAAATTATCCCTGCCACTCAGGACTTTGTCATTTTCCACACGGCCGATGGCTTCCTGATAAAGAATGGCAAGAAGTTCGAGCCTGTCGGGTGGAAATTGAATAATGTCGGTATTGCCTATTCGCTTGAAGAGGAGAACGACAGCACACTGAAGGTGGCTACACCGACTCCCGGCCTGCCCGACTTGTCGGCAGGTAAGGCACTGCTCGAGCCCACATCGACTGGCGGTACACCCTTGATTATGCCTTCGGCTGGCACACCAGGCGCTGCCGACAACGCCACTCCTTCACGCGGAAAACGTGGTGGGAAGAGCTCGAAAAGAAAGTAGGAGCAGCACATTTCTCCCTCAGTTTTCTGAGCAGAGGGAGGATAGTGCATGAAGGAAAAACAGGGAAAACGAAGGCCTGTCATTTTGAGAAGCGAGGGGGAATCTGTGTCACAACCCAATGACGAAAGATTCTTCGGCCACCTCTCAGAATGACAGGCCTTTCTTTTTTTCTTTTCTAAACTCTTATCCCAACTCCAATTAGGGCTCAGTTTGCCAGTTCGGAGAGGAACTTTATTCGTACGAGGCGCACCTCTTCTTCGGTGTATTCATCGCCCAATGCGTCGAGCGCATCGTCGAGACTGTCGGAATCCGACTCCTCGCGGAAGTAATCGTAGATGTCCAGCATGTGGTCCTCGTCCATCACTTCGTCGATGTAGTAGTCGATATTGAGCTTTGTGCCGCTATAGACGATGTTCTCTATCTCGTCGAGAAGTTCGCTTAGGTCCAGTCCCTTCGAACGTGCGATGTCGTCGAGCGACAGTTTGCGGTCGATGCTCTGTATGAGGCTCATCTTCTGGCGCAAAGCATTGTTCGCCACCGTGCGCACTCGCAGGTCCTCGAACCGTTCGATGCCGTTTTCTTCGCAATGGCGGGCAATGAGGTCGCAGAACTCCTGACCGTAGCGCTTGGCCTTGCCTTCGCCCACTCCGCGGATATTCTGCAGTTCTTTGATTGTGATGGGGTAGGTGGTGGCCATATCCTCGAGCGAGGGGTCTTGGAAGATGACGTAGGGCGGCACCTCATGGCGCATAGCCACGGAGCGGCGCAGGTCCTTCAACATCGCGAGTAATGGTTCGTCGAGCACTGAAGTGCCGCCGCCCGCAGGTTCGGCATAATCATCAAACTCGTTGTCCTCCGTAATCTGGAACGATACGGGGGAAAGCAGGAAACGGCGTCCCTCCTTCGTAATCTTTAACAGACCGTAGTTCTCCACTTCCTTCTCGATGTATCCGGAAATCATTGCCTGTCGCAGGAGTGCGTTCCAGAATGTGGCTTCGTGTTCCTCGCCGCAGCCGAAACTCTCTATCTCCTCGTGGCGATGAGCCAGCACTTCGTCGGTCTCGCGACCCATCAGGATGTCGATGACGTAGTCCACCTTGAAGTTCTCCTTGATTTCCAGTATGACGCGCAGGGCCTGAAGCAGTTCCACTGAGGCTTCGATGCGTTTCTTGGGGTGGAGGCAATTGTCGCAATTCTCGCAATTGTCCTGAAGATATTCCTCGCCGAAGTAGTGGAGCAGGAATTTGCGTCGGCAGACAGACGACTCGGCATAGGCTGCAGTCTCCTGTAGCAGCTGGCGTCCGATGTCCTGCTCGGCCACAGGTTTGCCCTCCATGAACTTCTCGAGTTTCTGCAGGTCGTGGGGCGAATAGAACGTCAGGCAGATTCCTTCGCCGCCGTCGCGTCCGGCGCGTCCCGTTTCCTGATAGTATCCCTCGAGACTCTTCGGAATATCGTAGTGGATGACGTAGCGCACATCGGGCTTGTCGATGCCCATTCCGAAGGCGATGGTGGCTACGATGACCGTGAGGCGCTCCATCAGGAAGTCGTCCTGGGTCTCATTGCGCGTCACTGTGTCCATGCCGGCATGATAGGCGCGGGCGTTGATGTCATTGGCTCGCAGCACTTCGGCCAGTTCCTCGACCTTCTTGCGGCTCAGGCAGTAGATGATGCCACTCTTGCCCTCATGTTGCTTGATGAAGCGGATGATGTCCTTCTCCACCTCCTTGGTCTTTGGGCGCACCTCGTAGTAGAGGTTTGGCCTGTTGAACGAACTCTTGAACTCGGTCGCGTCGGGCATGCCGAGGCTCTTCTTGATGTCTGTGCGCACCTTGTCGGTGGCCGTAGCCGTCAGGGCAATGACGGGGGCTGGGCCAATTTGGTTGATTATCGGGCGGATGCGGCGATACTCGGGACGGAAGTCGTGGCCCCACTCCGAGATGCAGTGCGCTTCGTCGACAGCATAGAAAGAAATCTTCACGTTGGCCAGGAAGTCCATATTCTCGGTTTTCGTCAGCGACTCGGGTGCCACGTAGAGTAGCTTCGTTCGCCCCGACTGGATGTCGCGTTTCACTCGCTCTATCTGGGCTTTCGACAATGACGAGTTGATGAAATGGGCCAGTCCGTCTTCTTCGCTTACGAGCCGAATGGCATCCACCTGATTCTTCATCAATGCGATGAGCGGGGAGATGATAATCGCCGTGCCTTCCATCAGCAGGGCGGGAAGCTGGTAGCAGAGCGACTTGCCGCCACCTGTAGGCATCAGGACAAAGGTGTCGTTACCCGCAAGCAGGTTGCGGATGATGGCCTCTTGGTCGCCCTTGAAGGTGCTAAAGCCAAAGTAACGTTTGAGTTCCTCTGTCAGATTATAGTGTCTCATTTTTTATCCTTCAATCAATTCGCCCCTACAAAGATAAGGTTTTTCTTTTAAATGCCAAAGAAATGAAGAAAAATATTTTCCTCATTTCACATTATTTATAATAAGGACACGCTCTTCGGGCGACTAGAATACGTTCCTCAGATGGCAACAAGACGTTTCTCGGACGGCAGGAGCACACTTCTCGGACGTCGGGAACACGCCTCTCGGAAGGCAGGAAGCGAGTGGCGGCAAGTGGTCTTCGCCCGTCGCGGAGTGTCTAAGCCAAACGCTGCGACTTCTCTACCTGCTGGCGCACGAAATCAAGCGTCACAGACATTTTCTTCTTGCCGCTCGATGGTGCATCGAACTGGGCATCAATCATCACAGCCTCCATGATGCTGCGCAATCCGCGGGCGCCCAGACGGAATTCCACGGCTTTATCGACGATGTAGTCCAATGCCTCGGGGGTGAAGGTCAGTGTGATACCATCCATTGCAAAGAGCTTCACTTGTTGCTTGACAAGCGAGTTGCGCGGTTCCGTGAGGATGCGCCGCAGGGCATCGCGGTCGAGTGGATTCAGGGAAGTGAGCACTGGCAGACGGCCGATAATCTCGGGGATGAGACCAAAGGACTTGAGGTCCTGAGGCTGAACATACTGCATCAGGTCCTTGGGGTCGATGCGGCGTTGGTTCTGCACGCTGTTGTAGCCCACGGTGTGCGCATTCAGTCGTTGGGCGATTTTCTTCTCGATGCCATCGAAGGCGCCGCCGCAGACGAAGAGGATATTGCGCGTATCTACATGAATGAAGTCCTGTTCGGGGTGCTTGCGTCCGCCCTTGGGTGGCACATTGACAATGTCCCCCTCGAGCAGTTTGAGCAGTCCTTGCTGCACACCTTCGCCGCTTACGTCGCGCGTAATGCTGGGATTGTCGGCCTTGCGGGCTATCTTGTCTATTTCGTCGATGAACACGATGCCGCACTGCGCAGCCTCTACGTCGTAGTCGGCCACCTGAAGCAGCCGGCTCAGAATGCTCTCGACATCCTCGCCCACATAGCCAGCCTCGGTGAATACCGTTGCATCGACAATGGTGAAGGGCACCTTCAGCAGTCGTGCGATGGTGCGGGCCAGTAGTGTCTTGCCCGTTCCCGTCGGTCCCACCATGATGATGTTGCTCTTCTCGATTTCTACGTCGTCATTGTCTTTCTGCTCCAAGCGCTTGTAGTGATTATAGACCGAGACGGCCAGCACTCGCTTGGCTTCGTCCTGTCCGATGATGTATTGGTCCAGATAGTCTTTTATCTCGTGGGGAGTGGGCAGTTTGTCCAGGTCGAACTGTGTGAATGGCCCCCTGCGGCTTTCCTGAATGATGACGTGGGCCCGTTCGACACATTCGTCGCAAATATATACGTCAGACCCTGTGAGGAGTAACCCCACCTCGCGTTCGCTTCGCCCGCAGAAGGAGCATCTTTTCTGTTTTTCTCTTGCCATTTGCTATTGTAGCTGTTGTATATTCTATTCCTGCATCGAACGTTCTTCGTCGATTTGCTGGAAATTCTTCTCGCGTAACTGGAAACTGGTGGTCAGGTATTTCTCGAGTACGATGGGGTTCATCGACAGTTCCTTGGGTGTACCCTCGAATAGGATGCGGCCCTCGAAGAGCAAGTAGGCGCGGTCTGTGATGCAGAGCGTCTCCTCGACGTTGTGGTCGGTGATGAGTACGCCGATGTTTCGTTGCTTCAGTTTCCAGACAATGTACTGGATGTCCTCGACGGCAATGGGGTCCACGCCGGCGAATGGCTCATCGAGCATGATGAATTTCGGCTCAATGGCCAGACAACGGGCAATCTCCGTGCGTCGACGTTCGCCGCCCGAGAGACGGTCGCCCAGGTTCTTGCGAACCTTTTGCAGGCGGAATTCGGAAATCAGCGACTCCAGCTTCCATCGCCGGTACTCGCTCACCGTGCCCTCGAAATAGTCCGGCTTGGGACGCATCTCGAGGATGGAGGCAATGTTGTCCTCGACGCTCATCTTTCGAAACACGCTGGCCTCTTGCGCCAAGTAGCCGATGCCGCGCCGTGCCCGCTGATAGACGGGCAGTGTGGTCACCTCCTCGCCGTCGAGGAAGATGTGTCCCTCGTTGGGAATCACAAGGCCAGTGGTCATGTAGAACGATGTGGTCTTTCCCGCACCGTTCGGCCCCAGCAGACCCACGATTTCGCCTTGCCTGACGTGAAACGAGACGTGGTCCACCACCGTGCGCTTGCCGTAGATTTTCACGAGCCCCTCGCTGCGCAGTTCGTGCTGGACGACGTCCGGTGTGTGCTGCCCGGCGGCTTCGCTTTCGTCCCTTACGACTTGGTCATTCAAGTCGGTTTGATGCCCCTCGCTGTTCCTTTCGATGTCCATTACAGTGTCAAATTTGGTGCAAAAGTACGAAAAAAGCCAAAAACAAGCGCGACACGATGCGTTTTTTAGTCGTTTTTGTGTAATTTTGCACCCAAGAGTACGTAAAGACGATGTTTATCACAAACGGACTGGCCACTTTCGGCCGTTATCTGCAGCTCATGGGCAAGACATTTTCGATGCCCGAGCGCTGGCGTATGTTCATGAAGCAATACGTCAAGGAGATGGCACAGCTGGGTGTCGATTCCATCGGCATCGTATTGCTGATATCCTTCTTTATCGGTGCCGTCATCTGTATCCAGATAAAGCTGAACATACAGAGTCCTTGGATGCCCAACTTCACGACGGGTTATACGACGCGCGAAATCATGCTCCTCGAGTTCTCGAGCAGCATAATGTGTCTGATACTCTCGGGCAAAGTGGGCAGCAACATCGCCTCGGAGATAGGCACCATGCGGGTGACGCAGCAGATTGACGCGCTCGAGATTATGGGCGTGAACTCGGCCTCGTTCCTCATCCTGCCGAAGATTGCAGGTATGATTACGATGATTCCATTCCTCGTGGTTTTCAGCATCGCAGCTGGCTTCATTGGCGCCTATGCGACGTCCGTGATGGGTGTCATTACGGTGGACGACCTCACGGTGGGGCTGCTCCACGACTTCAACCAGTGGTACGTCTGGATGTCCATCATCAAGAGCCTCTTCTTTGCCTTCATTATATCCAGTGTCAGCTCCTTCTACGGCTATACGGTCGAGGGTGGCTCGTTCGATGTGGGTCGCGCCAGTACGGATGCCGTAGTGAAGAGCAGCATGCTCATCCTCTTTGCCGATATCTTCCTAACCGCCCTACTCTCATGATTGAACTGCGTCATCTATACAAATCCTTCGACGACAAGGACGTCCTGCGCGATATCAATGCGGACTTCTACGATGGGAAGACGAACCTCATCATCGGACAGAGCGGCAGCGGAAAGACTGTGCTCATCAAGAACATCGTGGGCCTGCTCAACCCCGAGCAAGGCGAGATTCTCTACGACGGGCGCGACTTCGTGAAGATGTCGAAGCGCGAGCGGGTGCTTATCCGCCGCGAGATGGGTATGATATTCCAGAGTGCAGCACTCTTTGACTCGATGTCGGTGCTCGAGAATGTCATGTTCCCGCTTGACATGTTCTCCGACATGAACTCTTCCGACCGTGTGGCCCGCGCCCGATTCTGCCTCGAGCGTGTAAACCTGAAGGGTGCCGAGCAGAAGTTCCCTGGCGAACTGAGTGGCGGCATGCAGAAACGAGTGGCCATCGCGCGTGCCATCGCACTGAATCCCAAGTATCTCTTCTGCGACGAGCCAAACAGCGGACTCGACCCAAAGACAAGCCTCGTCATCGACGAACTAATCCACGACATCACGACGGAGTACAGTATGACCACCATCATCAACACCCACGACATGAATTCTGTGATCGGCATCGGCGAGAACATCATCTTCATCTGCGACGGACGCAAGGAATGGCAAGGCTGCAAAGACGAGATAATGACCAGTACAAACGAGAAACTGAACTCCTTCATCTTTGCCAGCGACCTGGCCAAGAAAATCAAGGAGGCCAACACTTAAAATTCAGAAAGGCATGAAGATATTGTTACGCATCGTCGTTCTCCTAAGTGCAGCAGCGGCGGCCATAACGTCCGTTGAGGCACAGACGACAGCCGACTCGCTGACCATCGTCTCGGCACAGTGGCAGGAAATGCAGATAGCCAAGGGCATGAAGGGTCGGGTAGCTGCCTTCCCATCGCTCTACGGCGGGCCGCAGTACGTCAGCATTGTGGAGGTGAAGCCTCGTAGAAGGCATCGTGCCGATATCGGCGTATCGCGTAAGATGATTTCCACCAGCCAGCTGGCACGCCAGCATCGGGCTCTCGCTGCCATCAACGGCTCGTACTTCAACATGAAGGTGGGCAACTCGGTCTGCTTTCTCAAGTTGGACGGTGAGGTGCTCGACTCGACCATGAGGAGTGAGTTCACCCTGCGTGTGACGGGTGCCGTAAGGACTCGCCATGGACGGCTGAAGATAATACCCTGGGACAGAGCGACAGAACAGAGCTACCGTAAGCGTCACGGAAGCGTGTTGGCTTCGGGGCCCCTGATGCTGCAGGGAGGCAAGTATGCCGACTGGTCGATGTGCACACAGAGCTTCATCGACACGAAGCATCCTCGCAGCGCTATCGTGGTGACAAAGCACCATCGCGTACTGCTCATCACCGTGGACGGACGCGCCGAGGGCAAGGCCATTGGCATGAGTATTCCCGAACTGGCCCACCTGACAAAGGTGCTGGGAGGAGAGACGGCTCTCAACCTCGACGGCGGGGGCTCCACTACGCTCTATCTCGACGGAGACATCCTGAACCATCCCTGCGACAACAAGCAGTTTGACCACGCAGGCGAGCGCCCCATCCCGAATATCATCTACTTCAACTGAAGCCTTTCGCTATCCTTTTTTTACTGATAACGACGTTGCGTCTGCAGAGCCCTTATATTGCATTATTGCATTGCATTTCATTTTTTTTGATTTAGCGAAGCGATTTGCAGGAAATATTATATGAATATATAATATAAATATATAATATAAATATATAATAATTAATAACTTATATATATAATACTATATATAAAAGTTACAAATTCTCTCTCTCTTTCCGAAAAAATCATTTGCAATGCAATATTGCAATATGGAGTTGCTATCTCTCTGATTTAGAATAATGTGTGACGATGCATTATTCCCAAAGTGACGGAACTACGTGTGGAGACTGCTTGTACTATGCGTTGGAAAAGCATTTCCCACACGTGGGAAAAGCTTGTGCCATGCGTGGCACAAGTGCTTTCTATGTGGAGTTTTGGGGGAGAGGGAGAGAGGACGTTTACGTTTGGGCTATTCCGTCGATTGCCCCTTGGCCATGGCTGAACGTCAAGGCCAAGGGGAGGACGGGTGTCGTTGACAAAAAAACCGGTCGTTCTTCGACGAGTTAAGCGGGCTACTGTGGCGACTTCATGCCCACCACCACACGATTCCCGCTATGGAATACGCGACGGGCCAGCTTCTGCACGTCGGCGGGGGTTAGCTTCTGGAGCGTCTCTTCGTACTTGTCCACGAACTCGTAGCCGAGCCGAGTCTTGTTGTACAGGGAACTCATCCAGTAGGAGTTCTTCTTCAGGTTCTCGGCATGGGCGCGCAGCATGTATTCGCGTATCTTCTGCATCACCTCGTCGCTGGGGCCTTCGTTGCACATCTTCTCCACACCGTCATAGATTACCTGCGTCATGCGTTCCACTTTCTCGGGCGCGGTGGGCAACTGGATTTGCACCACAGCCTGCTGCTGCGGGTAGTCGCTTAGGCTGGCGCGTACGGGCACTCCGTAGGCTCCACCCTCGTCTTCGCGCACGGTCTCCGTGTAGAGCATCTGCATGGCCTGTCCGAGTATCGAGACGAGTTGCTCGTTCTTCAACTTCTCCTTCACCGGTGCGTGATAGACGAAATTGATGGTGGCATTGGGTGTGTCTTGCTCCTTCTCGAAGATGCATGTATGCTGCCCATTCACCATCACATTATCCACCTTGCGATACTTCTCACGCCCCTTTGCTGTGGGCAGGGCACCCAGATAGCGGGCCAAGAGCGGCGCAACGCTATCCACATCGAGGTCGCCCACGACGTAGAACTCGAAGTCGGCGGCATTGGCGAAACGCTCGCCGTAGATTTCGAGCAGGCGGTCGTAGTCGATTTGCGCGAGGTCGGCACTCTTCATCCTTCGCGCGCGTACATTATTATTATATAATACGCTGGCGAGTGTGTCCTGGAGGGCTGTCCTCGGGTCGAGTTCCTGATTGGCCAGATAGGACTGGAAGCGTTCGATGGTACTTTTGAAGACTTCGTCGTCGCGTCGCGGTGACGTGAAGCACAGGTAGAGGAGTTGGAGCATCGTCTCGAAGTCCTTCTTGACGCAGCTTCCCGATATGCCCTCGCTACGGTCGCCGATGGAGGGACTTGCGCTGGCCTGAATGCCAGCAAGTCGCTTTTGAAGTGTGGTGGCCGAGAAGGTGCCCCATCCGCCCAGGCTTATCATTGCCGCATTGTCGGCCTGCAGGTACTCGTCGTTGGGATAGAGCGAGGTGCCACCCCAGCTGGTGGCCTGCATGGAAATCTGATTGGGTGTGTAGTCGGTGGGCAGAACGTGGACACGCATGCCGTTCGAGAGTGTGAGTAGTGTGGCGCCATAGACGTCGGCCTTGCGTTTCACGATACGTCCGGCATCGCTCAGTTCGGGTACGAGCGGGTCGTTGTTCACCTCCTCAGTGTATCCCTCGATGTCCTCGGCCTCCACATCGGCAATCGTCTTCAGGATTTCCTCTTCGGAGGGATATTGCACGCCTTCCTTGTCGGGCAGGAAGAGGGCGATTGCAAGGCCAAGTCCGGGATTGGGAAAGCAGTCGGAGTTAATCATCTTCAATGGTAGGTCGTTTGTCATTTTCTTAATCCACTCATGTTCCCACTCGATGCCTGGAGCAGGCTCTGCATCAAGGAAGTGGCGCACATACTCTTGCACGTAGCGGGTGTTCTGCACCTTATTGCGTCGTTCGTAGGCAGCGTCGAGTTGTGAGAAATATTCCTGTTTGAAACGGTCATACTCGGCTTGCGTGAAGCCGAATCGCTTCACGCGCAACAGCTCGCGATACATGGCTGCGATGCCCGAAAGGTATTCATTATCCTTGAGCACCACCTGCGCCGTCACGGCATTCATGGTCTTGGCTATGAGATATTCGCCGTGCGATGCGTTACCAGCCACAAAAGGTGAATTGGCTTGCTGAACGAGTTCTTCTATTCGCTCGTTGAACATCGTCTCGAAAGCATTGAAGAGGTAGGGCACGATGGCGTATGGCATGGTCTGCTTTACTTCGCGCGGGAAAGCCTCGTACTTGAACATGAGGAGTGCTACGGGCACGGGCTGTTCCTTATCTTTTTCAATGGCGACAATCGGCTGCTTGTTTTCCTGTACGGGGAAGTACTCGCGTTGCGGAGCGTTGGCTGCGGGAGTCTGAATGTCGGAGAAGACGGTTTTGATTTTCTCTTCGACGACATCCACATCGACATCACCCACGATGACGATGGCCTGCAGGTCGGGACGATACCAGCGGCGATAGTAGTTGCGCAAGTCGTCGTAAGGGAAGTTCATCACGATATCCATCGTGCCGATGGGCATGCGGTCGGCATACTTGCTACCCTCATACAGCGCATGGAATGCATTCTCCTGCATGCGCATCATTGCCGAGCGGCGCATGCGCCACTCCTCGTTGATGACACCACGTTCCTTGTCAATCTCCTTACCGTCGAGCGTCAGGTCGTGGCTCCAGTCGTGCAGGATGAGCAGACACGAATCCACAGCACCTTCAATCTGCACGTTTACGTTGTTCACGTTATATACCGTCTCGTCAAACGACGTGTAGGCGTTCAGGTTCTCGCCGAATTTCACGCCGATGCGCTCCAGATACTGCTTGAGCGCGTCGCCCGGGAAGTGGGTGGTGCCGTTGAAGCACATGTGCTCCAGGAAATGGGCCAGTCCGCGCTGGTTCTCCTCCTCCTGCATGGAGCCCACCTTTTGGGCAATGTAGAAGTCGGCCCTATGCTCGGGCCACTCATTGTGACGGATATAGTAGGTAAGTCCGTTGGACAATTTGCCCTGACGCACTGCGGGGTCGAGTGGTAATTGGGGCCAGGTGTTTTGCGCCATAACGAAGGCTGCGAACACCAATACAGTGATGGATGTGAGGAATCGTTTCATAACTTTTGTGTATAGTCTTGTCTGTTATTGCATACGCCAGCGGTCGCCAACGAAGCGGAGCGACATCCCGACCTGCTCGCTGGCGCTGTCTCCGTAGAGGATATCGAGATAGACGTAGGCCGTGGAGTCCAGCAGTGAGTCGGCAGTAGCTTCGACACGGAGCAATTCGCGTTTCACGCGCTGCTGCGCCATGAACTGCGCCAGGAGGTCTGTCATCTGGCTGCGCATGTCGTCGGCCATGCTGTCCGAGCCTACGAGCCCATCGACATATTCGTCGTAGTGTCCGTCGATGAGCATTGTGAAGTAGCGCTCGGCGGCCCGGCGCGCACTGGAGTGGGTGAGCCTGTCGCCCTGTCCAGTGCAGGCGGCGATGCAGAATAGGGCGCCGATGCAGATAGGGATGAGAATCCTTTTCATGATTAGTCGTTTGAAGCCCCCTTCCTTCTGGGAGGACGGGTGGGGAACTCTATTTCTGTCGGATGAAGATGTTGATGGGGCAGCCGCTGAAGTTCCAGCGCTCGCGAATCTTGTTCTCGAGGAAGCGGCGATAGGGCTCCTTCACGTATTGCGGAAGATTGGCGTAGAACACGAAGCTGGGAACGCGTGTCTCAGGAATCTGCATGCAATACTTTATCTTGATGTATTTGCCCTTCATGGATGGTGGTGGGAAGGCCTCGATGAGGGGCAGCATCTCCTCGTTTAGCTTGGCTGTAGAGACGCGGCGCCGACGGTTCTCGAAGGTGTCCCTGGCCGTCTCGAGTATGCGGAAGATGCGCTGTTTGGTGAGTGCCGATGCAAAGATGATGGAGAAGTCGGTGAAGGGCGCCATGCGGGTGCGTATGGCATCCTCCATTGTCTTCATCACCTTCGTGTCCTTGTCTGGCACAAGGTCCCATTTGTTCACCACTACGATGAGGCTCTTCTGATTTTTCTGTATGAGCTGGAAGATGTTAAGGTCCTGTCCCTCAATGCCGCGTGTGGCATCTATCATCAGGATGCACACATCGCTGTTCTCGATGCTGCGTATGGAGCGCATGACGCTGTAGAACTCCAGGTCCTCCGACACCTTGTTCTTGCGGCGGATGCCGGCCGTATCGACCAGGTAAAAGTCGAATCCGAACTTGTCGTAGCGCGTATAGATGCTGTCGCGAGTGGTGCCTGCAATGTCGGTGACGATGTGCCGCTCCTCGCCGATGAAGGCGTTCACGAGGCTACTCTTCCCCACGTTTGGACGTCCCACAACAGCGATGCGGGGCACGTCGGGCTCTGTGTCTTCCTCGGCCTTCGGTGCTGGGAACTTGCTCAGCACATAGTCGAGCAGGTCGCCGGTGCCGCTGCCTGTCGCAGCCGAGATACAGTAGGGGTCGCCCACTCCGAGGGCATAGAACTCGGCCGCTCCGTAGGTGTCCTGATTGTTGTCGGCCTTATTCACGACCAGTACGACAGGCTTCTTGCTGCGGCGCAGGATGGATGCCACCTGAGTGTCGAGGTCGGTGATGCCCGTCTGCACATCCACGAGGAACAGGATGACGTCGGCCTCCTCGGTGGCCAGCTGCACCTGCTTGCGTATCTCTTCCTCGAAGATGTCGTCCGAGTTCACCACCCATCCGCCTGTGTCAATCACCGAGAACTCATGTCCTGTCCATTCACACTTGCCGTACTGGCGGTCGCGTGTGGTACCTGCCTCCTCGCTTACGATGGCATGTCGCGTCTGCGTCAGTCGGTTGAAAAGGGTACTCTTTCCCACATTGGGTCGCCCTACTATTGCTACGATATTGCTCATTCTAATCTTGTTTCCTTGATAAATATGTGAAAAGTGAAGACCCTTAATCCTCAACTCTTAACTCTATAACCCTTCCGTCTTTAACCTATAACCTTTACCCTTTACCCTATAACCTTTACCCTATAACCTTTAACCTTTACCCTTTACCCTTTCCCCTCCTCCTCAAACTTCTCATAGAGGAAGTCATTGTAGGGATACTTCTGTACATGCAGTTCGCGCACTTTTGCGTACAGCACTTGGCGCAGGGTGTCGAAGCCGGTGCGCTCGAGGGCGGAGATGAAGAGGCAGTCGCCTGCGAGACGCGTCATCCATGTGTGGATAAGGTCGTCGAGCGAGACATTCTCGCGGGTAGCAGGAGTCAGGTCGTCGGCCTCCTTCTCGGTCCATCGGTAGGCATCCACCTTGTTGAAGATTATCATGCTGGGGCGGTCGGCACAGCCCAGCTCGGCCAGCGTGCGCTCCACGACGCGTATCTGCTCCTCGAAGTCGGGGTGGCTGATATCGACGACATGTAGCAAGAGGTCTGCCTCGCGCACCTCGTCGAGTGTGCTCTTGAAACTCTCTACGAGGTCGGTAGGCAGTTTGCGGATGAAGCCCACCGTATCGCTGAGCAGGAAGGGCAGGTTGTCGATGATTACCTTGCGCACTGTGGTGTCGAGCGTGGCGAAGAGCTTGTTCTCGGCAAAGACATCGCTTTTCGAGAGCAGGTTCATCAGGGTACTCTTTCCTACATTGGTGTAGCCGACGAGCGCCACGCGAATCATACGTCCGCGGTTGCTGCGCTGTGTGGTCTTCTGTCGGTCGATGTCGGCGAGCCGCTGTTTCAGCAGGCTCATGCGGTTCAGGATGATGCGGCGGTCCATCTCGAGCTGTGTCTCGCCCGGTCCGCGCAGTCCCACTGAGCCTTTCCCGCCGCCGGCACCCGCACCGCCGCCCTGACGCTCGAGGTGTGTCCACATGCGCTGCAGGCGGGGCAGCATATATCGGTATTGGGCCAATTCCACCTGTGTCTTGGCATTCGCCGTTTGTGCACGCATGGCGAAGATGTCAAGGATGAGTGTCGTGCGGTCGAGAATCTTCACCTTCAGGACCGACTCGATGTTGCGCAGTTGCTTGGCCGACAGTTCGTCGTCGAAGATAACCATGTCGATGTCGCGCTCTGCGTCGGCCTCCCGGTCGATGTAGTCGCGAATTTCGTCGAGCTTGCCCTTGCCCAGATAGGTGACTGCGCTCGGGCCGTTCATGCGTTGCGTGAAGCGCTTCACGGTGACGGCGCCGGCGGTGGTGGCCAGAAACTCCAGTTCGTCGAGGTATTCGTTCGTGCGCCGTTCGTTCTGGGCGGGCGTGATGAGGCCCACCAGCACAGCCGTCTCGGGCCCTTGTCGCTCGAGCCTGTCGGTGGCGGACACTGCAGAGAGTCCCTCCTCCATGCGCGACGAGGCGGTGGAGGAACGCGACGACATATAGTGTTTGCTTCGTGCCATTACTTCATCACTTATAACCTATAACCGCTCACCAAAAACTTTTTCACTTCACCTGCACCACCAGGTACTTGCTCACGCTCCAGAACTTTGTGGGGTCGGTGATGTGCAACTCGTATTGTCCCTGCTTGTCCTTGACCAGATTGTATGAGCCGGAGGGGTGCGAGGTGAGCATCTTGGCGCTCTTGCTGTAGAACTTGATATCCTTGTCGTATCGGATGTCAATTTGCGTGAAGTAGTCCTTGTTGAAGTCGCCGCTCTTGAGCACATCGCCCTTGGCCAGAATCTTCTGCTCGCGCAGTTCCGAAGCGGTGCCGAATACGAACCAGGCCTTGTGCAGCTCGGCATCCTGAGCGCTGATTTTCTCGCCCTTTGCGGTGTTCTCTGCACTGAGTGCATTGATTTGTTCGCCCTGCTCGGCCAGTTGGGCATCCTTCTCGGCCAGTTGGGCCTTCAGTTCCTGAATCTGTCGTGCCTGGTCATCCACCTGTTGCTGCAGATTCTCGATGGCCTTAGCCAGTTTGTCGGCATGCAGCGTCGAGTTGCGCAGTTTCTCCTTGAGCTGGGCAATCATGTCGCGGTTCTGCTGCAGGGCTTCCTGAATGAACTCCATGTTCTCGCGTATCACCTCCTTGCTGCTGGCACTCTCGCGGTTGCCGTCGGCGATGGTCACGCGGCCTTGCGCCTCGTTGATGCGGCGCATGCCCTCTTGCACTTCGTTGATGCTGCCCATGATGTCGTTCAGTTCTACGTCTTTCTCGTCTATGAGCCGCTGCAGGGAGTCGATTTGTCCCAGCATGGCTTCGTCGTGGCTCTGTCCCTTGGGCGTGCAGGCCCACAGCAGGAGCAAGCCCGATGCGGCAATAAGCATTTTTTTCATCATCGTTTCTTTCTTTTTTCTGTTATGCGCTGCAAAGTTACGAATAAACAAGCGAAATGCGAAAACTTTGTTTCCATTTTTCGATAGGAGTACGTTCTTGCGCAGGCAGGAACGTTTTCTTGCGCAGGCAGGAACTCTTTCTTGCGCAGGCGGGAACTCTTTCTTGCGCAGGCAGGAACGTTTTCTTGCGCAGGCGGGGGCTCTCTCTTGCGCAGGCATATTCTGTATGGCTTGGCACTTCCTGCTGGAACAATCTGCAGACTCCACCTTGCCTACTGTCCAAGTCTCGCTACAGATTAACACTTTGCCAATTCTTTTTTCCTCAGTGACGAGATTTGCCCTGCATGGTAATGAGGGGGATGAGCATCTCTTCCATGCTGATACCACCGTGCTGGAAGGTGTTCTTGTAGTACTGGACGTAGTAGTTGTAGTTGTTGGGGTAGGCAAAGAAGTCCTTGCCGAGGGCGAAGATGTAGGCGGTACTCAGGTTTGGGGCTGGCAGTCCGGCACGGTGCGGCTCGCGTATCTCGAACACCTCCTTCGCGTTGTACGAGAGACTCTTGCCCAGCTTGTAGCGCAGGTTGGTGTTGGTGTTGCGGTCACCCACTACGCGCACAGGGTTGTCGCAGCAGATGCTGCCGTGGTCGGTGGTGAGTACAACGTGGCAGCCTGTGGTCGCAATGGCACGGAATAGGTCGCCGATGATGGAGTGGCGGAACCAGCTGAGCGTGAGGCTGCGGTAAGCGGCTTCGTTGTTGGCCAGTTCGCGAATCATGCGGCTCTCGGTGCGGGCATGGCTGAGCATGTCGATGAAGTTGAGCACCACGACGTTCAGGTCGTACTTCTGGAGCGACGGCAACTGTGCGAGCAGTTTCTCGGCTGCGGCCGAATCGTTCACCTTGTGGTAGGAGAAGGTGTTGTGGCGGCGGTAGCGGTCGAACTGCGTCTTGATGAGCGGTGCTTCGTTGAGGTTCTTGCCCTGCTCGGAGTCCTCATCGACCCACAGTTCGGGGAACATCCGGGCAATGATGTTGGGCATCAGTCCGCTGAAGATGGCGTTGCGCGCATACTGGGTGGCAGTGGGGAGGATGCTGCAGTAGAGACTCTCCTCGATGCTGAACATCTCAGCCACCTCGTTGTAGATCGTACGCCAGTGGTCGTAGCGGAAGTTGTCGATGACCATGAGGAAGACCTTCTCGCCGCGGTTGAGCAAAGGGAAGATGGTGGTCTTGAAGATGTCTGGACTCATTACGGGTCGATGTTCGGGGTCGTCCATCCATCGCATGTAGTTCTTGCGGATGAACTTGCCGAACTCTACGTTGGCCTCGGTGCGCTGCATGGAGAGCATCTCCTTCATGCCGCTATCGGTGGCGGCCAATTGCAGCTCCCAGTCGGTGAGTCGCCGATAGACTTCGAACCACTCCTCGATGCGCGTAGCTCCGTTGATCTGCATGCCCAGTTTGCCGAAGTCCTGCTGATAGGCAGTCTGCGTCACCTCGGTGACTATCTCGCGCTGGTGGATGTTCTTCTTGAGCGTCAGCAGTATCTGCGTCGGGTTCACGGGCTTGATGAGGTAGTCGGCTATCTTGGCTCCGATGGCTTGCTCCATGATGTTCTCCTCTTCGCTCTTGGTGACCATGACGACGGGGGTGGCGGGTGTGAGTTCCTTGATACGGCTCAGAGTCTCGAGGCCGCTCAGGCCGGGCATGTTCTCGTCGAGCAGGATGAGGTCGAAGGACGACTCGGCACAGCGGTCGAGAGCATCGTAGCCGTTCGACACGGTGGTCACCTGATAGCCTTTCTTCTCCAGGAAGAGGATGTGGGCTTTCAGGAGTTCTATTTCGTCATCAATCCAAAGCAATCGATAATCCATACTTTAAACCATTGTCCATAGTCCGTAATCCATAGTCTGCTCTCAACTCTCAGAACCCGAAGGGGAAGTCGTCATCGTCCTCGACGGGCGGGGCTTCTTTCACCTCTTTCTTCTCGGGCTGCTCGTCGTCGGGGTCGATGATTTCCAGATTCTCGGGCTCGTCAATTTGCAGGTCCTCGGGCACGTCGAGCGGGGCGAACGTCTCGTCGTAGAAGGCCTTATACTCGTCGAAGCTGAATTCCTTGCCCAGCATCTTGAGGTTGTCCTCGGAGATCAACAGTGTGCGGATGCCTTCGAGTACGCGCGCCATGTGCTCGTCGAGGTAGAGGTTTTGGGCAAAGGCATGCACTTCGTCGTAGGCATGGAAACCGTGGAGGACCATCATGCTGAGTCCCTGATCTTCGTACATCTCGATCTCGAAGTTGCGCGCCATGTAGTTCGTGAAGTTGTAGCGCGCCACCTCGAAGAGCAGCTGGTCCTCGTCGAGGCTGTCGGTGGGATAGGCCAGGACGAAGGCGAAGTCGCAGTATCGCTCGTCGGAGAGTGTGGGAGCTGCTTCGGTGCTGTCGGCATCGGAACGGCGGTTGCGGCGTCCCCAGATGCCGTTGGCATCGTAGCGGTCGCCGCTCAGCAGACGACCGTCCTCGACTCCCTTGACGATGGAACTGGCCAGCTCGGAGATTTCCTCCTTCGGATACTTCTGCACCACTTCCTTCAGCGAAACGAGGAACGAGTCGCGCTCGCCGCTGTAGAGCTGGCTCATGGCGCGGATGAAGAGGAGTCGTGCGCGGTTGCGACCTTCCGGGAAGTTGGTGGTGCAGTACTGGTAGATCTCCTCCACCGTGGGATAGGCCGTAGCCTGATAGAGTTCGTAGGCCCACTGGTAGAGCGAGTCTTCGACGTGCTTGCCTTCGCGGGCAATCATTTCGTAGTTGGGATTCCCAATCAGTTGGGTGTACTTGCTTTCGGGGTATTCCTCGATGAGCTTCTGACGATATGTCTCGGCCTCTTCGTCGCGCATCAAGCGACCGTAGAGCAAGAAGAGGTGGTAATAGACGTTGTCGAGATTCTCCTGTTCGGGATAGTCGGCCAGCAGACGGAGCATGGTGCGCTCGGCAAGCGGGAAGTTCTCCAGATTCTCCTGCTCGAGGATGCCGGCGTTGTAGAGTCCTGCGGCGAGCGTCTGGTGGGACGAGGCCATCATCTCCTCGGTCATCGGAATCTGCTTCAGGTAGTATTCGCGCTGGTGCGGATCATTCTCGAGCGAGTCCTTGAGTGCCTTTTCCTCGTCCGTGAGTATCTCTTCATCGACAATCTCGCCGAGCAGACTGTCGTTGTTTATCTCGTCGTAGTTGAAACTGTCGTCGGCCGCATCGGCGAGCAGGGTGGCCTTGTTGCTGATGCGCCAGTTGTCCTCGTTCTTGCGCTGTCCCCATCGTTTCTGGAATTCCTGCAAGCCCTGTGCCACGGTGGCTGGGTTGTAGAAGTACCAGTCGCCCTTCTGGCCGCTGCTGCCTCCGCTGGCGGGTGTCGTCTGGCGGTTGGAGGGCGACGCTGGCTGGGCACCGGCGTTCGTGCGTCCCCCTGCGGCGGTGTTGTTTTGCAGGGCATTGCGTGCGGCACGTTTCTCCTCTTCCTTCTCCTTCTTCTTCAGTGCCTCGATGACGCGGTCGATGGCTGCCAGCCGCTCCGGCTCGTCCATCTGTGCCAAGGCCTGGAGGCTGTCCTGCAGCTTGATGGCGCTCAGGTGGGGCTCCAGTTCGGTCAGTATCTTGCTGCGCCGCTCGCTCTCCTCGTATTCCTCGTGCTCCTTGTCCAGAATGGCCACACAGTCCTTGTAAGTGCGTGCGGCCTCGATGTAGTTCTCCATCTCCCAGTAGAGCTGGCTGAGTCGCAATAGCAGCATCGCCTTGTCGATGCCTCCGCGCTTGCTCTCGAGCACACCGGTCTCGTAGGCCGAGATGCAGGCGGCCGTGTCCTGCACACTCAGATAGATGTTGCCGATAGCATAGTAGACCTTGTCCAGGTAGTCCTTGTTCTTGTCGCTCTTGGCCATTCGCTTCAGCCTGGCAATCATCTGTTTGTATTTTCCCTCCGACATCACCTCGGTCTGCATGATGCGGGCATTGAAGGCCATCTCGTAGGGTGGATTGCTTCGCACCACACGGCCGAATGCCTTGTACGACTGGTCCTTGTCGCCGGTCTTCTGGTACAGCTGGCCCAGCAGGAAGTTCATTCGTGCCCGCGGCAGCTTGCCTCGGGTGCGCTTCACCGTATTCTTCAGGTAGGGGATTGCTGCGTCGTACTGCTGGGTCAGGAGGTGGAAGGCAGCTGCCGTGCGGTCTCTCTCTTGCATGCCGCGCAGGGTGAGACTGTCCCGCTTCATCTTGTTGAGGATGTCCTCGGCATCGTAGGCCCAGTCGAGCGCCACATAGCAGCGCGCCAAGCGTGCCTTGGCGATGCCCACCACGTCGGGCTGTGTGCTATACAGGCGCATGATATAGTTGTAGGTGGAGGCCGCCTCGATGAATTCGCCTCGCCGGAACTGCGCCTCGCCCATCAGGAGCCAGGCCTTGTAGAGGTAGGGATTGAATTCCTTCCTTGCCAGATATGCCTTCTGCTTCGGTGTGCGTCGTTTGTTGCTGCTCGTCGTGGGACGTTTCTTGATGCTGTGCACCTTGATGGCCTTCTCGCTCTTGGTGATGGCGGTCTCGAAGTTGCTGCGCCCGAGGCTGGCTGTTGTCTTGTTGGTGGAGACAAACATGGGCAGCAGGCGAGTGTAGTCCTCTTTGTGCCCTACGTTCTGTGCTTCTTCGCCTTCGCGGAATGCCATTTGTCCGTTGTGGAGCGTATTGAACCTGGCTGTTATCGAGTGGTAGAAGCGGGTGCCCGACGTGTTCTTCTGGGTCGAGCAGGCTGCGAGCAGGAGGGCAGCCACGCAGCATATCGCCACTCCCCATCGTGGGGAATGGTGGCATCGGCGGTTGGTGTTGTTTCTCCTGTAGGCCATCTCTTCTTGCTCCTATTATATAATAACGTACGCGAAGGCATTTTATTGCCTACGCTCCCCAACAATCATGAATACTTCGTCTTTTATTTCGTCGGGCAGCGCCACCTGACGCAGTTGCAGGCTCCTGACCCATCCCGCCACTTCGTCGGAGCGCATCGAGTACAGCACATCGCGAAACTCCTCGGTCTCCGTCGCGCTGTAGTCGCTGCCCTCACGGCCTCGGAATCGGTCGAGTTCCTCGTCGTCGTAGTACTCCACCTGCCGGCTTACGGCGGCGAGCAGGCTTTCCTTCTCGCACACTTCATGCTGCCCGCAGCATTCCATGTCGGCCGGATTTGGCGGAGTAGGTGGTGCGTCGGTGCTCCGCTGATGGTGAAGGGCGGCGGCTGCGGTGCCGAGCGCGAGGACGGATAGGATGACGATGAGGTATATCATTGGTGGGGGAGGGGAGTTAGTTGTTCAGTATCGGCCGAGATGACGAAGCCGGCAGCGGCCAGGTCGTCCCAGAAGGCGGGGTACGACTTTGCCACCACCTCGGGATTGTTGATGCACAATCTGTTGCGCGTCAGCGATGCCGGCGCAAAGGCCATCGCCATCCGATGGTCCTCGTAGGTGTCGATGGCGCTGTCGGTGGCGGTGCATCGCTCACCCTGCCATGCGAGGATGCCTTCGCCCTCTTCCTTGATGTCGCAACCCAACTTGCGCAGTTCGTTGCGCAGGGCGCTGATGCGGTCCGTTTCCTTGATTTTCAGGCTCTGAAGTCCGGTGAAACGGAACGGGATGCCGCGCATGGCGCAGGTGACCACGAATGTTTGTGCCAGGTCGGGCTGGTGCTGGAAGTCCATGTCGAACTGTCCGGCCATTCGCGGGCCGCGAGACAGGCGCACCGCTTCGTGGCCCTCGGCATTGCGCAAGTATTCCGTGCAGACGCCCAATGGGCGGAACATCTCGGCTACGGCGCTGTCGCCCTGCAGGCTGTCCTTGCACAGGCCGGGAAGAATCACCTCGGCCTCCTCGTCGTCCGTCAGCGCCATCATCTCGTACCAATAGCTTGCGGCGCTCCAATCGCTCTCCACCCGATAGTCCGTCAGCCTGTATCCACCCGGTTCTACTCGGATTGTCGTCGCGTCGCGCCACCAAGCCGTTGCACCGAAAGTGCGCATCATGGCGAGTGTCATCTCGATATACGGACGACTCACGATGTCTCCGTCCAGCGCGAGTGTCAGTCCCTCTTCGAGTACGGGACCAATCATCAGCAACGCGCTGACGTACTGGCTGCTTACGTTGCCTGCCACCGACAGATGTCCGCCGCGCAGCCCGCCACCGCTGATACGCAAAGGCGGGAAACCCTCCTCGCCCGCATAGTCGATGTGCGCTCCGAGCTGCCGCAATGCATCGACAAGCACACCGATGGGACGGTGCTGCATCCGCTTGCTGCCTGTAATGGTGCGAGTGCCCGGTACGACGGCCAGATAGGCAGTCATGAATCGCATGGCTGTACCCGCTGCACCGATGTCGATGACTCCCGACGAAGTGGCGAGTGCTTGCTGCATGGCCTGTGTGTCGTCGCAGTCCGAGAGGTTCTCCAGCCCCTCGCCCACTTCGGCCGTCCGGGCCGACATGTATCTTACGAGAGCCGCGATGAGCAGCGCACGGTTGCTGATGCTTTTGCTTGCTGGCAAATGGGCCGAATGGCGCAGCACGGAGGGCGGAAGAATGGTGATAGACATGCCTTGTTGAATCTTTTTTCTTCAAATTTGGCACAAAGTTATGAAAATATTTGGTAGGAACAAAAAAATGCCATATCTTTGCACTCGCAATTTGCAAAAAGGCGGGATGTAGCTCAGCCCGGTAGAGTACGCGTCTGGGGGGCGTGTGGTCGCAAGTTCGAATCTTGTCATCCCGACCAAAACAAAGAAACCGTTCATTCGAGCGGTTTCTTTGTTTTAGATGGATTCTAAAAATAATGCGAACTTGGCGACAATGATTCATGGATAGTCTGATACGGAATCTTGATTGAGGTTACGGAAAGTGTGGCATGCGGTTTTGTTACCTGTGGCAAAGCGGTTTCCCACGCGCGACAAACCATTTTCCCACGCGTGGGAAAACGCTGTCCCACGCGTGGGAAAACGTCTTGCTGCAGGCAGTGGAAATAGTAATCTCAGGTCGTAGTGTCGTAGGCAGGCGCCTGTGCGATGCCCTTCTTGCGGAAGAGCGCAGCGACACTCGCCTTTTGTTCTGGCGTGACTGGGAACAAAAAACCTAAAAAATGAAAGAAAAACCTACACCTTTTGCCTTGCCTACACCAAAACTTACACCCATGTAAACCTTTGTATGAATGCAGATTATCACATAGTGGTGTAAGCAAAGCAGTTTTTTGGGCAAAAAACTCTAAGTGCGCGCCCGCGCGCGAGAGAGAACATTAACCTTAAAAATAAAGACCTACTTTGCCCTAAGTGCCACCCCTTCCGTTTGGGAGGGGTGGCTTTTTTCATTTCATTTTCTTCCCTGGCGGGCATACGACTCTCACATTTTTTGTTTAAATTTGCGTCCGACGAACAACCAAGAAGCATAATGGCACAACTAAAAAAGGTGTTCTGCGTCGTTGGAGCATGCCTCCTTACATGGGCCGGCAGCCTGCGGGCGCAGGAATGGAAATCGGTGGACGATGCGACGCTGAGTGAGCGCGAGCGCATCCGCAGGTCCGACTATGAGGTGAGTGTGCGTACGGGGCGCGGAGAGTGGCGGCCTGCCAGGATGGTGGGCGCATTGGTATCGAACATCGATCGGCGCGGACCGGATGGCGACCGAGGCCCTAACGGCACAGACACGCTGGGGCAGGTGCGGACGCTGATGAGCGTCGCCATGTTCACCGACGGGTTCAACGCCAAGGGCAGCAACCGCGTTGAGGTGGAGGTGAAGCGCAGGGGAGCGCCATTCCGCGAAGTGCAGATCCGGCCCACCACCTATCGGATTCGGCCCAAACGTGTGGACGAGCGCACGGTGCGCTTTCGATTGTATCCTTGGCAGAAGGTGAGCGTGGAGTTCGACGGAGACCGCGATCACAACCTCTTCGTCTTCCCCGACCTGCCTGTCGAGAAGCCCGCCGAGGACGACAATCTCATTTACTATGGCCCCGGCGAACACGAAGTGGGGCTCATCACCTTGCATTCCGGGCAGACACTCTTCCTCGACGAGGGTGCCATCGTCTATGGCCGCATCGAGGCGTGGGAGGCAGAACACATCCGCATAATGGGACGAGGCATCCTGTGTGGCTCGGGCAGCGTACACGATTTCGCCCGGCGTAAGTCGCTCATATATATGTATCAATGCCGCGATATCGAGGTGGAAGGCATCTTCTTCCGAGGCTCACCCTCATGGACATTGTGCTTCTCCGGCTGCGACCAACTGCGCATGGAGAATATCAAGCAGGTGTGTTGGATGCGCAACTCGGACGGCATCGACCTTCTCAACTCGCGCAACGTACAGATACGCAACAGCTTCCTGCGCAATTACGACGACAATATTTCGCTGAAGAACTTCTCTTCGCCTACGGGACAGACCACTTCGAATATCACCATGACGAACTGCACCTTGTGGGCCGATTGCGCCCATAACCTC
>JAILBW010000147.1 GCA_024680695.1 Bacteroidaceae bacterium
CTACATAAAATGCCTGTAAATTTCTGTAGTACAAAAGCTTGCAAAATTTCAAGCCTACATAAAGCCTACATAAAGCCTACATAAAGCCTACATAAGCCTACATAGTGCCTACATACTTCATACATAAATGGGGAGGGAGTCTGAATGTAGGTTTTATGTAGGCTTATGTAGGCTTTATGTAGGCTTGGATTCGCCGCAATCCCTTTGTACATGCGGGTTTCAAGCGTTTTTATGTAGGCATGTAGGCTGTTTCGCAATTTTTGAGAAAAATTTTCGTTTTTTGCGCCTTGTTCTCTATGTCAAGCCTGCTTCTGCTCGGGAAAGTCGAAGCGAGTTTCACTTTTCTCTCGTTTATTCACAGCCGTCTGAATTTTAGGTGTGTTCTCTTTTGTCGGACAGTTGGGACTTTTTTCAAGTGCCCTCCCTTGTGTACGTTTTTGTGTGAAAATATGCGATGAGATATTTGGCGTTTGAATATGTTTTTGTAAATTTGCCGCTGAAAACGTACGAGAATGTCGCTTCGCGTTGTTTTGGTCATTCTTTCATGCTGCGCCACGGCCCATTTGTTAATGGCCTGTGTGATGTCGCTTTATGCACGCCACCGTGTGCAGTATCTTTCTTTGGCATGGGTGAACGGCATCTTTGGGTTCATTCTCCTTGGTGAATCATTCTTTGCGGAATCCATCGTTACGTTCGACACTGGCGTGCTGAACCCCGTCATCCTGCTTGCTTTGCTGGCTGGTGTGTTCCTGCAGAGTATCTATCCCCTGAGTATCCCCATGCCTGGCTTCCTGCAGTGGGAACGCATGTGGCGCTATGCCCGTCCCATCATCGTCCTCTTTGGCGTCTATGCCCTGACGATTCCCTTCAACGACAGCAGCGTGCTGCATCAGAGGTGGAGCGATGTTGCCGACAATCTTTTTCGTGTCGAGATGTTGTGCCGGGTCGTGGCGGTGATATTGGCACTCTATTATGTGGCCAACATCTTCCGTCTGCCTCGCGTCTTGGCCCGCAATGCCGACGTGCCGCGCTACCTGCTCTTCTATTGCTCGGCGCTGGGCTTCTCGGTGCTCTTCTATCTCTTCGTGGTACTATTTTATAATGTGACGCGCCTGATGACGTATCACTTTATCTTCACCGTGCTGAATCTGTACCTCTTCTTTCGCACGCTGGAGACCATTGCGCTCGAATTGCCTCAGCCTTCCATCGAGACGATCGAGGAGGAGCCCGTACCTGCACCCGTATCGGAGGATGAGGAAGACGACTTCAACGAGGCCAACCTGCAGCGCTTCCACCGTACCGAGTATTGGATGCAGCACCACCCCGAGGCCTGGACGGACAGCAGTTTCGGCCGCGATCGCCTGTGCCGCGAGGTGGGTCTCAATCGCCATTTGTTGCTGCAGAGCCTGCGCAGTCAGGGCTACAACAACATTCATGAATACATCAATCGCTATCGGCTCGAGGAACTGAAGCGACGGATTCGTCGCGGCGACGTAACCTCGGTGGCCGACAGCGTCATCACAGGACTCGGCACCGTGAAGACCGCCCGCTCCTGTTTCCAGAAGGCTGAGGGCGTCACACTCGATTCGTTCCTCGAGCGCCATGCTTCCCGGGCACGGGAGAGAGAGAATGCCTGAACGTGTTGAATATCAGAAAAAGAACATTTATTAACCCTTAAACAAAAACGTATGAGAAAGAGACTCTTTTACTCATTTGCCCTGTCCCTGGCGTGCTTGGCTGCTTCGGCACAGAGTGTTCCCGTTGCCGACCTGTTAGACGTGCAGTTCAACAGCGACGGCACGGCAGTGGACGTGTCCGCGATGAAGAACACCGTGGAGCACGTTGGCGAAACCTCGTCCGTGGCCTATCATCCGGCTTTCGGACACTATGTGGCTACGTTCAACAATCCCTGGTCGACGACTTGCACCAGCTGGTACAAGGTGGACTTCGAATCGAACGAGGCATTCCGCAACGCCCTGGCCGACGGTCATAGTCTGGAAATGCTTGTGAAGGGTCATTACGACGGCACTATTGCTAATGCTGAGGCTAAACCTTTCAGCGCAATGCAGGGTGGCGGCACAGGCTTCCTCATTTGCAAGACAAACAGCAGCGGTCGCCAGAACGAATGGACCTTCCTGCCCAATGTGACTACGAGTGGCAGTAGCACCTGGCGCTGGACGAACAGCGGCGTTGTGCCCGAGAGCGATGTATATTATCATGTCATTGGCGTATGGAACAAGGAGGAACAGAAGGCCTACATCTATGTCGATGGTGAACTGAAGAACACCGTAGATGCTCCGGGCGAGTTCCGCTTCGCCAACTCGGGCTGCAACTGGTTCTGCGTTGGTGGTGATGCCGATTCCAGTGGCGGCGGTCAGGGCTGGAACGGCGATGTAGTTCTTGCCCGCGTCTATGACAAGCCCCTCAGCACTAACGAGGTTGGTGCACTTTGGGATGCAGTGGCCGAGCAGGAGAAGAAGGCCAACATGATGCCCAAGATTTCGTTGGCTTCTGGCACTTATCAGGGCGAGCAGACCATTACGCTGACCGCCAAGAACAACAACTCCATCTACTACACCTTGGACGGCAGCGAGCCTAACGACGCTACGGGTACGCTCTACGAAGCTCCCATCACCATCAGCGAGACCACAGTCCTGAAGGCCATCGCTGTGGACGACGAGGACTTTGCCAGCGCTGTGGCTACGGCCGAGTACGTCTTCACGACGAAGAAGGTGTATCTGTTCACCAAAGTGACGAGCATGAACGAGCTCGTAAATGGCGGCGACTATGTGATGGGCGCAATGGTGAACGGCAGCGTCAAGGTGGCCTGCCCTGTGCCTGCCACGAAGACTTACGGCTACCTGCAGATTGTCGATGCCACCGAGACGGCCGGCACGCTGCAGCTCGACACGAAGGACAATGCATTCACGGTTACTCTGACTGCACAGGGCGCACAAATCAAGGACGTCTTCGGCCGCTTCCTGCAGCAGAAGGGTACATACAACAGCTTCAATGTCGAGACCGACGAGACGGCCGAGGGTCTCTTCTGGGGCGCAAGCTTCAACGAGGACGGCACCATCGTCATCACCAACCTGAATGTCAATAAGTACATCCAGTACAGCATCGGCCACGGCAGCTATGGTTCGTATCCCACTGCGCAGGACAACGCCGCACTGCCCAGCCTGTATATCTTCAAGGGTGTTGATTTTGTGGAAATTTCCGAACCCGAAACCACGCCTTCGTACAGCAGCATTTCCGAACTTCAGGAGGCAGCCACTACCACCAGCACGCAGATTCAGCTGACCATCAACAATTGGTATGTGTCGGGTGTGAACGGCAGCCAGTTCTTCCTGACCGATGGCTCGGGCCTCGGCATCGTGGGCTACGAGGCCAATCACGGCTTCCTGGCTGGCGATAGAATAAAGGGTACAGTGCTCTGCAATCTTGTGCTCTACAAGCAGTTGGGCGAGCTCACCGGTCTGACGGCGCTCACCGAAGGCCTTGTCGTGACGAACAGTCAGGAAGTGCCTGCTGTGACAACAGCTCCCGGCCAGCTCACCGGTGCCAATCAAGGTGCACTGGTTTCGCTCTGCGACCTCTACTTTGAGGATGGAAAGCTGTTCGATGCCAACGGTGCTTCTGTGACGCCCTACAATACGTTTAAGATTGAGAATATGCCCGTCTTTGAAAAGGGAGCATACTACGACATTACCGGCGTGGTGGTGATTTACAACAATACGGTGGAGATTGCTCCGCTCAGTGCCGACCAGGTTCAGGCTGTCAACGTGATGGCCGAATATGTCTTCAATCCAGGCTGGTCCACGTTCATCTGTCCGTATGATGTCACCTTATTCGAAGAACTCGAAGCCTTTGTGGTCGATGGTGTCGAGAATGACGTGCTTGTCCTCGGGCCGGTGAATAACATCATCCCAGCCAACACGCCTGTCGTAATCTCTGCCAAGTCAATCTCGACCATTGCTGTGAATGGCAACAAGGTGAAGCCAGTGTCCAACACCGTGGGCCTGCTCACTGGTGTCTATGAAGACACTGCCGCACCTGCTGGCAGCTATGTGCTTCAGAAACTGAACGATCAGGTGGCCTTCTATCCTGTGCAGGAAGAGAAACCCATCACCGTGCCTGCTGGCCGCTGCTATCTGATGCCTGGCGTTGTCGGAGTGAAGGCTTTCATGCTGAATGAGGCTACTGGCATTGAGAATATCCAAGGTGCAAGCGTTCAGGGTGAGATGTTCGACCTTGCCGGCCGTCGTGTGTCGAATCCCACAAAGGGCATCTATATCGTGAACGGGAAGAAAGTATTGAAGTAAGAATTTAAGTTCCCCCTCTCAGCCTTTGTCCTCTGTCGGCAACACAGCCAAGACGCCTCGTTGTCAATGAGCATTTGTTTGAGGAATGGGAAATGAACTATAAAAAATTTAGACTTATGAAGAAGATATATATTGCTCCTCGTATGGAGTTCTCCGGCTTGGAGGCCACTGAAATGCTTGCCCTCTCGTTGCAGCCTGGCGTGGGTGCCAATCCCAATGAACCTGTGCTCGCACCAGAGAAGAATGACTGGGATATCTGGGATGAAGACTGAAAAGTCTTGACGTTCTGAACGCTGTGCCGATCTGTCTCCCTCGGGAGTTAGCGGGCTTCGAAGGCTGCTTCTTTGCAGATCGGGCACAATGCCGAACACCGTCCTATGCTGATTCGGGGAGTCACACTGCTCTTGCGCTGTGACTCCCCGAATATGCGTTCCTGCCTTTACATGCTGTGAGAGGTTGTTTCGGGCTGGAGGATTCTCGCTGGCTGTTGAATTCAGGCAAGTGTAGCGAAGTAGGACGACCGCCCGTACCGCGGGTGTTTCGGTGATGTTGCATGTCACATCTTCACTTTTTACGGCAAATACTTGTGTGTTTCCTGCTTTTGCATTAACTTTGCGCGTGAATATTAGGTAAAGCATGCATTCGGAGAGAACGTTTGTGTACAAGGTGCTGTGTTGTGCCATGTTATGCTGTATGGCTCTGTCCATACCTGTTATCGTTGTGGCCGATGGTGTGCGCACCCATGTGGGACAGGCATCTGATACAGTTTCGCAGGCCGACCCTCTGCGAGACTTTGCCCTCCGCCAGCGCCGGATGAGCATGTCGGCTTATCCTGTGGAACTCAAGACGATGGGTCGTGCCCTGCGCATCCGTAGCGACTATGCGCAACTGCTTCCCATCTACACCGAGACCGGTACCCTCTATATGGCCCTGCGCATCACGAAGGGCACCAACTGGCTGAACGGCCTTCCGCGTGGGAAGTATTTCATAAACAACCAACCCGTGACCATCAACTGATACCTCTATGTCAGACATTCGTCGAGCGGCTATCACTGAAATCGACATGGACGCCATCGTGCGTGCTCGTGCGGGAAAGAAGGCTCGCTATATTCCCCAGTGGGCCATCAACGCGTTGAAGCGGCTCATCCATCAGGATTTCATCAACGCCTACCTGCGTCAGGGACTCGAGGGCGTGCCTTTCTGTAAAGGTGTGCTCGACTATCTTGGCGTCGAGGTGACAGTCGAGGGCCGTGAGAACCTTCCTGCCGACGGACGCTGGTACACCTTCGTGAGCAACCATCCTCTGGGAGCCATCGACGGTGTCACCCTGGGATGGGTGCTGGGCGAACAGTACGACGGGCACATCAAGTACTTGGTGAACGACCTGCTGATGAACCTCAAGGGCTTGGCTCCGTTGTGCGTACCTATTAACAAAATCGGAAGCCAGTCACGCAACCTGCCCGCGATGGTTGAGAGTGCTTTTGCTGGAGAAAACCACGTAATCATGTTCCCCGCTGGCCTGTGCAGCCGTCGGCAAGACGATGGGTCGATCCGCGATATCCCATGGAACAAGTCGTTCATCGTCAAGAGCCGCCAGCACGAACGCGACATTGTGCCTGTCCATTTCATCGGGGAGAACAGCAGCCGCTTCTACCGTGTGGCACGCTGGTGCAAGCGCCTTCATCTGCCCAACTTCGCGATGGCGCTCCTGCCCGACGAGATGTACCGCAGTCGTGGCAAGCACTACGTTGTGCGCATCGGACGCCCCATCCCCTGCGAGACATTCGACCAAAGCCGCACTCCCCAGCAGTGGGGCCAGTGGGTGCAAGAACGGGTGTACGAGATATAACTAGAACGAAAAAGAAGAGCCAGTCAGGATTAGTTAATGTTTGACTGGCTGGAAACAGATTCAGAGATATGGAAGATATCATCGACAAAGTGCCGCGCGAGGCCTTGCAGGCTGAACTGACGCCGGACAAGAAACTAAGGATGACGAACAAGAGTGGCAACGAAATATACGTAGTCACATGGCAAGACTCGCCCAACGTCTTGCGCGAATTGGGACGCCTGCGTGAGATTGCGTTCCGTGCAGCAGGCGGAGGCACAGGCAAAAGTCTCGACCTCGACGAGTACGACACGATGAAGAACCCGTACAAGCAATTGCTTGTCTGGGATCCCGAGGCACAGGAAATCCTGGGCGGATACCGCTATCTGCTGGGTAGTGAGGTGGAGACAACACCCGACGGACAGCCCATCCTGGCCACCAGCCATATGTTCCGCTTCTCGGAGCGCTTCATGCGCGAATACATGCCATACACCATCGAACTGGGACGGAGTTTCGTCACCTACGAGTATCAGAGCAGCCGCATGGGCACTAAGGGCCTCTTTGCACTCGACAACCTCTGGGACGGATTGGGCGCCCTCACCGTGGTGCAGCCCGATGTGCGCTACTTCTTCGGCAAGTTCACCATGTATCCCAGCTACGACCGCACGGCCCGAGACATGATACTCTTCTTCCTCCACAAGCACTTTGCCGACCGCGATCACCTCATCGAGCCGATGAAACCGCTGAAAATCGAAAGCGACCCCACAGCACTCGAAGCACTCTTCTGCGAGGATGACTTCAAGCGCGACTATCGCATCCTCAACCGCGAGGTGCGTCGTCTGGGATACAATATTCCGCCACTCGTGAATGCCTATATGGGACTTAGCCCCACAATGAAACTCTTCGGCACAGCCATCAACTACGGATTCGGCGATGTCGAGGAGACGGGCATCCTCATTGCCGTAGATGAAATACTCGAGGAGAAGCGCATGCGGCACATCGATACGTTTGCTGCCGAACATCCGGAACTTGTCAGGATAACGAGTGGCGCCAACCGCATCCTCTATAAGACATCGACGACATGATGCACTGGGGTCGTTTGCTCTCCAACAAGCGGTTAGGGCAGGAAAATGTAGCGCAACACAAGGATGACCGCACCGAGTTTCAGCGTGACTATGACCGCTTGATTTTCTCGGCTCCCTTCCGCCGCCTGCAGAACAAGACGCAGGTGTTTCCCTTGCCAGGAAGTATCTTTGTGCACAACAGACTGACGCACAGCCTTGAGGTGAGCAGCGTAGGACGCAGTTTGGGCAACGACGTAAGCCGTCAACTGCTGGAACTGCACCCGGAACTGATCGAAACACACCTTGCCGAAATGGGTAACATCGTCAGTGCCGCCTGTCTGGCCCATGACCTGGGCAACCCTCCCTTCGGGCATAGTGGGGAGCGCGCCATCCAAGCCTATTTCCGTGAGGGGGATGGTAAATATCTCGAGGACTACTATTGTGACGAGACGCACGATTCGCTGACACCCGAGCAATGGCAGGACCTGATACACTTTGAGGGCAATGCCAACGCCTTCCGCTTGCTCACTCATCACTTCCTGGGACGTCGTGAAGGCGGCTTCGTGATGACATACAGCACGTTGGCAAGTATCGTGAAATATCCCTTTACCTCCAATCTTGCGGGACAGAAAGGTAAGTTCGGCTTCTTCCAGAGCGAGCAGGCCGACTTCCATCGCATCGCTGTCGAATTAGGCATCCTGCCCGTCGAAGTGTCGGATCGCGCTTGTCGCTTCGTGCGCTACCCCCTCGTATTCCTCGTCGAAGCCGCCGACGATATCTGCTACGAGATTATGGACATCGAGGATGCCCACAAACTGAAGATACTGACCACAGACGAAACGCAGCAACTTTTGCTTGCCTTCTTTGAGGGTGAGCAACGCGCCCACATCGAAGCTCGCATGCACAGCCTTGACGACATCAACGAGCAGGTGGTCTATCTGCGCTCCTGCGTCATCAACTGTCTGGAGCAGGAATGTGTGCGCGTCTTCGTGGAACACGAACGCGAACTGCTCGAAGGCACCTTCGAGGGAGCGCTCATCAAGCATATCTCAGATGTGCCGCGCCGGGCTTACAGCCAGTGCGCCGAAGTGGCAGAGGCCAAGATATATCACTGCAAGGACGTAGTGGATATCGAGATTGCGGGCTATCGTGTTATCTCCACCCTGACCGACCTCATGGTCAAGGCCGTGACGCACACAGACCATGCTTTCTCCAAACTGCTCATCAACCGCGTCAGCCCCCAGTATGACATCAAATCGAACACGCTTTACGGCCGCCTAATGGCTGTGCTCGACTACATTAGTGGCATGACGGATGTCTATGCGCTCGACCTGTATCGTAAAATCAATGGCATGAGCCTTCCTATCGTATAAAATGGCGAACGAAGCAGATGCAGCGCCAAGCGTATTGCGTTTTGCCTTGCTCGAACGAAGTAACAATTATGCATAAAGAATGAAAGTAAGAATCATCAACCACAGCCATCATGCATTGCCGGAATATGCCACGCCATTATCGGCAGGCTTGGATTTGCGTGCCAATCTCGACTCGCCCATCACTTTGCAGCCCATGGAGCGCTGCCTTGTGCCCACAGGCCTTCGCATCGCCCTCCCGCCGGGTGCCGAGGCTCAGGTGCGTCCGCGCAGCGGCCTTGCACTGAAGAAGGGCATCACCGTGCTTAATGCGCCCGGCACCATCGATGCCGACTATCGTGGGGAAATCGGGGTGATATTGGTAAACCTTTCGCAAGATAACTTCATCATCAACGACGGCGAACGTATCGCCCAAATGGTAATAGCCCGTCACGAACAGGCCGAATGGGAGTGCGTAGAGTCGCTCGACGAGACAGAGCGCGGCGATGGGGGCTTCGGGCATTCGGGATCATTTTAGGTAGGTCCCCATAATTGACTCAACTTAAGA
>JAILBW010000162.1 GCA_024680695.1 Bacteroidaceae bacterium
AACTTAAGAAGTTGTGGTCCTGCGAAACTTCAGTAAGAAAGACAATGATCAGGAAATGGATTATAATGTGTGGCCTTTTGTGGTGCTGCCTTGCAGCTACTGCCCAGACACGCTTTGACTATTTCTATCTCGAAGCCGAGAAGTACCGTCTGGCTGAGGACTATACGACGGCAGCCGAACTCTACCGCCATTGTCTCGACATCAATCCGGATGCAGCCGAAGCCACATACCATTTGGGAATCATCCATGTCTATCTGCGCGAGGACAGCGTGGCGCTCGCCCTGCTGAAGCGTGCCACGGAACTGGCACCGGACAATCCCTGGTATCTCGAGACGTTGGCTGCCATTTATCTGGGCCAGCGCGATACGGAGGAGGTGATTCCCGTACTGGAACGCATGGCCGCAATCCAGACCCGACGCTCGGACATCCTTGAGCGACTTGCTGCTATCTACCACACTGTCGGACGCACTGAGGACGCTATTGCCACGCTGAACCGTATTGAGCTTCTCGAAGGGAAGTCGGCGCAACTGAGCGTAACGAAGTCTGAATACTATATGGAGATGGAGCAGGCAGAGCAGGCGCATGCCGAGCTGCAGGCCCTGCTGGACGAGTTTCCCCACGACATGAATACGAAAATCGTGGTGGGTAATGAGTATCGCAAGGCTGGCGACATGGAGCGCGCCAATGCCCTGTATCAAGAGGTGCAGCGCAAGGAGCCCACAAATGCCTACCTTCAGATAGCGCTGCTCGACTACTACGAATCTGCCCATGATACAGTGAGCTTCGGCCATCTGCGCGACTCGCTTCTCTATGCCCCTTCGACCGAGGACAATCTGCGCGTAATGCTGATGCGAGACTATATCGAGAAGGTGCGGCGCGACACCACCCTCCGTCCAGCCCTGATGCATGCCTTTGATGTCGTACTGACTCAGCCACAGAAGAATGCGCAGATACTGATACTGAAGGCGGCCTATCAGTCGTTCGTAAAGGTGGACGAGGCAGCCCTGGACACCACATTGCACCGAATCCTCGACGTAGAGCCAGGCAATCAGCTGGCACTCTCCGAACTGCTCAAGCACTATGCGTCCCGTAACGACTTCGAGGGTATGGAGGACATCTGTCGCCGAGGTGTGAACTATCGGCCCGAGGAACTGGGCTATCCTTATTATCTGGCACTTGCACTGATCCAGCAGGACAAGACGCGCGAGGCTACGGAAGCCTTGGAGCAGGGACTGCGCACCAAGGGCGACGACGAGGATGCACAATTGGTGTCGGACATGTTCAGCATTTTGGGCGATCTCTATGCCAAGGAGTCGGCGGACAGCGCCTACGAGAAGACGTTTGCCGCCTACGATTCTGCCTTGGTCTATCGGGACGACAACGCTAGTGTCCTGAACAACTACGCCTACTATCTGAGTTTGCGCGATGAACAGTTAGATCGCGCTGAGGAGATGAGCTACCGCGCCATTAAGGCCGAACCAAACAACCTGAACTACCTGGACACCTATGCCTGGATTCTCTTTATGAAAAAGGATTATGCCGCAGCGCGCATTTATATGGACAAGGTAGTGCGACCCACTGAGACGGACGAAGAACTGCTGGCCGACGAACAGCTCTCTGGCGTGCTGTTCGAGCATGCCGGCGACATCTACATACAGAACGGACAGCCCGACGTGGCCCTACGCTTCTGGCGTCTTGCCATACAACGAAACGACGAGAACTGTACGCCACTCTTGCAAAAGAAAATAAAGAAGAAAAAATACCTGGCCCCAAGCCACAAATAAACTGATAAACAGACATACAATGAAGATATACACAATGATACGCCATCGGCCTGGCCTGAGCCAGCTGGTTCTTGCTCTCAGCCTCGGCCTGCTGTTTGCTGCCTGCGGGAGTAGGAAAAAAGCCCTCGAGACAGGTGCTGCAAATGCCGATGCCGTCGAGAATGCGGCAATGGCTATGGAAAGGGTGGTGCAGTCGGTCAATGACAACCGTCACACCACCGAGTGCCTCACGGCTCGACTCAGCCTTGCACTCGAGGCAGGAGGCAAATCCGTAAGCGTGGGCGGACATCTGCGAATGAAACGCGACGATGTGATACAGATTTCCCTTGTGGCAATGGGACTGCTCGAAGTGGGACGCATGGAAATCACCAAGGACTATTTCATGATTGTCGACCGCATGGGACAGCAATACGTGAAAGCACCGTTCGACGACATCAGCTTCATGCACCACAACGGAATCAATTTCTTTACCTTCCAGTCGCTTTTCTGGGACGAACTGTTCGTTCTTGGCGACGGCAAGGGTGAGGCTCCCACGACCAAGCGCTTCCAGAAGAGCATGGAGGGGGACAATGTGAAACTCGTGAATCAGTCCGACAGTCAGGTTGTCCTTACGTTCCTGGCCGACGCTGTCAAGGGCTTGCTGCGACGCACCTCTTTTTCCGGGCGCGACGAGGAGACTGCCGTTCTCGATTGGCAGTATCAAGAGTATGGTGAACTGAACCGCAAACCCTTTCCCTCACGCATGCAGGTGAGGCTGAACCATCGCTCGAAGCCCGTCACTGCCACCTTCAACCTCAGCAATATCAAAGCCGAAAGCGATTGGCAGACACGCACGACGCTGGGCAAGAAGTTCAAGGAAGTGTCGGTGGAGACAGTGTTCAATCGCATAATGAATTTGGCCAAGTAGCTCTGCATGCACCTCGCTTCTCTATTATATAATAAGGTAGCGGTGCTGCCCGCTCGCTGGGCACGGCGGACGATGTGCCTGTCGCTTATTCTTCTGTCCGTGCCGATGGCGCATGGACAGAACAGCAAGAAGGTGCAGGCACTGAAGGCACAGAAGACGGAACTGCAGAAGACACTCAACAAGGCCAAGGCCGACCTGGACTACACGAAACAGAAGGTGCGTACGGGACAGCAGAGCCTTAGTTTCCTCGACATGCAGATGGATACGCGTCTGAGCTACATCCGCCAGTTGGAGTCGGAGATGAATAGCTTGGAGGGCGAGATTGGAAAACTGCAAGACAAAATAAAGACAGGCGAGAAAGAACTCAGGGCTAAACGCGAGAAACTGAAACAAGCCATGCGTTATGCCCGTACTCGGCGTACGCAGAATGGCCCCCTCATCTTCGTCCTTTCGTCCAAGAACGTCACCCAAATGTATCGTCGGGCGCGATATGCCAAGGAGTATGCCCTCTATCAGACACGGCTGACCGAGCAGATAATGAGCAAGCAGGTGGATTTGCTCAAAGACGAGAATCGACTTTTGGCATCGAAGAGCGAGATGAACGGCCTGTTGCGCGAAGTGATGAACCAACGCAAACAACTGAACACACAGCAGATTCGGCAGCAGAAACGTGTGGAGGGGCTCAAGCAGCAGGAGTTGGGCCTGGCCAGCAAAATAGCGCAGCAGCAGAAGCAGCTTTCGGCACTGAACAAGAAGATTGACGACCTGATTGCCTACGAGATAGAGCAGGCGCGCAAGCGTGCCGAAGAAGCCGCCAGAAAGAAGGCAGCCGAGGAAGCAGCCAAGAAGAAAAAAGGTTCGAAGTCCTCTTCCTCCAAGACGACAACGCCGGGCAAGCAGGGCACAGGCAAAACGTCCGCCAGCAGCAAGCAGGGAGGATGGCTCACTGCAGCCGAACGTCAGTTGAACGGCTCCTTCGAGCAGAACAAGGGCCGTTTGCCAGTACCCATTACGGGACAGTACATGATAGGGAATCGCTTTGGTGTCTATAACGTACCGGGACTGAAGAACGTACAGCTCGACAACAAGGGAACAAACTATGTGGGGCATCCAGGGGCGCGGGCTCGCGCTGTCTTCGACGGCGAGGTGACAGCCGTCTTCCAGTTCGATGGCACGAAGAATGTACTGGTGCGCCACGGCAGCTATATCTCAGTCTATTGCAACCTCTCGTCGGTCATCGTAGCCAAGGGACAGAAGGTAAAGGCGCGCGATGTACTCGGCACTGTGGCGACGGATGCCAACGGCAACTGTGTGCTCCATTTCCAGTTGCGCAAGGAAACGGCAAAACTCAATCCCGAGGCTTGGATTGGTCGTTAACCCATACTCCTTTTCTAAATGCAAAATGCAAAACAGAGGCTTCACCATGCTGCGCAATGAGCTCGGAAAGTCGCATCATTGTCATGGATTTGTCATACTGTAGTATAACGTGAGTTCGACGAAAAGGAAAGGACATATTATCATGTTCCACTTCGTTTTGTAATACGACAGCAAGTAGGATAGCAACAGCCCGCCAGCAAGTCTGCCAGCGGGCTGTCATCAAGTCTGACTCATTCCACTCCCTCCCTATCGACGGAGGACAAAGGTGGTGGGGGAGGGTCTTCTACTTCACCAGCACCTTGGCTTTGCCGAGCTGCTTGGCGTTCTACCAAGAGCTCGAGCAAGTCTCAGCTCTTGGTTCTCACTTAATCAGCACCTTCTTCCCATTCACGATATATACACCCTTGGACAGAGATTCGCCGCTGAAACGTCGTCCCTGCAGGTCATACACGGCGTCCGTTCCCCTCGGGGAGGTTGCAAACGTACTTTCAACAGCATTGGGATTTGTTCCTGTCGGCAGCGGCAGAATCTGGCCGAAGTTGCTCCAAGGTTCTTCCGTCTTGCATGCCTCAATCATGTTCGTCGGCACATACAATGTGGCCTTGTCTATCGGAGAACGGGTAAAAATACTATTGGCAAAGCCTCCAGACTCAGGGAACTTCACTACATCATACGATACCGACATGAGGGCAGGGCAAAATGCGAATGCATCTTCCGATAGTAATTCTATGCTGGAGGGCAGGTAGATGCTGCTTAGACTCTGGCAGGACTGGAAGGCTCCCATTCCGATTTCGCGCACAAACTCCGAGAAGGTGACAGACTCGATGTCACACTCCTGAAAGGCAAGTGCACCTATTGTCTCCACCTTGTTGAAGTCTATGGAATTAAGTCCACGGTATCCTCCAAAAGCGTTCTGGGGTATTGTGGTCACTTCGTCAGGAA
>JAILBW010000034.1 GCA_024680695.1 Bacteroidaceae bacterium
ATCATACAGTTCAATATACTTTCGAGCCACATCGTTCTCGCTGTACGTTTGCGCAGCCTTCTGTGCAGCCTCAGTCCGCAGGTCGTTGCTGAGACAGTACAGGATGCCCTCGGCCAGGTCGTGCGCATCACAGTAGCGGGCTACGTATCCGTTCTCCTTATGGTCTATCATCTCGGGAATGCCGCCCACCTCGAAGCCCACGCAAGGAGTGCCGACACTCATGGCCTCGGCGATGGTGTTGGGCAGGTTGTCCTGAAGGCTGGGGGTCACGAAGACGTCCACTGCCGCATAGAGCGATGCCATCTGTCGTTCGTCGGCCACATACGGAATGCAGCAGATATTCTCGCCTTCGGCCATCTCCGTTGGTAGCAACTGGCGCAGCCCTTCGGCCTGTTGGCCGACAACGACGAGAGCCACGGGCACCGATGCTCGCTGCACATCGGTCAGTGCCTCGACCAGATAGCGGAAGCCCTTGCGCTCGTCGGTCACCTTGAATGCGCTGAAGAGGATGAGTCGCATGTCAAGCGGCAAGTTGTGCGCCATGCGAGCCGTCTGTTGGTGCATGGGGTGGAAGATGTCGTGCGGCAACGCATTGGGCACCGATGTCACCCGATGTCCTTGGCACAGCGGACTCTGCGCAGCCAGTCGTGCAATCCACTGACTGCATCCCACAAACGTGAGGATGGCCGTTTCGTAGCAGGCACGTTTCTTCTCGAACACCCGATGCGGCAACGCTCCCAACATCTGCGGACAGCGGTGGCAACCGGTCGTGTAATGGTCGCAGGCCGCGCTGTAGTGACAGACGCCCACGGTGGGCCACTGGTCGTGAAGTGTCCAGACAATGCGCTTGCCGCTGTGCAGTATCTTGTCCAGCTCCTTCAGCGAGAGGAAGCCCTGGTTCACCCAATGCAGGTGGATGACATCGGCTTGGCGGAACTCGTCGGTCGCCGTAATGTCGCCACCGGCACAGGCGATGTCCGTCGCCCACAGGTTGCGGCGGCTCAGGCGGTTGGCCAGCAGGATGCGCAGGCGCTCCCACAGAAAGGGCCAACGGCTTACGCGCAGGCGCGAAACATTAATATTGTCTGTCTGCTTATCGCGCACCAGCATCGTGGCTCGCACACCGTTA
Source organism: Bacteroidaceae bacterium (assembly GCA_024680695.1). Taxonomy (GTDB): domain Bacteria; phylum Bacteroidota; class Bacteroidia; order Bacteroidales; family Bacteroidaceae; genus Physcousia. The sequence goes on from JAILBW010000034.1 coordinate 1,130, forward strand.
TTGTTCAAGGCGCGGCACAGTCGGTTGGCTGCAATGGCTGCCCCGCCCGTCCGTTCACTGGTGCTTAGGATTAATACTTTCACTGTTCCTTATTCACTTTTCACGCTTCCCTATCTCCGATACTTAGAGGGAAGTATCTTTTTTCAACTGTTTCCCTATCCCTCTCCCCCTTCGTTTTTGGAGGGGCGGGAGAGGTTTCATTTATACTCTTCCATCCCAAACCACTTGCGCAGGCGCTTTGTAAACATCTGGCCGATGTAAGCGAAGTTGCCGTGGCGCAGGTTGAGGCAGAGTTCCTCGAACGAGCGGGCCACCTTCACCCACGGATGGCGCCAACCCATAATGCGATAGACTCGACGGCGATATTCAACATGCTCCACCACATAGCGCGGATGCCTCAGGGGGCGTTCCTCCATCTCGTAGCGTTGCATCGTGAAGATACGACGATAGCCTCGCGGCAACGTATCGAGCGAGCCGCCGAAGTGGGTCGAGTCGGCGGTGGCACCCAGATTGTTTATCATGTTGCGAGCAGGCACAATGCATAGTCCGTTCGACAGCATCAGGTGAGCCCAGAAGATGGTTTCGTAGAAAGCCTTGCCCTGGGCACGATGGCGTCGGCACATTGGCAGGAAGTCGTCGCGGAGTCGGCGTTCGCGGGTCAGTGCCTCGATGCGGCTGACAGCCGTCGGGTCGTCGAGCCAGGTGTAGTGTTCGTCCCACTGGTCCACCACCCTGCGCCACGAGGCCCAGCCCCAGATGCTAAAGTTAGTGGTGAAGAAGTAGTCGGCATCCGCATCGGCCGTCTGTTCCTCGACATTGAAGCCGGCCACCATCGTGATGCGGGTGTCAGTCTCGTAGCGGTCCAGCATCTCCTTGCAGAAGCGGAAGAATGAGACACTGGGGACGTCATCGTCCTCGAGCACCACACACTTGTCGGCCATCGAGAAGGCCCACTTCTGCGAGATGTACTCCGAGGGGTCGCAACCGTAGTTGCGTTCCTGATACAGGCGCTGCACATCGCATTCCCAGTCGATGTCGGCCACCACTTCGCGGCACGCCAGGATGCCCGGCATATCCCGTTCGCCTCGCGGTCCGTCCTGATAGAGGAACAGCCGCGAAGGTCGTGCTTTCTTCACTTCCTCGAATACTCGACCCAGCTGTTCGGGGCGGTTGAAGAAGAGAATCAGCACCGCAATGTCTATCAATGGCTCTTTCATGCCTGCAAATATAGACAAAAATATCGAATTACATACCAGTCAAGAGAAAGAAATCTTTTTTTCCATATCTGCCAAGGGAAGTTTCAGAGAGGACTTAGGGAGGTCTCAGAAGTAAGCCTCATCATCATAATTTGCTCACATATAGTCATCTGCGACAAAAGATACAGAATTTCGCGAGTATCCCGAGAAGAAAGTTTTACGGCACTCAGTATAACCAGCTGCTTGCTGTTGCATCGGCTCCTGCTTGCTGTAGTATCGGCTCCTGCTTGCTGTAGTACGAGTCTCTGCTTGCTGTTATGTTTTTCATACTCTGACGTGCGGTATAAGGTCCAAAAGTTCAAGTGCGCAAGGGTTCAAAGGTTAAAGTAAATGGAACTGGCGAGTTGGAATTAGTATTTTTTCAGATAAATGGGGCTGTTTTTCACTCTTTTTATGTAACTTTGCGGCAATTATGCCATAATGAGGATGAGGAACCACGCTTTCGACCTGCTGTGCGGCTTATGCATGCTGTACTTTATCATTTCGTACGTTACGGAGATGTGCGGGATGGCGGAGTCGTCGTGGGCGGTGGAAGTGCGCCGATGGACATATCTCGTCGTGGGCGTTTTCTTTTTCAAGTCCGGCTATCTCGACCGCCCCACCGACGAAGCCACAGGAACGTTTCTACGCCGGAAGGCACTGCGCTTGTTGATGCCCTACATCGTATGGGGGCTGGTGGGCACGGTGGTCTATTTCGGCTTCCTGCACTTCTTCCCCGAAGTAACGCAGTCCCAGCGCGATGCAGTACGCTGGGAACACACACTGACGACGAGCCGCTGGTACGGCAACCCACCGCTGTGGTTCCTGACGAGCCTCTTTGCCACCCTCGCTCTGGCCCGCCCGATGCAGCGGCTGGGGCGACTGTCGGCGGTGGCGGTTCTGTTGCCTGCCGCAAGCTGGGCTCTGGCACAAATGGACAACCCGCTGTGGATGAACCTGAACAACGTATTCGTGGGTGTCTATCTCTACTTCTTGGGTCGATGGTGGAAGGCTTTGGAACAGCACACTGCACCCCACCTGTTCGTTGCATGCTCGGGAGGATTGCTTATGCTTGCCCTGCTGTCAAACTATTTCTGGCACGGCGAATATGCGATGGGCGACAACCTGTGGAGCGGCAATCCTCTGACGGCCATACTAAACGCAAGCATGACCATCTGTGGGCTGATGGGAATCCTTTCAAAGACCATCACCCAACGCGTTCCGGTACTGGGCTACATCGGAGAACACTCGCTGGCCTTCCTCGTACTGCCCTACCCGATGATACACTATTACAACTTTGTGCATCTGACAGGGAAACGCACGATGATAAACCATTGGAACGACTTCATCGTGGTGACGGTGGTCGTCGTATGCCTCTGCGCTTGGCTGGCAAAGTACGAAGGAATCTGGGAATTAAGAATTGGTAAACTAAAGAATTAAGTGCTAAGAGTTAAGAGTTAAATGAAACTTCAATTACGAACCATAATTAGCCTGGCCACGGCATTAGTGGCAACAACTATGTCAGGACAACAGTACAAGAGCACCCCCACCGAGATTTGGCCCAAGACGGTGCCAGGAGAGACTCATGCCAAGGCTGCACCAAAGCTGACCAACGACGCCGAACACTGGGCCGAAGTGACCAACCCCACACTGGAACGCTACGACCCTGCACCAGAGAAAAGGAACGGACAGGCCGTGGTGGTATGTCCAGGCGGTGCCTACGTCATTCTGGCCTACGTGAAGGAGGGACAGGAGATTGCCGAATGGCTGGCCGGACAGGGATATACGGCCTTTGTGCTGGCCTACCGGATTCCCGGCAAACGCGACGGTGCCCTGCAAGACCTCTACCGCAGCATCCGCCTTGTGCGCAGCTATGGCTTCGAGAAGGTGGGTTGCATCGGATTCTCGGCAGGAGCAAGCCTGTGTTGTCGCGCCAGTACGCGATGGAAGGAGCCGACCTACGAGGCACAGGACGAGGCCGACGCACTGAACCAGCGACCCGACTTTGCCATGCTCATCTATCCAGCCTACCTGGCCGAAGGCGAGAACCGCACACTTTCGCCCGAGCTTCCCGTCGCAAAGGACTCCTCCCCCATGTTTGTGTGGGGCACACAGGATGATGTGCACAGCGCACCCTGCACTGCCACCATACTGGATGCCATGCAGCGAGCCGGTGCACCCATCGAAGCCCACTTCCAGATGAAGGGCGGCCACGGATATGGTATGCGTGGCGATGGGGCTGGCAAGATATGGCCCCGACTGGCCGAAGAATGGCTGAAGGAGATAAAAGAGGAATTAAAGGCGGGTACTGAAAAATAGCCTTGCATCATGCTTAGGCTATTTTAGAGCAGATGCGACTTCAAGGCCGAAGAAGCAGACGAAGATAATGCCCACTGGATTTGATAACAATCAGAATACGCCATACAGCAGATGGACAACGAGACGAAGTCGTTTGACGCGCAGGCACTGAGGGCACGGTTCAATCCCGACGGATCGCTCCTGCGCCGCATGCAGATGTGTATGCTCGGGATGGTGAGCGAACTCGACCGCGTTTGCCGCAAGTACGGCATTCCCTATTTTCTGTACGGCGGCACGTTGCTGGGCGCTATGCGTCACGACGGATTCATCCCCTGGGACGACGACCTCGACGTGGGCCTGCTGCGCCGCGACTATCTGCGGCTCATGGAGGTGCTCCCGGCCGAGCTGCCCGAGCACATTGCCCTGCAGACGAACGACACCGACCCCAACTACTTCTATTTCTTTGCCAAGCTGCGCGACCGCCATTCACTGCTCGAGGAACCGTCGCCCTACGACCGAGTATTCCGCGAGCGAGGCGTCTTCATCGACATCTTCCCCTTCGAGCGCCAACGAATGTGGACGCATCTCCTGGCCGAGCCACTGCAGGCCCACACATTCCGAATCTTCCGAACAGCCAGCAACTTGGACAGTGCCATGCGGCGCATCAGAGCCATTACATGGACAAACCGCCACCTCACCTTCCCCGTCCTGCGCAGCATCAGTCGCCTGACCCGCGGGCGCACGCTGACCTACGACTACGGCATTCCCTTCCATCTTGTCTATGACGAGGAGGACATCTTCCCGCTGACAACCCACCAGTTCGAGGGCATCCAGCTCTCAGTACCGGGCAACAGCCATGCAATGCTCACGAAGCAGTTTGGCAACTACATGCAGCTGCCCGATCTCGACAAGGTGGAGGGCGGACACATCCAGAACCTGGTGTTCTATTGAGCCACGTTTCGGAAATATTCCGACAAAGAAAGAACCGCCAAAAGGAGCGACTTGGAATAGTCAATAAGCCTGCGTGACAATTGGGACAAAGGACAGTGCATTTTTTCTCTCGATTTTCGGAAAATGAAGAGGCGAGAGGCCGAAAATAATCGGGCCGCGTAGTAAAGAGAGGATAAGTATTATTGAATAAGTATATAGAATCATATATATACTATCATATATATGTACATATATATAGTAAATTACTATCGTTAATACTATTATATATACTATATATATATTACTATATATAATAACTTATTGTAATATAATTATTTAACCTCTTTTCTCCCCCGCGGGATCAGCCCTGAGTGCGCAAAATTCGTTGTCCCAATTGTCCCAATTGTCACGCAGCGGCAAACAACCCGTTCTGCTTGTACAAGAAAACGGCTCTTTTTCGCGCAGAAAAGCGCAAGAACTGCAGTAAAAAACGGATTTCTTTCATAAGTTCTTTCACTTTTCGTTCCGAACATCAGGGGTTTGTCGCGCTAATTCCGAAGGGCCGACTTTGCCCTGTGCAGCAAATCACGTCCGTCTCAGCCGCACAATCAGCATTCATTAAATTTGACACTTCATCCGTGCGAAGTGCCGTTCTCGGGAAAAGAGCCAACCATCTCTGGGCTAACGACTGGATAGTGACAGACTAAGTTTTTTGCGAAAACTCACGATTTTTGTTCACTTTTTTTCCCATAGAATTTGCACGAAAAAAGAATAATAGTTATCTTTGTACCCGATTAGGCTTAATGTTGCCAACAACATGCATTGCATCAAGATAATCCAACAGTAAAGAAGGGACATACAAAAGACAAGAATGAAACAGAAAATCTACATCATCCTTGCGTTGCTGTTCACTGCAGTTGGGGCAAATGCGCAAGATTGGAGTGGTTCAGGCACAGAGGGTAGTCCATACATCATCGACACCCGCGAGAAGCTCGACATGCTGGCTACCAGCGTGAACAACGGCCAGGGCTATCAAGATAAGTTCTTCCGCTTGGATAATGATATCAACTATAGTGGCTATACATACACAGCCATCGGCACAGAGGCTAATCCTTTTTGTGGCACCTTCGACGGCAATGGCAATAGCATCAAATCGCCGCAAATTCAGCTTGCAAGTACTCCGTATCAAGGCATATTCGGCTACAACAATGGCATTATCAAGAACCTTAAAGTGACCGACCCATATATTCTGGGAGGCGACTGCACTGGAGGCATTGCCGGCTACAACGCAGGCGTCATAGAGAATTGTCGCGTTGACAACCAAAGAGGAATACTCTATGGAGAAAACGATCACAGCTGCTATGGTGGTATCGTCGGATACAATGTGTATGGGGGCAATGTGGGATACTGCCTCTATTTAGGGCGCATTGTCGATGGCACTGAATTCGTTGGTGCCATTGCAGGCAAGAACAACGAGGGAGCACTCAGTTCAAATCTCTATCACCACAACGGATACCAGACCATCAGTAATGATAACGTCGGTACCACTGTGCTTGGCGTAGGCGTAGCCTCAAGTATAACCGGTGCGGACAGCGATGCCGCCAAGAAGGCAAAGTAAGCAAACTCCCCCGCCCCCTCCAAGAGTGGGGACCTCGAGAACCAATAACCCATAGCAAATAACCATTTTATATTCAAAGAACAATGAAGAAAGCATATCAGCAACCCAGTCTGCAAGTAGTGAAGATTCAGCACACACAGTTGCTCTGCACCAGCGACCCAGTACAAAAGTTAGGCGGCAATTCCGGACTTACAGGTGCTGGCCAAAATGGCGAAATCATCGGCGGCAAGGGCCCGTCCCGCGTAAGAGGACGCAGCGTCTGGGACAGCGTCTGGGACGAGGAGTATTAATAGCCTCCTCTGAATCTTCGCCAAAAGTCGCTTCCTCCTCCGTCACTGATGCCCGATTTACGCTGCACCAGCGGAAGGATCAAAGTTTGCGATTACCCCATCGAAGGGGGAATCCGATGCGGTGAAACATCTGAAGGTCTACCCTGAAATGTAAGCAGGCCATGCAGGAGCGTGTTCTTATGACCATAAGGGCACGCTTCTTCGGGCTTAAGCGAAAGCTTCCGCGACAGCAAGCAAGGACTTCCGCGACAGCAAGCAAGGACTTCCGCGACAGCAAGCAGAAGCTCCCGCGACAGCAAGCAGAAGCTCCCGCGACAGCAAGCAAGGACGGTCGAAATTACTCTCACCCGGAAAAGCTCAAATATATTTGAACGCTGTTCGAATTCAATCGCGACTCAGCAGAGTGAGAAAAATTTTCTCCTCTGCATTCGCTGCTCTAAAATTTGGCTTTTCGCTCGTTTATTCGTAACTTTGCAGAAACAAATTGAGAAAGAGAATGACGATAGGATACACAACGGGCGTTTACGACCTGTTCCACATCGGGCACCTGAACCTGCTCAAGAACGCCAAGGGAATGTGCGACAAGCTGATAGTGGGCGTCACGGTGGACGAACTGGTGGCCTACAAGGGGAAGAAAGCCATGATTCCCTTCGAGGACCGCATCGAGATTGTGCGCAGCATCAAGTATGTCGATGCCGCAGTGCCGCAGTACGACATGGACAAACTGGCCGCTTGCAAGAAGCTGGGTGCCACCTTCCTCTTCGTGGGCGACGACTGGTATGCAACGGAGAAGTGGCAGGAGTATGAGAAGCAGTTCGCAGCCGAGGGCATCAAGATCATCTACTTCCCGTACACGAAAGGGGTGTCCTCGACAAAGATCAACGAGGCACTGAACGCCGTGCGCGGAGACAACCTCGAGGATGTGAAATAGCCCGACGACGAACGATGGATGAGAAGCTTTTCTGCTGCAGCGAGTTCCTGATGTACCGCTATCTGGCCGACGAGACGAAGACGTTCCGTCCGGACATCAAGCCGTTCTTCTTCCGGGAGAATCCCGAGAAGTATCACATCGGCAGCGTGGCGGATGTGGCCAGCGCCATCGAATCATACATCAGCGACATCCTGCGGCAAGGCGGGCGCATCGGTCTGGCTCTCTCGGGAGGCATCGACTCGGCCATCCTGGCCAAGTTCGTACCCAAGGACACAATGACATACACCTTCCGCTGCGACGCACCGGGCACACTCGACGAAACGGCAGTGGCCCGACGCTATGCCGACATCTGCGGACTGCAACACACCGTCATCGACGTTTCGTGGCAGGACTATCTGGAGGGTGCGAGAGTGCTGATGGCACACAAGGGCGCCCCCATCCACTCCATCGAACCGCAGATATACAAGGCTGCCGGCATTGCCCGGAGGGATGGTGTCAGTCACTTGCTCTTCGGCGAGAATGCCGACATCATCTTCGGCGGAATGGACGGACTGCTGAAGAAGGACTGGACGTTCGACGAGTTCGTGGAACGCTACTGCTACCTCGACCCGACGCGCATCCTGAAAGAGGGACGGCAATGGCTGGCACCCTTCGAGAAATATCGCCGAGGCACGAAGATCGACTTCTACGGCTTCATCACGGAGTACTTCTACCTGGAGGCAAACAACTCGTACGAAAACGCCTGCCGCACGGCGGGCGTTGCCTATGCCAGCCCCTTCAACCGCATGAAGCTCGACTTCACGCTCGACTACGGCCGCATCCGCTCCGGCGACACAAAGTATGTCTTGCGCGAACTCTTCAACCAACTCTATCCCGATCTGGGGCAGCCCACGAAGATACCCATGCCGCGAGCCGTCGGTCAGTGGCTGGCCGACTGGGAAGGTCCGCAGCGCGAGGAATTCCTGCCACACTGCATCGACGGACTGAAGGCCGACCAGAAGTGGATGGTCTTCATCCTGGAACGTTTCCTGAATCAGATTGACGATGATGATAAATAAGGAGAACATGGTGGCGGCCATCGCAACCGCCGACAGCTACCTGCCGCAGAAGGTGAATGCGGCGCTCGACAGCATCTTCCGTGCACTCGGCATGAACCCTGAGCATCCCTTCGAGAGCATCATCAAGCCGGGCATGACGGTCTTCATCAAGCCCAACTGGGTGGCCTCCCGCTGGCGCGCATCCTGTCCCCACAAAGACAACCTCTACTGCGTCATCACACACCCCGCAGTCATCGAGGCCGTAGCCGACCGTGTGGCACAGGCACTGAAGGGGCAGGGAAAGATTATCATCGCCGACAACCCCTCCATCGATGCCGACTTCGAGGAACTGATGGAATTCACCGGCATACGCCGCCTGCAGGACAAGTACGATGTGCCCTGCGAGATATTCGACCTGCGCCCCTTGGTGTGCGAGGACCTGAAAGACTATGGGCAACGCGACAAGATGGCCCATCGGCCGGGCGACCCAAACGGCGAGGTGCAGGTGAACCTGGGCCGCGAAAGCCTGCTGCACGATGTGGACTCCTCGCTCTTCCGCGGTGTGTTCAACGAACGCGAGGAGACGGTGGCCTCCCATACCGGCGACACACAACTCTACACCTACTCGGCCAGCCTATACAATGCCGATGTCTATATCTCCATCCCCAAGCTGAAGACACACCAGAAGGTGGGCGCCACGCTGAACCTGAAAGGACTCGTGGGCTCCATCACGAGAAAGAACCAGCTGGTGCACTGGCGGGTGGGCAGTCCCGAGACAGGCGGCGACGAATACCCCGACCGCGCCAGCTGGGAGCGGGCACAGCATGCCAAGGTGACCCATCGCGGAGCACATCCGGGCAACGATACCATCTGGCGCATGGTGGGCGACCTGTATCAGGGCATGATGAAGCGGGAGCGCATCTACTTCACCATCATCGATGGCATCATGGCAGGCGAGGGACAGGGTCCCTTCTGCCCCACTTCGAAACATGCCAACGTACTGCTCGGCGCCCGCGACCTGCTGGTGGCCGACATCGCAGCCGTCCGCTACATGGGACTCGACCCTGAGAAGATCAAGTATCTGGACTTCTTCATCAAGAAGTGGAACATCACACTCGACGACATCAAGGTGATTATAAACGACATGCCGGAAGAGCAATTCTTCTCCCGTCACACAAGATACGCCGACTTTGTAGTGCCCGAGGCGTGGAATATCATAAAGGTGCAATAAGGCTGAGAGTATTCTTCGCTAAAGGTGAAGACCAAGAATAGCCCACCTACAGTTTGCCCTGTTCGCCCAAATAGGAATCCTTGAAACCAAGGAAATAGAGTACACCATCGAGGCCGATGGTATTGATGCTCTGCTTGGCGTTGGCCACTACGCGCGGCTTTGCATGGAAGGCAATGCCGAGTCCGGCCTCGCTGATCATGGGCAGGTCGTTGGCTCCATCGCCTACGGCAATCGTCTGTGCGAGATTCACCTTCTCCACCTGCGCAATGAGTTTCAGCAACTCAGCCTTGCGGTGGCCATCGACAATCTCGCCGACGTAGCGTCCGGTGAGTTTGCCGTCCTCGCCAATCTCCAGTTCGTTGGCGTACATATAGTCAATGCCATAGCGATGCTGCAGGTATTCTCCGAAGAAGGTGAACCCACCCGAGAGGATGGCAATCTTGTAGCCACAGGTCTTGAGGACGGACATCAGACGATCGACGCCCTCCGTAATTGGCAAGTGCTCGGCAATCTCCTGCATTACGCTGACATCAAGTCCCTTGAGCAGGGCCACTCGACGCGTAAAACTCTCCCGAAAATCAATCTCGCCTCGCATGGCACTCTCGGTGATGGCTCTCACCTCGTCGCCCACACCGTTGCGCTCCGCCAGTTCGTCGATGCACTCCGTCTGGATGAGCGTGGAATCCATATCGAAGCAGATGAGGCGGCGCATGCGGCGAAACATGTCGTCGCGCTGGAAGGAGAAGTCAATCTCCATCTCCTGCGACAAGCGCATCAGTCGGCGCTGCATCTCCTGACGGTCGGTAGGCTCGCCTCGCAGCGAGAACTGGATGCAGGCGCGGGTGGAGGTGGTGGTCTTGATGCTCTTGCGCCCCGTCAGTCGGACGATGCTGTCGATATTGAGTCCCTGCTCGGCCAGAATGCGCGTAGCGGCCTCTATCTGACGGGCTTCCAACTGTCGGCCGAGCACCATGAGAATGTAGCGGTTCTTGCCTTGATGGCTCACCCAGTCTTCGTATTCGTTATCCGAAATGGGCGAGAAGCCGATATTGACGCCCAGTTCCGTTGCCTTGAAGAGCAGTTCCTTCATGGCAAGTCCGGACTTCATCTCGTCCATACGAATGAGAATGCCCAGCGAAAGCGTAGAATGGATGTCGGCCTGTCCGATATCCAATATCTGAGCATCGTACTTGGCCAGTATGCCCATGATGCCGGCCGTCAGTCCCGGACGGTCCTGCCCGGTGATGCGTACGAGTATCTGTTCCTTTATTGGTTCCATAATGTAGGCAAGTATGCAATTGCCTGCAAAGGTACGGATAAGTGAGCGAAAAACCAAATACATTTGGATTTTTCCGAGCGAGAGTACTTTCGACGCACCCCTATTTCACCCATCTTGCAGGCGAATGTTTGCAGTTTTTGGCAATTATTCAACGAAAAATGAGTAACTTTGCCCCCGAATGATGAAGCACCAAGCATTTAAGGAAGTAATCAGCCAGGCCAGAAAAGGCCTCTGGTCGCAGACCGCACTGCTGGCTCTGTGCTGTGCTGCGGCTCTGGCATCGTGTTCCAGGGGCGACAATTCTGCAAAGCAAGACCGCATAGCAACCATTGCCGAAAAGGTTTGGACTTTCAGCCAGACCCACCCAGACGGATTCACGCTCGATGTCCAGACCATGACCGAGCCCACAGAAGGTATTGCCGTCAGCTATGCAGAGACCCAGAACAGCCACTCGCGCAGTCAGCTCGACAGGGTGGTCAGCCATGCGCTCAGCCACGATGGCTTTGTGGGAGGCTGGTTCAACGCAGAGAATGGGCTGTACTACTTCGACAGTACGAAGCTTTTTCCAGAAAGTGCACTTAAAGGCGCACTCCAGTTCGGAAAGGAGAACAGCCAGCATTCGGTGTTCATCCTTTCCACCTATACAGATATTCCGCTTGACGGGAAGGTTGCCGAAATTGTAGAGCGAGGCACATTGCTCGCAGGCACCACCGGCGACTATCGTCCGCTCTCTTTCTGCGAAAAGGATGGCACATATTGGGGATTTGGCATCGAGGTCGCCAAAGAGATTGCAAACGGATTAGGCGTTGCGCTGGCTTTCGTCAAGACCTCTTGGCCCACGCTGACGGCCGACGTACTGGCTGAGCCTCAGACCTTCGACCTTGCGATTGGCGGTATTACCATTACGGATGCCCGGCGCGAGACCATGCTGATGAGCGAAGGTTATCTGGCCAACGGGAAAACCATTCTTTGCAGGGCATCGGACAGCGACCGGTTCAGGTCGTTGGCCGACATCGACAAGCCCGATGTCCGCGTCATGGTGAACCCCGGCGGACTGAACGAGAAGTTTGCCAACGAGAACCTGACCCACGCCACCGTCATCGTACACCCCAAGAACGAGGAAATACCGTCGCTCATTGCCGAGGGCGAGGCCGACGTGATGATAACCGAGATCACCGAGGCCCCGTGGTACGTCAGCAGCGATGCGCGCCTGGCCGCCCCGCTGCTTTCGGAACCCTTCACCCACGGCGAAATCGGTGTGCTGATGCGGAAAGGTCAGGACGACCTACTCGCCCTCGTGAACAGCGTCATCGCCCAGATGAAGGCCGACGGCACCCTGCGCCGCCTGCACGAGAAATACGGACTGATATATGCTTACGAATAAATCATATAAACAAATAAATATTAACTCTTAAACAAAAGCATGACAATGAAAAAGATTATGCAATGGGTGCTCGCCGCCACCTTGACAATCTGCGGCGCAACAATTGTGGGCGTAAGCCTGTATTCATGTGAGGAGGCCCATGCGCAGGAGGACAATCCAGCCCCGAAGGTGGTGAGCACCGAGCTGATCCGCACGTCGCAGAGCTGGGACGGCGTGGAGCTGCCCGACTACCTGCAGGGTCGGCCCGAGCTGGTGGCTGTGAAGTATGAGTTCCCCGCCGGGCAGAAACTGGGCTGGCACCACCACCCCGTGATGAACTACGGCATACTGGTGCAGGGCGAGCTGACCATCATCGGACAGGACGGCCAGGAGAAGACGGTACACGAGGGCGAGGTGGTCGTGGAGATGG
>JAILBW010000058.1 GCA_024680695.1 Bacteroidaceae bacterium
TTTTAGATTTAAGGATTTAGAGTCAGGGGGCAAGCAACCGTGGGATTCATGTGCCGTTCGGATCTGAAAGAAAACAAAAACGAGCGCAGAGTGTCTGAGTTCACTTGAAGAAGTCGGGACTAAATCCTCGGTCTCGATTTGCATTTTTCATATATTTTTTGTAACTTTGCACTCGAAAGGCGCAAGACACCGACACACCCCCCGAAAAATGAGCATGCACCGAATACTCTTTATCTGTCACGGGAATATCTGCCGCAGCCCGATGGCGGAGTTCATCATGAAGGACCTGGTGGCGAAGGCCGGAATGGCCGGACAGTTCCACATCGCCTCGGCAGCCACCTCGACCGAAGAGCTGGGCAACGAGGTGTACCCTCCGGCCCGACGAAAACTGGCCGAACACGGCATCGGCTGCAAGGGCAAGACGGCCCGGCAGATGACGAGACGAGACTACGACGAATACGACCTGCTCGTCGGTATGGACGACTGGAACATTCGGAACATGGAGCGCATCACCGGCGGCGACCCGAAAGGGAAGATCCGCAAACTGATGAGCTTCGCCGGCAGCAGAGCCGACGTGGCCGACCCTTGGTACACAGGCAACTTCGAGCGCACCTGGCAGGACGTAAGCCAAGGATGCAAGGCACTGCTCGAGACGCTGGAGGGCGAGAAGTAGTCCAGAGTGCAGAGCCGGTTGTCGTATCGATGAACATAGTGGGAATTAGCCCTCCCCCGACGGGACGACAGAATACAGGCCCGAAAGATTTGCGGCCACATTCGAAAGGAAAACTAATAACCGAAACCATAAAAACAATGAAACAGAAAAGATTCTTCTTGGTGGCACTCCTCATCGCAGCAACCACACTATCGGCAGGAGCCAAGGGAAACAATCTGCGCCTGCTCTACTGGAACATCCAGAACGGCATGTGGGACGGACAGACCGACGACTACCAGCGCTTCACCACCTGGGTGGCCGGACAGAAGCCCGACATCTGCGTATGGTGCGAGGCACAGAAACTCTACTTGACGAACACCGCCACGAGCGAGCGAGAGACCGAACAGGAATGCCTCGACCGCTGGAAGCGACTGGCAGCCCGATACGGCCACGAGTACATCTACCTGAGCGCCCATCCCGACAACTATCCGCAGCTCATCACCTCCCGCTTCCCGATGGAGGCCGAGAAACTCATTGCGGGCAACGCCGATACAATCGTCTGCCACGGGGCTTCGTGGTACAAGGTGAAGCTGGGGAAGAAGACCGTCAACCTGGTGACCCTCCACACCTGGCCGCAGGGCTATGGATTCAGGGTGGCCGCCGAGGACCGCGAGGCAAGCCGCGCCCGCAACGAGGGTGACCTCTTCCGCCGCATCGAGATGGAGTACATCTGCAAGGAGACCATCCTCTCCCACCCGAAGGCGAAGAAGGAGCTGTGGGCCATGATGGGCGACTTCAACAGCTGTTCACGAGTGGACAACAGCCTGTACCAGTATCCCGACAACTCCACGAAGTTCCTCGTCCACGACTACATCCGCGAGCAGACACCCTATGTGGACATCATCAAGAAGTGCTACCCCGACAGCGTGGTGTCCTCGACGGGCGGCGGGGCACGCATCGACTTCATGTACCTGACCCCAGCCCTCGAGAAAAGAGTGAAGACGGCCGGCATCCCCGTGGACAACTATACGCGCCCGGTGCGCAATCAGCAGAAGATCTCCAACTTCTGGCATCCGTCGGACCACCGGCCCATCCTCGTGGACTTCAAGCTCTGACGACCATCACGAAATTGGCCGATGCACATCGTTGAACTGTCCACACTGAACGCCCCGGGCGTCGAGGCCTATTCCACGCTCACCGAGGCCCAGCTGCGCAATCGGCTGGAGCCCGAGAAGGGCATCTTCATCGCCGAGAGCCCCAAGGTGATTGCCGTTGCCCTCGATGCCGGCTTTGTGCCCCTCTCCCTGCTCTGCGAGCAACGCCACATCGAGGGCGACGCTGCGCCCATTCTGCACCGCATAGAGGAAATGGAAGCGCAGGGGGACAAGCTCCCCCCGAAGGCGTCGGGAGGGTCTCTGCCCATCTACACCGGCTCACGCGAACTACTGGCCCGGCTTACCGGCTACACACTGACACGCGGCGTACTCTGCGCCATGCGTCGCCCTCTGCCCCCGACACTCGGGGAGGTGTGTCGCGATGCCCGACGCATCGTAGTGGTGCACGGAGTGGTGGATTCAACCAACGTGGGCGCCATTTTCCGCTCAGCAGCTGCTCTGGGCATCGATGCGGTGGTGCTGACTCCCGATTCGTGCGACCCACTGAACCGCCGTGCCGTTCGCGTCTCAATGGGCAGCGTCTTCCTGCTCCCCTGGACCTGGGCCGAGGACCCGCTGCCTGCACTGCACGCAATGGGGTTCCTCACCGTAGCAATGGCGCTCACCGACGAGAGCATCCCGATGGACGACCCCTCGCTGCGCAACGTTCCCCGCATGGCCATCATCATGGGCACCGAGGGTGACGGACTCCCCCACTCCACCATTGCAGCAGCCGACCGCACTGTGCGCATCCCGATGAAGCATGGTGTAGACTCACTCAACGTGGCTGCTGCGGCTGCCGTAGCTTTCTGGGAACTGCGCGACAGGGGGTAGAAGGTACCCACCAGTCCTGCCGATTCCTGCCGGAAGAAGGGGCAGAAGGTACCCACCGGCCTGCCGATTCCTGCCGGAAGAAGGGGCAGAAGGCACCCCACCGGCCTGCCGATTCCTGCCGGAAGAAGGGGCAGAAGGCACCCCACCGGCCTGCCGATTCCTGCCGGAAGAAGGGGCAGAAGGCGTTCAGACCGGCAGATTTGGCTGCCCACGCTCGGAAAAGCAGCATTTTTCTTGGCACTTTTCGCTCCTTTTCGTAACTTTGTCCCCATCAAACCATCGACGTACTGAGCATACATGACACTGAAAGACACCTCCTTCGTCGACCTGATGCTGCGGCGCGTTTGCAACGTGTTGCTGCTGGCCAACCCGTACGATGCCTTCATGCTGGAGGACGACGGCCGAGTGGACGAAAAGATATTCTCGGAATACGCACGCCTCGGACTGCGTTTCCCACCACGCTTCATCCAGGTGAACAGCCAAGCCGAGGCCGAGGAACAGATGCGCGAGGGCAACATCGACCTCGTCATCTGCATGCCTGCTGCCGAAAGCAACGATGTCTTCGACATCGCCCGCTCCATCAAGCAAGACCACCCGACGATACCCATCGTGGTGCTCACCCCCTTCAGCCACGGCATCACCCGCCGCATGCAGAACGAGGACCTCTCGTCCTTCGAATACGTCTTCTGCTGGCTGGGAAACACCGAGCTCCTGCTCTCCATCATCAAGCTCATCGAGGACCGCCTGAACCTGAAACACGACATCGAGAATGCCGGCGTACAGATGATTCTGGTGGTCGAAGACGGCATCCGCTTCTACAGCAGCATCCTGCCCCGCCTCTACAACTTCGTGCTGCAGCAGAGCCTGGCCTTTGCCACCGAAGCCCTGAACAGCAGCCTCGAGACCCTTCGCATGCGCGGACGTCCGAAGATAGTACTGGCGCGCACCTACGACGAAGCCTGGCAGCTCTACAGCCAGTTCTGCGACAACACGCTGGGCGTCATCAGCGACTGCCGCTTCCCGATGTTTCCGGGTGGGGAGAAAGATGCGCAGGCAGGCTTCAAGCTGCTGAGCGCCATTCGCGAGCGAGACCCCTACATCCCCCTCATCATGGACTCGAGCGAGAGCGACAACGAGGCCGTTGCGAGGAAGTGCGGTGCACACTTCATCGACAAGAACAGCAAGAAGATGGAGGTCGATCTGCGCGACCTTGTCTCACGATACTTCGGCTTCGGCGACTTCATCTTCCGCAATCCCGACACGATGGAGGAAGTCGTCCGTGTTCAGAACCTGAAGGACCTGCAGGACAACATCATGACCGTTCCGGCACGCAGCCTGCTCTACCACATCACCCACAACAACGTGAGCCGATGGCTGGCCAGCCGCGCACTGTTCCCCATCTCGGAGTTCCTGAAGAACATCACCTGGGAGGGCCTGCAGGACGTCGATGCCCACCGGCAGATCATCCTCGACGCCATCGTCACCTATCGCCGCATGAAGAATCAGGGCGTGGTGGCCGTCTTCCAGCGCGAACGGTTCGACCAGTACAGCAACTTTGCCCGCATCGGCGAAGGCAGCCTGGGCGGCAAGGGGCGCGGACTGGCCTTCATCGGACAGTTGCTCAAGCGCCACACCGACCTCAACGGCCTTCCCGGCGTCCACGTAATGATACCCAAGACGGTAGTGCTCTGCACTGATATCTTCGACGAGTTCATGGACTCGAACGAACTCTACCAGATAGCGCTCAGCGACATTCCCGACGAGGAGATACTGAAGCACTTCCTGCGCGGACGGCTCCCCATGCGACTGCTGGACGACCTCGAGGCCTTCCTCCACGTTGTGGAGCGCCCCATCGCCATCCGCAGCAGCAGCCTGCTCGAAGACTCCCACTACCAGCCCTTTGCCGGCGTCTACAGCACCTACATGATTCCCTACGTCGCCGACAAATACGAGCGGATGGCACTCCTCTCGGATGCCATCAAGGCCGTCTATGCCAGCGTCTTCTACCGCAACAGCAAGGACTACATGACGGCCACCAGCAACATCATCGACCAAGAGAAGATGGCCATCATCCTGCAGGAAGTGGTCGGCGAACAGCACGATACACGCTACTACCCCACCATCAGCGGAGTGGCTCGCAGCATCAACTACTACCCCATCGGCGACGAGCGGCCCGAGGAGGGGACAGTGAACCTGGCACTGGGTCTCGGCAAATACATCGTCGACGGCGGACGAAGCCTGCGCGTTTGTCCGGCCCATCCGACGCAAGTGCTGCAGATGAGCGAGATGGACATCGCACTGAAGGAGACGCAGACACACTTCCTGGCACTGGAGCTGAAGCCCGGCCCCGCACAGCACACCGAGTTCAGCGTCGACGACGGCTTCAACCTGCGGCGCTGCTCGGTGCGGGAGGCCGAACCCGACGGCACCCTCCAATGGATCTGCAGCACCTACGAACCACAGGACCAGTGCATCTACGACGGATTCTACGAAGGCCGCAACCGAAAGATAATCTCCTTCTCGGGTGTCCTCCAGCATGGTGTCTTCCCCCTGCCCGAACTGATGCAGAAGGTGCTCCACTACGGTGCCAGCGAGATGAAGCGACCCGTCGAAATCGAGTTCGCAGTAAACCTCCATGCCAACAAGCAGGGCGAGTTCTACCTCCTGCAGATACGCCCCATGGTGGACAACCGCATGGAACTGAACGAAGACCTCTCCGCCATTCCCGACGACGACTGCCTGCTGCGCTCCCACAGTGCCATCGGACACGGCATCTACAGCGACATTCAGGACATCATCTACGTAAAGTCGGAGGGCTACAACCCCGGACAGAACCCGATGATTGCCGAAGAAATAGGCATGCTGAACAGGTCGTTCCTCCGCCCCTCTGCCCCCGAGGTGGAGACGACGAAAGCCTCTCCACGCGGCGACGGCGAGGGTGGCGCCACCTATCTCCTCATCGGCCCCGGACGCTGGGGAAGCAGCGACCCCTGGCTCGGAATCCCCGTGAAGTGGCCGCAGATCAGCGCCTCGCAGGTGATCGTCGAGGCCGGGATGGACTCCTTCCAAGTCGATCCCAGTCAGGGCACACACTTCTTCCAGAACCTCACGAGTCTGGGCGTCAGCTATCTGACCATAAACGCATTCCGCAACGACGGCATCTACCGGCAGGAGGTACTGAACGCCCTGCCCGCAGTGGAGGAGACCGAGCATGTAAGACACGTCCGACTGCCCAACCCACTGAGCATCAAGGTGGACGGCAGCAAGAAGGAGGCCGTGGTGCTCTACAACAACACGGACAATTCATCACATTGAATCTCCAAGGCTATGGAACGACGTACTGCCCCAGCCATCATCTTCGACCTCGACGGCACCCTCATGGACACGCTTCAGGACCTCTTCCTGAGCACGAACCACGCCCTTCGCGCCTGCAGCATGCCGCAGCGCACTATCGACGAGGTGCGCCGCTTTGTGGGCAACGGCATCGGCATGCTCATCCATCGGGCCGTACCAGAGGGTACTGACGCCCAGGCCGAAGCCCGCTGCCTCGAATGCTTCCGCGCCCACTACGTCGCACACTGTCAGGACCACACACAGCTCTATCCCGGCATTCGCCCACTGCTCGACGAGCTGCAGCGCCGCCGCATCCCCATGGCCGTAGTGAGCAATAAGCTGCAGGCAGGCGTCAGCGAACTCTCCCTGCGATGGTTCGGCGACACCATACCGGTGGCCATCGGCGAGCGCGCAGGCATCCGACGCAAGCCCGCACCCGACATGGTCCTCCTGGCCATTGCCGAACTGGGCGTCCGCCGCGAGGACTGCATCTATGTGGGCGACAGCGACGTCGATCTGGCCACAGCCCGGAATGCCGGCCTGCCCTGCATCAGCGTCCTGTGGGGCTTCCGCGACCGCCCATTCCTGCTGGCCCACGGAGCCACCTCCTTCGCCGAACATCCCCGCGAGATACTGGACATGATTAACTGAAAAACCTCACCAACAATGAAACGGACAAGAACCGCGCTGGCCGCCCTGACGGCACTGGTGTGCACCCTGAGCTCCTGCACGAAGCCTACGCCGCAGTCATGGATCGACGCCGACCAGCAACTCGCCGCCGCCATCCTGAGCGACTCCACGCTGCTGAAGGTGGACCTCATGGGGCGCCAACTGCTCAGCAAAGGCTATAATGCCGGTGCAGGCTACCACGAAGTGTGGATCCGCGACTTCAACACCTTCATCGAGACCCTCATGGACGTAGTGCCCCCGACGGAAGTCCGCTCGGCGCTCACCGTCTTCTTCCTGCTGCAGCAGCCCAACGGCGAGATAGTGGACGGCTACGTCCCCCGCACTTCCCGCTCCGCCGACCCCGAGCCCTACTACTCCGATGCCGACACCCTCCACGTCGGCTTCAAGAACACGGTCGAGACCGACCAGGAAACCTCCCTCATCCAGGCCGTCAGGAAGTACATCGAGAAGAGCGGCGACCGCAGCTTCCTCTGCCTCGACGTAGCCGGGGCGACGGTCTACGAACGAATGACGCGGGCCGTGGACTATCTGATGACCGAGAAATACGATGCCGGCACAGGCCTTCTCACCGGTGCCCTGACAGCCGACTGGGGCGATGTGGAGAACGACACCGTCTGCTGCATCGATATCGGTGAGGGCTCCACCGTGACGGTCGACATCTACGACAACGCCATGATGGTCATCGCCCTGCGCGACCTTGTCCGGATGGCACCCGACGCCAGCGCCGCCGCCGAGTGGCAGACGATGGAAGACAACTTCCGCACTCACATCCGCCGCCACCTGTGGGACGACAGGCAGAAACGCTTCAGGCCGCACCTCTACCCCAACGGCCTCCCCGCCGACGTATATTTCGACGAGTCGCAAATCTACTATCACGGCGGCACCGCCATCGCCATCGAGGCCGACCTGCTCACGGCCGACGAGGTCCGAACGGTAAACGCCTCCATGCTCGAGAACGTCAGGCTGTCCGGCATGCCCAGCATCGGACTGACCGTCTATCCCCCCTATCCCCAAGACTTCTTCCCCTACAACTGCGGGATGAAGAACCCCTTCAACTACCAGAATGGCGGCGACTGGACCTGGTTCGGCGGCAGGATGATACAGCAGCTTGTGCGCTACGGCATGGTGGCCGAAGCCTATCAGGAGGTGCGCCCCATGATCGACCGCGTACTTGTGAACGGCGACTTCTACGAGTGGTACGGCAAAGGCAACATCCCCATGGGCTCGTCAGCCTACAAAGGCTCGGCCGGCGCACTCTGCAAGGCAATCAGGATGCTCAGGGAATGGGCAGCCTCACCCCCCAGCCCCTCTCCTTAAGGAGAAGGCAGCACTGGCAGACTCGCTAACCGCTAACCATTACAAGACCCCTAACCGCTAACCCTTTCCCCCTATGAACTACGAATCCTTTCTTTCAGCAGTAGATTCTGCGAACAACTCCCTGTGGACCTTCGTCGTCATTCCCCTCCTGGTGGGATGCGCCCTGTATTTCACCTGGAACCTGCGTGGCATCCAGTTCACCGGCATCCGCGAGATGATGCGCAACCTGCTCCACGACGGTGGAGAGGAAGTCACCAACCGCACCCACCACAAGCACATCTCCTCGTTCCAAGCCTTCGCGGTGAGCCTCTCCAGCCGTGTGGGCACAGGCAACCTGGCCGGAGTGGCCAGCGCCATCTTCGTGGGCGGTCCCGGTGCCGTATTCTGGATGTGGGTGATGGCCCTGTTCGGCGCCGCCACCGCCTTCATGGAGGCCACCCTGGCCCAGCTCTTCAAGCGTCGCGGCGCTGCCAGCTTCTACGGCGGTCCCGCCTACTACATGCAACACGGCCTTGGGCGCCGCTGGCTGGGCATCCTCTTCGCCTCCCTGATGATCTTCACCTTCGGACTGGCCAACCAGATACTTCAGAGCAACACGCTGTGCACCGCCATCGGCGATGCCGCCCATTGCGACTCCCGCTGGGTGGCAGCCGGGCTGGCACTGCTCACCTTCGCCATCATCTTCGGCGGCATACAGCGCATCGCACGCTTCTGCGCCGTGGTGGTGCCCTTCATGGCCGTAGGCTACCTCCTTCTGGCCCTTTACATCATGACCATCCACATCACCCAGGTGCCGGCCGTCATATCGCTGATCGTCAAGAGCGCCTTTGGCTGGCATCAGGCAGCAGGCGGCGCCGTAGGCATCGCCGTGATGCAGGGCATCCGCCGAGGCCTCTTCAGCAACGAAGCCGGCGAGGGCAGCGCACCCAACGCCGCAGCCACCGCAGCCATCTCCCACCCCGTGAAGCAAGGCCTGCTGCAGAGCTTCGGCGTCTTTGTCGACACCATAGTCATCTGCAGCTGCACGGCCTTCATCATCCTCCTGAGCGGACTCTACAACGGCTCCCACGACGGCATACTGCTCACCTCCCGCGCCATGAGCCACCACCTGGGCCCCATAGGCGCCTGGTTCCTCACCGTGGCCATCATCCTCTTCGCCTACAGCACCATCATCGCCAACTACTTCTACGGCGAGACGAACGTGCGTTTCATCACCGGCAAGCCCTGGGCGCTGTTCCTCTTTCGCCTGGCCAGCGGCGCCGTCGTGATGGCGGGCGGCATCATGACACTCCAGCAGTCGTGGAGCATTGTCGATTTGGCTATGGCGCTCATCACCATCGTCAACCTCATTGCCGTACTCCTGCTGAGCCGCTACGTCTTCCTTCTGCTCAGGGACTACAAGTCGAAGCGCAAGGATGGAAAGAATCCCGTCTTCCACCACGATATGTTCCCCGAAGCCGACCTCGAGGCCTGGGAGTGAAAGGGAAGAGGGAGACTGACAAGATTGCATTCTTTGCTCTATTTGTAACGGCTGCGAGTAAGCGAGAGGAAAGGTTAAACCCCGAAGGGGTGACAGACCACAGGCAGGGGTGAAGCTCGGCTCTGCCGCTTGGCTTGTCCAAGAACCCCCTGCTACCAGCACACAACGGAAACAGCGCCGAAGGTGCGACAGACGAAAACAGTCGGCGTCCCAGGCTGTCCACGATGAGGTAACGTTTCGTTACGTCGTCCTCCTCCACGTGGTCGGTCAACGCCTTGCTGACGTTCTTGTACCCCAGCGCCGAAGCACCTCGTTCGTCACCCAGCGCTTGAAAGCCCGCGCCTGCTCCAGCTTCGAGGAGAGGATTAGGCTGTACAGCCCGCTCTCGTTGATGACGATGGCCTGTTGCTTTCTTCCCTTTGAATCGATGAGTCCCCATTTCAGGGAGTCATCCTCATCTACATGCATAGCGATTGCATTGAGTGGCTTGCTATACCCCAGAGCCGTA
>JAILBW010000069.1 GCA_024680695.1 Bacteroidaceae bacterium
AAAGAAAATTTCTGTAACTTTGTCTTCGGTGAACATAGCGATTATTGTTTGTACTACTTTGTAATTGGACACTATAAAGGTACAACAATTTTCGCTAATCACCAAATATACAGGCAATTATATTTCGTCGAACTCACGTTAATATACGACCTCATGGGACGAAGAATCAGCCAGTCTCAATTATCAAAAGGACTCTACATTGTCAATGGCAAAAAGATTTTAAAGAAATAAGTCTGGCTATGTCGCACTAATGCGACAATTCACAGTAATCCCCCGATGCGGCATGCTGCTTCGGGGGATTATTTACTTTCATAGATCTCGTCTTATGCCCTACGGTCGAGCCTGCACTTTTCCACTTTTTTTCGTGCAGAAACCTTGTGTGTCGCGATTTTTGTCTATATTTGCAAAAAAAGAGATAGAACGATGAGAAAACAGACGTTTTACGGCACATTACTGGGCCTCATCCTCTTTTGCCACAGCATCGTCCACGTTATGACCGTTAAGTTGCCACCTGCCAGATGTTTCGTCACGCCTGAGTTCATAAATCACCTCTGTGGGGCGCGACGAACCGTACTCCCCGTCCACAAACACTTTCTTCACGGCCTCCAGATAGCCGTAGCCGTTCACGTTGTCGGGCTGCAGATAGCTGGTCTCGGTCCATTCGTTCCATGAATTGATGGTCACAAGCGGGTGCAGGCCGGGATGGCGGTCGATGAAGTCCCGTGCCTGACGAAGTGCCTTGGCGAAGTTCTCGGGCGTGTTATTCTTCGTTACTGCGCTGCTACCGAAACGGGGGCTGTTGTCCCAGCCGATACTGATATGAGGATAATAGGGCATGGTGAATGCCTTGTCAATGCGATTCCATTCATTCACAACGCCTTTCATCATGTTCTCGTAGTCGTCATTCACATTGACGAAGTGGCAGAACTGATAGTGCGAGAAGCTGTCGAAGCCGAGCTGCTTCATAAAGGTTTCCTCGGGCCGATCGGTCTTTTCCTTGTCCACACCGCTGTAGTTGAATTGGGTGCCGTACATGGTGAATTGCAGCTCCAGGTCAGGGAAGCCGGCTTTCTTCACCTCCTTGCGGAACCACTTGAGTGCGTCTGCAGCCTGTTCCACGCCGCCCAGTCCCTTGATGAAGTTCGTCACTTCGTAGATCATAAACAGCGGTTTGCCGTCTATCCTGTAATAGTTTGGCTGCTTCATGAAGAGTTCGATGTTCCGCTTCGAGAGTCGCTCGAACTCGGCACGATCCACTCGGCCCGTCCATATCTCATTTTCAGGATCGAGGTTCGAGATGCGTGTGTCCCAGGCATTTCCGCAGGGATGGTTGGCCCACATTAGGTAGAACTGCATCTTGTCCTTGTTGGCTGCCTTGAGGAAACCCTCGGTGAGCGTCGTCTCCATGAACGGCCGGCAGTCGTACCAGTACCAGTCGAAGATAAATACGTTTACGCCGTGTCGGGTGGCCTGTTCGATTTCCATTTCCATCACGGCGGGATCGGCCTCGTTGACGGGGCCCCATACGGGCTGCCGCTTCCAGTAGTGTCCGGGATAGCGTTTTTGCATGGTCATCACCGTTTCCCACTCGCCCATGCCGCTGGGCCAGAACGGCCGCAGGCGCGGGTCGTTGTAGGCATACGCCGGATACAGGTATGCCGCCACATCATACTTTTTCTTTGCCTCTCCCGTCACGGACATGATTGCCGCGATGCTCAGGATAATCAGCCGATTTCTTTTCATAGTTGTATAGTTTTTGCGCTGCAAAAATAGAAAAAAAAGGGAAAAGGGAAAAGTGGAGAGTGAAAAATTTGCTTCCGCCATGTCATGCTGAGTTTGTCTGCAGAGTTTGTCGAAGGATCTGTTTGTCTCTACCAAGTCATCCTGAGCTTGTCGAAGGATCTTTTACGCTGCGAATAGATTCTTCACTTCGTTCAGAATGACAACGGGGAAAGTCAAAAGTGAAAAATTGAAGGGCGATTGCTTGTGTTTTTCCTTTTTTTTGCACTAACTTTGTCTCGCAATCCGTTAATTGTGGCACACATATTATGATACACAGACATCTTTTCGCTGCGATACTGGCGGTGGCGGCTCTGGGGCAAGCCTCCTCCAAGCCCTTCCCAGACGACTAAACGACTAAATTTAAGGGAAAAGTGAAGAGTGAAAAATTACCTAAACGACTAATCTCCCAAACGACCAATAACAATGAATGCATTTAATAGATTTCTGGGTTTAGCGGCAACTCTCTTTATGGGTTGCGAAATGGCTTCGTCGCAGACCAGCGATGTGGTGAAAGAACTGAACGAACGCCGTTTCTGGTTTCCATCTGTGATGTGGCTGCAAAGTGACGATAGGATGGAGGGTTTTCTGCGCAATATCGACGATTACAGCGAGGGAAAGTTCATGAGGACGCTTAGGTCTCTCGACGATGATCACAACGAAGCGCAGGAGCTGATAAAGGTAATCACCAAGATTGGCGGCAAGAAGAAGGGCAAGAAGCAGGATGAACGTCTGGCCCGTCGCTTCAACGATATAGAGGCCGTAAAGCGTGCGCTCGACGCTGCCGAGCAGGCCTGTGTGCGCTATGACCGGCTGAAGGGTGCTATAAGCGAGAGGCTGAAGCACATGCAGCCCGCCGCTATGCCTGCTGGACAGCTGCTGTATTTCCACTATACCACCAACAACGCGTTCGCTGGCTACAAACAGGAGGTTATCCTTGACGGGCGCAAGGGTAAGCATGAGTTGAAGATGGAGGTACAACGAATGGGTGAACCTTCCCTAACCCCTCTTGAAGGTGAGGGAGCGCCGAAGGAGGTTGGCGACTCTGTGTTCCAGCGTGTTAGGGACATGGTGGAGCAGGGTCAGCTGTATGAGGTGGGCCGAGAATATATGCCGGACTACAAAATCAACGACGCCCCCAGCTGGTCGCTGCAAATCGTCTTTGAGCAGGGTTCCATCGATTCGAGCGGCTATGCCGAAAGACCCGACCACGATGAAACGCTGCGTGAAATCGTGGAATACCTGTTGGCGATTTCAAAGTGAAGATTTAAGAGTTAAGAGTGAAGAATGGGCTGCCGCCCTGCTTTTTGAATTTTGAAATTTGAATTAAGACGAATGTGCTTAACGGAACCCGCTTCCGCCACCGCCAGAATGGCCGCCGCCTCCGCTGTAACTGCTTCTTCCGCTGCCACCACTACTCCTGCTGTAGCTGCTGCCACTACTCTCACGTAGTTTGGCTATCTGTTTCCGTTCCTCCGGCGTTACGTATGAATGGGCAAAGAGTATTGTGCTGGCAATGGCATCGGCGAGCGGTTCGATATCGCGAATCAGATCCTCAGGTTTTACAAGTTCGTTTAAACGAGCGACATCGGGCGCCACCTTCTTCATGTCTTTGCGCACTTGTTCGGCAATGCCATAGAAGGCGGCAAATACCAGATACTCCCGCCACAGGCCCGTCTCTTCGATATGGCGCTCGGCCACCAACGAGAAGTCTTTCAGATAGCGCCAGAATCCCACCACCTGCTGTACATCCTCGCCGCGCAGGTTCTTTTCATCGATGGTTTTGGCGGTCAGCAGGTTGAGTATGGTGGCCAATGAACGCCAGGCCAGAGGGTTATCGACCACATGGGCTTTCAGTTCGTTGGGCTGCAGCAAGTGGTCCTCGCCAGCCGACTCATAGAGCAGTTTCTGCAGCTGGTACTCGATACCTGCGTCGTTGACATAACCCTTGAACTGCTTCTTGGCATTCATCTGCATCGAGATGCCCATCGTATCGTACCTGGATAGTTCCGGTCCGCTCCAATTGTCGATGGTCAGCAATTTAGTGACATCGTCGCCTTCCCCTGGATCCACAGGTTCGTTGATATAGAACAGCTTTTCTCGCCGGCCGTTTACCTCGCCGTGCCTCAGCTGAATGTTGTTCTTGTAGAACATGCGAAGGATGAAGGCATTATACAACTGTTGCAAACCGAACTGGACGACGATTTCCTCGATGCTGTCGCCTTTCCTGGCCAATGTCTTCACCGCATTCATCGTGGCGCCCGACATGAGGAGGTTTCCGTTGATGGGCAAGTTGCGGTAGTAGGGCAAATCGTCGAGTCCCATTCCGCCCATGAGCTGATTGAAACGTTCTGTCAGTAGTTTCCGTTTCTGCTTCTTTTTCCTCTCGTCCCTCTTTGCAGCTGCAAATGCAAGGACGATGATACCCACGACGACACTTACAATGGTGATAGCCACGCCGTCGGGTTTCTCTTCTTCGGGCAGAATGTCACTGCCAAACTGATACGATGCGTTGCCCTCCAGTCCGGCATCCTCCAGATTATAATCGCTGCCTTCAAGAGCTGTCCGCTTCACCGTCTCCGCAAATGATTCCTCTTTTCTCACGGTCGGATTGAGCACTCCTTTATTCAATTGCAGCAACACGATGATGGCATCGCCGTCTCTCATCGCCTCGTCGGTCGCAGCTTCGCACACACCATCTTCAAGACGCTTGTATCCGTAGTAGCCAAATGTCCAAATGGCGGCATTCGCCCTGGTGAGTGAGTCGTTCTCCAAGCAGAATTCCACCCTCGCCTCTTGGGCTGGTGAATTTGCGGCCTCATAGAAGGAGTGGTTAAAGCCGTCGTAATCTTCGTAAGCCTTGACGAGTTTGGTTAGCGTATAGTGAATCTCATACGTCCGGTTGCCGGCATCGCCTAATCCCCAACAGAGTTCCACGCCTTGCGGGGTGCGGTTATAGCCGCAGCGACAGCGCTTTTGCTTGCGCGAACGATGAACATTCCATTCGTCCTCAACGACATAGCATGAGTCGTTTTCGTCATATACCTGAAGGTCGCGCACTTCAATGTCGCCCATATTATTAAAGGTAATGAAGCCTTCTGTGCCTTCATCGCCCACCTGCACCTGACGCACTTCCATGACGCTTGCACTTCCGTCCTGACAGAGCACCACCTGTATGTCAACCCTTTGCAATGTATGTTGTGCAAAGACCGTGGCTGCTGCGGGGCACCACAAGACAAATAACAGACACCTTTTTAAATTCATAGTTTACTTGGTCGTTTGGGAGATTGGGAGACTGGTCGTTTGGGAGATTGGTCTCTCCCCCAAGGGGGAGCTGGAGGGGGCTCCTTCACTCTTCACTTTTCACTCCTTCTCACATTCTTTATCTTGGAAATGAAATTGATACCTATCAAGCCTTTCCATACAAC
Source organism: Bacteroidaceae bacterium (assembly GCA_024680695.1). Classification (GTDB taxonomy): domain Bacteria; phylum Bacteroidota; class Bacteroidia; order Bacteroidales; family Bacteroidaceae; genus Physcousia. The sequence goes on from JAILBW010000069.1 coordinate 5,208, forward strand.
GGCTACGCAGGTGTCGCCCTGATTGAGCCGGGAAAGTACCGGAAACGGTACTTCGGCAGGAACCGTTCCCTCTTCGTCGAGGAAACGGATGTACAGGCTGTTTGCAGAGTAATCTTTGTCTTCAATAACAAACGGGCATTCCACGGGTTCGCTTCTCTTTGCCACTTTATAGCTGATTTTCTCCAGCATATTGTTCCAGCAGGCAAAAATAAAGAAGAACATAAGTAGGATGCAGGCCAACACAATCAGCGGTGTGCGTATAGACTTGATAAAGATGCAGAATAGTCCGCCCATGCACAAAGCAGCGAAACTATAGGCACAAAAATATATGACTGGCTGGTAATAGGGGTTGATGATCATCGCCGACTCGGGCAATTTCCCGAGAATTACGGCACCCAACACACCCACACCAGTCAGAATCAAGACTATTATAAGCAAATATTTGTACATCATGTTCTTAATTCATAATTCACAATGCATAATGCATAATTCATTGACCATTCTTCAATTCTTGACCTTCGGTCGAGCCTGCTCACGCTCGGCACAGCTCAAACAAGTTTGGCTTTGCCCTCGCTTACTCGCAGCCTTCAATTTTTCAATTCTTCAATTCTTTATTCCTTCACTTCTTCAAACCCTTCGCCGTTCCACTCATACATAAAGTGGCATTCGCCTTTCTCGGGATCGTTGGCAACGGCTTTGATATCCTTGCCCTCGACAGGCAATGAATAGCTGATGATTGCGTTTACATCTGGCCATCCCACACCAAGGCTTTCAGCACTGACAATCACCATGTGGCTCGTTTTCGTGTCGTATAGATAGAACGTAATGCCCGTGAACTGGTTGTCCACGACAACGCCATCCACAAAGGTGCTGGTGTTTGTCGCAACGACAAAATGTCTCCCGTCGTCGCATCGCCAGCAGCAGAACTCGGTGAACCCTGTATGTGCACCGCTGGCAACATGCTCCTTTTCATGGTCGTAGCTAATATATCCGTGGCTCTCGTCCACGGTGAAATGACCAGCATATTGGTGCCCCTGTCGGTATCCCTTCCATTGTGATTTGATGTAGGACAACAATTCACCAGGATCTTCCTGGCTGCAGATGGCCACCAAGAATTCCGATATCGTGGGCGACTTTCCCATGAAAGCCACTGGGAAGCTATAGTCCTCGGGAATAAGTTCCTGTGCATGTTCTGTCAGATAAGGCCTAAGCGTCTCGTATGGAATGACATCACTGGGCATACCCATTGCGTAGGCCGCAACTTCGTACTGCTGGTAGATGAACACAAAGCCTTCGACGGTCATGTATGGCGGGGTTACGGGCAGCGGGATTTGCGCCACGTCCTCTACGCCCTGCAAATTCTTCATGAGGTCGAGGTCGGTTTCGGCGTTGAAATAGTCCTTCAACATCTCTCGCGCTATGTCGCAGACTTGGGGCTTACAATCATTGCGCACAATGTCCCATGTCTGCCGGCTGCCATCTTCCTTGCTGAAAGTGGCTCCAATCTTCTGGGTCGTGGGGTGGACTCCCCCTAAATCGAGTGTGATAGTCAGGCTGTAGGTAATCACCTTGTCGGTTTCAAAGACACGGTCCATCTCGACATCATAGCTTAGCTCTGCCCATTCTGGCACACCATCGGCATAGATATGGCGCAGCGAGTCCAAATGGTCCTTGCCATAGAAATCGACCAGTGCCTGTATGTCGGTCATGTCGCCCGAATATCGGTCGCCCATTTGCGCGCTGAGCCACTCGCCCACAGCCTGTCTCAAACCGGCGTCAGGCACAAGAGCCACAATGTGGCACGACAATTGGTCGTCCGAGTGCGAGAAAGAAGCAGTGTCCTCGAACAACGACCACGAAGAGTCGTCATCGTCCGTGTTGTTCATTACAGGCGGGCGATATTGTCCGGCAGCCAAAGCCACGATGGAAGAAGCGATCACGAAAACCGACGCCAATATGCCAAAGGCACTGCCTGCTACATGCCACCAGCGACGCAAGATGATGGCGGCGATTAGTTGGCATACCAGGATGGCCAGCATCAGCAAAGTGCCAAGCACGGCAAGCCCCATCCACCCCTTGTGTTCGTTCATGCAGGCAATTACGGCTGCAATACTCAGCAATACACACAGCACCGTGGGAATAGCCCACAGACGCGAAAAGACAATTAGTCTTGATTTGGTTGATTCTTGCATATCTCTTTAGTTCAATGATGTACGGCGGTATCAAATTATTCACTTTTGAACTTCGTTCGCTTTCTCCTTAATTATTTCATTCAGATATTCGACAATTGCAGCACAACTGGCTGGGACTGGCATATTCTCGGAACCCGTGGTTATCGTGCCACTTTCAAACTTGCAAATAAGCTCCCAGGAAGGAGGGCCACCCAGAACTTGCGGGCCGCTCAGGAGAGAGGGAACATCGACATAGTGTTTCAGACACTTGTACGTCTGATGTCGCTCGACCAATGCGCGCACCTCTTTTACCACAGCATCGTCCACGTTTTGGCCGTTAAGTTGCCACCGGCCAGTTGCTTCGTCACGCCTGAGTTCATAAATCACCTCTGTGGGGCGCGACGAACCAAACTCCCTGTATGAAAAACTAACCAACCGACCCGAAGGCATCGTCCGCTCAAGTGCTTCGTGCCGAGCCGTTAGCTGACTGTTACAGAAGGCGGTCAGCGTGGCGTAACGCTGAGGCACATCTTGGCGAATCCAGTGTGCCCAAGCATAGATTTCGTCCAGTTTGTCAGGGTCGTACCCTGCTTGACGAGCTTTTTCTTGATCTTCTCGTCAGGGAAAAATTCGTGTGCGATAATCCATTCGGCATCGTCTATGATTCTATTGGCAGATGTCGTGTCTTCGGCGTACTGTTCGTCGGAGTGATTGATTACATCCCGACAGTAGCTGGTAGCCGCATCGTCATCCAATAGGAAAGCAGGAACCTCCATTCGAGTGACCTCCTCCTTTGTCAATACCTCGATGATAAGGTGCATCTGCTCTTGCTGTTCCTTCTTGTTATCTGCCATAAGCTGAAACGGCGATACCGCCAATATGAGAGTTTCTATAGTAAGATAAGCCATGCATTTCATCTTCCACGATTCTTCAATTCTTCTAATTCAGTGGACAAATATAAACTTTTTTTTCTAATATGCTTCGTTCTCGGCCTCGTTATTAAGATAGTTTAACGTAATTCGAACCGCATTATGCAACAAATTGTAAATTACGGCCTGCATTTCTTGGCCTTTCTGCGAATTATCTGTAACTTTGCAGCCTGATAAAGTCAGAGGATAATGAAACAAAAACAAATAACGGGTTCCGAGGCATTGATGCTGGCCTTGCAGGCTGAGGGGGTAAGGACCATCTTCGGCTATCCGGGCGGGTCCATAATGCCCGTCTACGATGCATTATATGATTACACTCGCGGCGAGAAGAAAGCCTTCGACCATATCCTCGTGCGCCATGAGCAGGGTGCAACGCATGCCGCCGAAGGCTATGCCCGAGTGACTGGCCGTGTCGGGGTGGCACTGGTGACGAGTGGCCCCGGAGCCACTAATACGCTGACGGGTGTGGCTGATGCCATGCTGGATTCTACGCCTATCGTCGTCATCGCGGGTCAGGTGCCCATCGGTGCGCTTGGCACAGATGCGTTTCAGGAGGTTGACCTCGTGGGCGTGGCACAGCCCATTTCCAAGTGGAGCTACCAGATCCGTCATGCTGAGGATGTAGCATGGGCAGTGAGTCGTGCCTTCTATATCGCCCGCAGTGGACGTCCCGGACCTGTGGTGCTCGACTTCCCAAAGAATGCCCAGACAGAGAAGGTGAATTATGAACCTAAGCATGTCGATTTCGTTCGTTCTTATGTGGCTTATCCTACGCTTGACCCCAATGCAGTGGCCCAAGCTGTAGCGCTCATCAATCATTCCCAAAGGCCATTGGCATTGGTGGGGCAAGGGGTGGAACTGGGAAATGCTCAACAGGAACTGAAGGACTTCCTTGAGAAAGCCGATATCCCAGCCGGCCGCACGATGCTCGGACTTTCGGCTTTGCCTTCCAATCATCCGCTCAATGTGGGCATGCTGGGCATGCACGGTAATTACGCGCCGAACCTGAAAGAGCAAGAGTGCGACGTGCTTATTGCCATAGGAATGCGTTTCAGCGACCGTGTGACGGGCAACCTGAAGACTTACGCAAAACAGGCTAAGGTAATTCACTTGGACATCGACCGCAGTGAGATAGACAAGAATGTAAAGGCCGATGTGGCAGTGGTGGCCGATTGCAAGGAGTCTCTTCCCGCCATCACCGCACTCATCGACAAGGGCCATCATAAGGCCTGGCGCGACTCCTTCCTGCCTTTGGCCGAAAAAGAACGCCAGAAAGTCATCGAACCTGCCATTCATCCCAAAGAGGGACCACTGCTGATGGGCGAGGTGGTGAATGCAGTGGCCGAGGCGGCTCCCGACAATGCCATTCTGGTCACCGATGTCGGACAGAACCAACTTTTTGCAACGCGCTATTTCAAGTATCATCATCAGCGCAGCATCTGCACCAGTGGTGGTTTGGGAACAATGGGCTACGGAATGCCTGCAGCCATTGGTGCTACCTTCGGAGCCCCCAGCCGCACTGTCTGTTGCTTCATGGGCGACGGTGGATTCCAGATGTGTATTGAGGAACTTGGTACCATCATGGAGCAGCAAGCCCCTGTGAAGATGATTCTGATGAACAATCATTATCTGGGCAATGTGCGCCAGTGGCAGGATATGTTCTGGAACCGGCGCAAGTCGTTTACGCGGATGATGAACCCCAGCTATGCTCTGATCGCTCAAGGCTACGGCATCCCCTATGAGGCTGTTACGGAACGAGAGGGCTTAGCGGACGCCGTGGCAAGGATGCTCGCCACCGATGGACCGTACATCATGGAATGCGCTATTCTCGAGGACGATGATGTACTGCCAATGACGCCCCCAGGAATGAATGTGAACGATATGATGCTAAGCATTGAGGATAAGAAAAAGTGAGGAGAAGAAAGTGACAAGGTGAGGGATTTTCTATAGTCATCAATGGGGGGTATGCATCGTGAATTATGAATCAGAGTGAAAAGGATAAGGTCACAATCAAATATGGAAAATAAGAAACTATATACGCTGCTGGTTTACTCCGAGAACATCGCTGGTATTCTTAACCAGATAACGGCCGTCTTCACGCGGCGACAGGTGAACATCGAGAGTCTTAACGTATCGGCATCCAGCATTCCGGGAGTGCACAAATATACCATCACGGCATGGAGCGATGAAGACCAGATAGTCAAGATTACCCGACAAATCGAGAAGAAAATAGATGTGGTGAAGGCAAATTACTTTACCGATGACCAATTGTTCATCCGCGAATCGGGTCTTTACAAGCTCTCCACGCCGATCGTTCTCGAGAACCCTGAAGTATCGCGCACTATCCGACGCCACGATGCTAGCATCATCGAGGTGAATCCTACCTACAGCATCGTGATGAAGTATGGCGTGACCGATGACATCATTTCCCTCTACCATGCGCTCGACGAGTTCGGTTGCGTGTTGCAATACACTCGTTCCGGTCGTATTGCTGTGACCCGTGGCATGCAGGAGGAAGTCAGCAAATTCTTGGAACAGCGGGAGAAACGATTGACCGATTGACCATTTATTTCATTGAACAGCCTTACCCTCAGTGCTAACTCCGTCGCCTTGCTTCCTAACGCTCAAATACTTACTCGCATTGCTCCGAGGAGGGGGGTGTGGACTGGCGGCGGGTTCGCTCGGCTATGCCGTTTGCTACCGCTGGGACGCAAGCACCGCTAACCGCAAGCCCTTGAACTTTTGAACTTTTGAACTTTTGAACTTTTGACTCCTTGTCATTATGGACAAAATAGACACTTTTCCCATATATGTGGAACCCTTTCATGTGGATTTCACTGGTCATATCTTTCTCGGCATTCTGGGCAATCATCTGCTCAATGCTGCGGGCAACCATTCGCATCGTCGGGGCTGGGGAATCGGCGAACTGAACGAAAGCCACCACACCTGGGTCCTGAGCCGCCTCTGCATCGAGATGGAGGAAATGCCGCACCAGTACGAGTGCATTCAGGTGAAGACATGGGTCGAAGGCGTAATGAAACTCTTCACGCAGCGCAATTTTGCAGTACTGCGTCCCGACGGTTCTGCCTATGGCTATGCTCGTAGTGTATGGGCAATGATAGACACTGCGACGCGAAAGCCGTGCGATCTGCTTACGCTCTATGACGGCGATATACTGAACTACATTGTGTCTCCCGAGGAACAGCCCTGTCCCATCGAAGGTCACGGACGATTCCGTTTCCGCGAGCCAAGTTTAGTGCGCACTATCGACACGCATTACAGCGATGTGGATATCAATGGTCACATCAACAGCATCAAGTACATTGAGCACATTCTCGACCTCTTCCCCCGCACCCGATTTGAGCGACAGCGCATTCATCGGTTTGAGATAGCCTATAAGACCGAAGCCTACATGGGCGACCGTCTCTCCTTTTACATTCAGCCCACGGACGAATCACTTCAGGATTCCTTCGACATCGAGGTGAGAAAAGAAGGCGATGTCGTTTGCCAGTCGCGAGTCATATTCCGCGACAGAAATCCTCAGACAGACGTTCATGCATGAAACGATGAACCGCTTCGTTTTTCTCGTGGCGCCGATAGTCTTCGGGCTCTTGAGTACAAGTTGCCGCCGCACATCAGACGTGATGTTCACCATTGAGGCGGACGGCGATTCAGCCTATGTCTATCATTCACGAGGTGCATTCGGCCGTCTGGGCATCTCTGCAGTTTCCGATTCGCTCTTTCAGATTCACCATTATCTCGGGGATTCGCTGGTCGATACGTGGACCATTGATGCGCCAGTCTATCGTTTCGAGTGCGGCGACTTGAATGCCGACTCCGTGCCAGAAATACTTGTGGGCGTCATTCGTGCCACCCGCTATCGTCCTCAGCCGGACAAGCGCTTGTACATCTTCAAGTTGTACAAGGGACAATACATTCGCCCGCTGTGGATGGGGTCGCGACTCGGCTTGCCGCTCGATGACTTTTGCGTGGAACGCGACTCACTGCCCCATACGGTGCACACCTGGGAGCATCGTGCAGATTCCACCTCAGTGGAGGCCATCTATCGCCTGCAGGGCTTCGGGCTGAAGTTTGTCAAATATGAAAAAGGAATAACCAATTAATAAAGTGTACAGATTATGAAACGAGTATGCTGTCTTTTCGCCGTTGGGCTGTTATTAGTCTCGTGCGGCAAGAATGCTCCGAAGAATGCAAACGATGGGGCAGAGCCGAAAATGTCCGAGCACCGTGATGCGGAAGGCGTCATAAAGGATTGTGCACCCCACTCTTTCCTGATAACGGAGAAAAGTCTGCCAAAGACGGTGGACTTAACCACCGACATCAGCAACATGACCTATGCCGAGCTGCGGCTGATGAAGAACTACGTCTATGCCCTCCACGGGATGTGGTTCATGGAGGAGGAAATGAACCAATTCTTCCAGACAAAGTGTGACTGGTACGAGGCTACCTGCTACGAATATCTTGAGGCGCACGACTGGAATGCGCTCACAGAGTACAACCAGGTCAAGCTGAGCGCCGAGGAGCAGGCCTTCGTGGAACGCATTGACCAACGGCTCTCTTTGATGGAGCAAAGCACAACGGTGACTCGCGAAGGGCTCGACCTGCGCAATCCAGCGCTGACCGTTAATCTGTTCCAACTCGAAGACTTCGACTCGGTGTTTTATAATCGGCTCGACCAGCATAACTACGCCATTACCCCCACCGACAAGCAGCAGTTGTTCAACATTTACGAGATGAACGACTACCAGACAATGCCCAGCTTCATCACTACCGACGTCTATCTGCAGGCTTTCCACATGTATTTTGCCTTCGTGCTGAAGAGTCTGGAGCGGCATGAGTTTGTCGGACGCCTGCATCAGGCATGCCAGACGTTGCATCAGCGTGCGCTCGACTTTGCTTCGCAGTCCACTTCGGCAGCGGTGCGCGATATGGCCGAATACAATGCCGCATTCTTTGCCATTGCCGACCGCCTGCTGACGGGGTCCGACCGTCTTTCTGTGCCCGAGAGTTATGCCGAAGCCGTCTCGACCGAGTTGCGCAACATTGCTGCCGAGACGCCTGCCCTTTCGCCGATGATGAGCTATCGCGATATGCCCTTCGCCTACGACTTGTTCCGCCCGCGAGGCCACTATACACGAAGCGAAGCCGAGGGGCGCTACTTCCGCGCCATGATGTGGCTCCAGACGTGCACCTTCTGTCGCGAAAGTCCAAAGGCACTTGGCTATGCCGCCATGATGGCCCACATTATCCGTTCCTGCCGGCAAGAGGGAGCAGCTGTCGGCGCCGACGTCTATGAAGTGCTGAACTTCCTTATGGGCGAGCCGGACAATGTGTCGGTGTTCGACCTGGCCGATGTGCTCTCAGACTCCGGTTTCCACACTTTGGACGATCTGGCCGACGAGGCGAAGCTGCAGGCGCTCGGCGCGAACGTAAAGTCGCTCTTCGCAACGCGCAACCGCATTACGCCGAAGCTGGCCGACGAGAACTGCACGGACAAGATAAACTACATGCCGCAGCGCTATACGCCAGATGCCGAAATCCTAAGCCAAATGTACGACGAAAAGCCCAATGCCGCACACCCCTTCCCCTCGGGGCTGGATGTCTTCTCGGCTTTTGGAAGCAGCGAGGCCGACAATATTATTAATAAGGTATACGACTATCCAGCCCAATGGAAGGCTTACTCCGCCGAGTCGGCGAAGATGAAGAAGCGCTTCGGAGGCTACGACGAATGGAATCGTTCCATGTACGGCAAGTGGCTCGAATGCCTGGTGAGCCTGCAGAATACCGACAAGAATCACCCCGCCTGCATGCAGACGACGGCTTGGCGGCGCAAGAACCTGCACACCTCGCTGGCGTCGTGGGCCGAACTGAAGCACGATGCCATCCTGTATGCCGAACAGCCCTTTGCAGCCGAGTGCGGTGCCGGAAGCGACTTCCCCGACCCGATACTGGTGGGCTATGTAGAGCCGAACGTCCGTTTCTGGGAGAAGATGCAGGAACTGCTGCAGCTTACGCGCTCGCTTCTCGAGAAGCATGGCTTGATGGAGGAACGCATCCTCAGCAACACCGAGCAGCTGGAGTCTTACATCGGCTTCTGCCTTGATGTCAGTCGGAAGGAGTTGTCCGGCACCCCCCTCGACGAGGGCGAATATGCAGGCATCCGCCACATGGGTTCCTCGCTCGAGTGGTTCACGCTGAGCGTCATCGACCCCGATGTCCTCCCCGACTCCTGGGACTTGGTGTCTGGCCCCGACCGTTCGGTGGCGCAGGTGGCCGACGTCTTCACCCGCGACATTCCGAACTGCCAGAAGTGTGGCATCCTCTACGAAGCCACAGGCAATGCCGATGCCATCTATGTGCTGGTCGAGATCGGCGGAAAGACTTACCTTACCCGAGGCGCCACGTTCAGCTACTATGAGTTCGTCAACCCGCTGGGCGAACGGCTCACCGACGAGGAGTGGCAGCAGCGGCTCGAGGAGGGGAAGGCACCGGCGCGTCCGCGCTGGATGGCTCCTTACATCATCGACAGAAAGCCGGAAGTCAATGAACAGAACTTCTACGGCACTGGCTGTTAGCCTTTTGCTCCTCCTTGCCCAGTCGTGCCTCGCCCCCTCGTCGCCCGACGAGGGCGAGGACGCATTGTCGATTCTGTTTGCCGGCGATGTGCTCCTCGATCGCGGAGTGCGTCCGATTGCCGAGCATCGCGGAGTCGCCCATCTCTTTGCCAAGGTCGCCCCCTACTTCCGCCGCGCCGATGCTGTCGTCGTCAATCTCGAGTGCCCCCTCACCGACAGCCTTTCGCCTGTGAACAAGCAGTTTGTCTTCCGCGCCGACGCACGCTGGGCTGCCGACCTGCACCGCTCGGGCATCACCCATGCGGCACTGGCCAACAACCACAGCGTCGACCAAGGGTCCACTGGCCTCCGCGCCACTTGGCACCACCTCACCGATGCCCACATCGTTCCTCTGGGCTACGGACCATCGACGGCAGCGCAACTCGCACCCGCCCTCATCGCCAAGGGTCGCCTGCAGGTTGCCCTCTTCAACGCACTGGACTTCCCGCTCGAGAACTGGTTTCGCGCCGAGGGACAGCCCGACATCTCCCGCCCCACGGCCAACGAACTCTGTGCAGCCGTCCGGCTTTACCATGCCGAGAACCCCAAGACGAGAATCGTGGTCATCCTCCATTGGGGCACCGAGTTTCAGCCGATGCCCTCCATCCACCAACGACGTCTTGCTGCCCGCTTGGCAGAAGCTGGAGCCGATGCCATAATCGGACACCACCCCCATGTCCTGCAACCCATCGACACCATTGCCAATACGCTGGTCTTCTACAGCCTGGGAAACTTCGTATTCGACCAGCGCCCGCCCCAGACGCGACAGAGCATGATGGTCCGCCTGCGCTTCCGTCCCTCTGCGCCCCTCGAGTACGACACCATCCCCATCCGCATCCGGCAATGCCGGCCAGTGCCCGTCCGATGAGGCTTCTGCAGGCAAGGACTTTCCGCAGGCATAATGCAAAGTCTACAGTATACTGAAGTCCAAATGCAAAATGCAAAATGCAAATTTTTGTGCTTGCTGTGACAACTCGTTTTACTTGCGCAAGCATCGGCTCCTGCTTGCTGTGACAAATCGCTCTGCTTGCGCAAGCATCGGCTCCTGCTTGCTGTGACAAATCGTCCTGCTTGCTGAGGCATTTTTGCATGCCTCTGCCGACGCTTCGCAATCCGACCTTTTCCCGTTTCCGACACGACGGATTTCTCTCTCGAAATCCCTTCGAGGTAACAAATCGTCGTTTGCAGGGCGAAAAGTGTTGCCCGATTGGAAGAATCTTCGTGTCTTTGATGACTTCCCGTCGCACTTACTTTCGCTCGACATGAAAAAAAAGAATGAATTCTTTTTGTCCTGTGCTCGCTTATTCGTAACTTTGCAAGCGAATTGCCACACCTGCGGGGATGGCGCTCAGGACAGACTTAGATGCTTTACATTTTAATACGAAAGAAACTATGGCAAAAATGAATTTTGGCGGCGTCATCGAGGAAGTGATGACCCGCGAGGAGTTCCCCTTGGAGAAGGCACGCGAGGTGCTGAAGAACGAAACTATCGCCGTTCTCGGCTACGGTGTGCAGGGCCCCGGTCAGGCCTGTAACCTGCGCGACAACGGCTTCAACGTCATCGTCGGCCAGCGCCAAGGCAAGACCTACGAGAAGGCTGTTGCCGATGGATGGGTGCCCGGTGAGACGCTGTTCTCGCTCGAGGAGGCCGCCGAGCGCGGTACCATTGTGTGCCTGTTGCTCTCCGACGCAGCCCAGATGCAGCTCTGGCCTACCATCAAGCCCCACCTTACCGCAGGCAAGACGCTGTATTTCTCGCACGGATTCGCCATTACGTGGAACGACCGCACCGGCGTAGTGCCCCCCAAGGACATCGATGTTATCATGGTGGCTCCCAAGGGCAGCGGCACCAGCCTGCGCACCATGTTCCTCGAGGGACGAGGACTCAATAGCAGCTACGCCATCTATCAGGACGCAAGCGGCAAGGCCCTCGAGAAGGTGCTCGCCTTCGGTATCGGTATCGGCAGCGGCTACCTCTTCGAGACCACATTCCAGCGCGAGGCCACCAGCGACCTTACTGGCGAGCGTGGTTCGCTGATGGGTGCCATTCAGGGCCTGTTGCTGGCTCAGTACGAAGTGCTGCGCGAGAACGGCCACACACCCAGCGAGGCATTCAACGAAACTGTTGAGGAACTCACCCAGAGCCTGATGCCGCTCTTCGCTGCGAAGGGAATGGATTGGATGTATGCCAACTGCTCCACAACGGCCCAGCGCGGTGCGCTCGACTGGTATCCCCGCTTCCACGATGCCATCAAGCCCGTGGTCGAGGAACTCTACGCCAGCGTGAAGTGTGGCAACGAGGCACAAATCAGCATCGACAGCAACTCGAAGCCCGGCTACCGCGAAGGCCTCGAGAAGGAACTCGCTGCCCTGCGAGAGAGCGAGATGTGGCGCACGGCCGAGGTGGTGCGACAGCTTCGCCCTGAGAATAACTAACTCGAAAACTCATCGACAGCCAGAATGAAGTCGCTCCCCCTGCGGCACATTCTGGCTGTTTCACTTTCACTTCGCAATTTTCCATGAAACACCGTCTTCTCCTCATCCTTCTGTGGTGCTGCTCGACCTGCCTGATGGCCGAGGAGTGGGGCATCATCGATGTCTCGGTTGCCAATACCCGCCAACTGCCCGACTACGGCAGCGAGCAGGAGTCGCAGGCCCTCTTGGGGATGCCTGTGCGCGTTTTGGACGAGAGCCACGAATGGCTGCAGGTGGAGACGCCCGACGGATACGTCGCCTGGACGCTGGCTGGCGTGGTGAAGCGCGTCAGTCGCAGCGAACTCACAGCGTGGAACACCTCGCCGCAGGTTGTCGTGACGTCGCTCTACGGCACTGTCCTTGCTGCGCGCAACCCGAAGTCGGCGATGGTGGGGGATGTCGTGGGAGGCGACCGCCTGCGTCTCTTGGGCAAGCGGGGGAAGTACTATCAGGTGGCCTTTCCCGACGGTCGGGAAGGCTATCTGCATCGCAGCCTTTGCCAGCCCATCGAGAAATGGCGGGCGACGCTGAAGAACGACCCTGAAAGCATCCTCCGCACAGCCTATTCGCTTACGGGAGTTCCCTATATGTGGGGCGGCACTTCGCCGAAGGGCGTGGATTGCAGCGGTTTCGTGCGCACAACGCTCTATCTGCACGACATCATCATTCCCCGCAACTCGTCGCAGCAGGCTCTGAAGGGACAGCGCATCGAGATTGCCGACGACTTCTCGAATCTCGAACCCGGCGACCTGCTCTTCTTCGGCTCTCGGGCCGAGGGCGGCCGCAAGGAACGCGTCGTCCATGTCGCTTTCTACGTGGGCAATATGCGCTTCATCCATTCGATAGGCTTCGTCCACGAGGGCAGTTTCCGTCCCTCCGACCCGAACTACGATGCGTACGACCTTGGCCGTCTCCTCTTCGCTTCGCGCGTATTACCTTATATAAATAAGGAGGAAGGCCTTTTCACCACCGACCGACATGAGTTTTATCGTTGAAAAGCCTCTCCCCCTGCCCCTTTGCCCTCCGTCGCTTCGTTCCCCAATCGCTTGAACGCATAACCGCGCGATTGCCCCCTTAGGGAGGAGAGACCCCACCCCACGAATGTATTCCTAAGTGAGAGAAACTAATAAACTCAAAAAGAAAGTAATCAACTACGCCAGCGCCCTTGCTCCCCTCCCTTTTAGGGGAAGGCAGGGGGAGAGGCCAACCCTTGAACATTTGAACCCTTGAACATTTCCCCAGATGACCGACCGACGACACTTTTTGCAAACCACAGCGATGGCCTCCGCGGGCCTGCTCCTTGCGCCTCGCGCAGGGGGAGCACCCCTGCCGATGATTAACCGAAAGAGCGGGAGGAAGCGCATGCGACTGAGCTTCCATCCCTACGAACTGAAGATGCGGCACGTCTTTACCGTCGCGTCCTATTCGCGAAGTACAACGCCGGACATTCAGGTGGAAATCTCCTACGATGGCCTGACGGGATATGGCGAGGCCTGCATGCCACCCTATCTGTCGAAGGAACTGGGCACGGTGGACTCTGTCTCGAAGTTCCTTGGTCGGGTTGCCGAACGCATCGGCGACTTCCGCGACCCTTTCCTGATGGACGAGATATTGACCGAGATAGACCGCATGGACGAAGGCAACGCAGCAGGCAAGGCGGCGGTGGACATTGCGCTCCACGACCTTGTGGGCAAGCTGATTGGGCAGCCTTGGCATCGTATCTGGGGACTCGATCCTGCACTTGCGTCCAGCACCACCTTCACCATCGGCATCGACACACCCGAGGTGGTGCGCGAGAAGACGCGCGAATGTGCCGACCGTTTCAATATCTTGAAGGTGAAGGTGGGACTCGACAGCGACCGCGAGATGATACAGACCATTCGCAGCGTCACCAAGTTGCCCCTCGCCGTGGATGCCAATCAGGGATGGAAGGACCGCCAGCAGGCCATCGATATGATCCATTGGCTCCATGAGCAGGGCGTCGTGATGGTGGAACAGCCAATGCCGAAGACACAACTCGACGATATTGCGTGGCTCACCGAACAGGCCCCTGTCCCCATCTTTGCCGACGAAAGTGTTCAGCGCCTCGCTGACATTCCGCGACTGCAGGGTGCCTTTAGTGGCATCAATATCAAACTGATGAAGTGTACCGGCATGCGAGAGGCATGGAAGATGGTGCAGGTGACTCGCGCGCTGGGTATGAAGGTAATGCTGGGCTGCATGACCGAAACCTCCTGCGGCATCTCGGCGGCCGCCCAGCTGTCTCCGGCTGTGGACTTTGCCGACCTCGACGGCAATCTGCTCATCGCCAACGATTGTTTCGAGGGTGTCAAGGTCGAGAAAGGCAAATTGGTGCTCCCCACTCGTCCGGGCATCGGCGCGAAGAAGGTCTGAAGGTTCCTTTCGCAGAGGATAATGAAATGTGCAACAAAGATAAAAGACATAATATGATGAGACGAAACTATTTATTCGCCACCTCCGCCTCTCGGGGTTGGAAATGGTTGACCTGCGGGCTTTTGGCATGCATCTTTGGCCTGACGACCATGCAAGCCAAACGAGAGAAATACAATTGGCAGACCGACTTGCTGCATCGCCGCCATTACGACTTCAACCAATCGAAGGACGAGGTGGTGAAGTACATTCGCCAGTACATTCCCTATGTGACTGAGGAGAAGATAGAGGCTTGGGAACGCAGCGGGGCGCTGGAGCAGATGACGCTCGACGGGCAGAAGGTCTATTTCAAGCGCGCCGGCCGCAATCTCTTCCGCATCGACCCGCAATGCAGTGCCATCTGGACGAAGGCCCATCCTGAGGATACACTCCTCAGCGACAAGGACATCGCCAATATGCGCAACATCCCGCAGATACTGCGCGACGCACCGCTCGATGCGAAGCACACCGCTCAGTCGCGCCGAATGCGAGTCACCTATACGCTCACGGTG